>NZ_JCANSZ010000036.1:0-77843 GCF_059570535.1 Streptomyces sp. CNP082
AAGTACGCCGTTCCGGGAGGGCCAGGGTGAATCAGGAATTCTGACGCACGTGCTTCGCAGCAACACTCCACGGTTCCCGTGGAAGGCCCCCAGCACCACGCTGACCTGCGAGCTCACCGGCATCACAGAGGCATCGGTTTCGGCCGGAACGAACCCCACCAGCATCCCGGACCGGCATCAGCCCCGTCAGAGCGGACAGAAGCACTTCCGGCGCGCGCCACGAGATTTACCACGCCCCCGGCGCGCACCGAAGGTGCGCTGGATCGCTGACCTGCGATATCCACAGGCCCGGGGGCGGTGTCAGTGCTGTGCGGCAAGGTGGTTTCCGCAGGCGCCGCGGCGGTGGCCGCGGCGGCTGCGACCGAGTCGGCGAGGAGGGGACGATGACGACCACGACAGGGGCAGGCGCGGCCACCGGGGGCACTGCTGGGGCGGGGCGGCCCGCGGAGCCCGCGGGCGGCGCGGGTGCGGCGGGAACGGCCGGCGGGGCAGGCGCGGCAGACGAGCTGAGCGGGGCGGGCTCCGCGGGTGCCGCGGAGCCCCCGGCTGAGCCCCCGGCCGCGGACGGCGCGCTGCGCCCGCACGCCGAGGACGCCTTCGCGCATGAACTCGCGGCCCTCGCCGCCGCGGACGACCGGCCCCGGCCGCCGCGCTGGCGGCTGTCGCCGTGGGCGGTGTCCACGTATCTGCTCGGCGGCGTGCTCCCGGACGGCACGGCCATCACGCCCAAGTACGTCGGCCCGCGCCGGATCGTGGAGGTCGCGGTCGCCACCTTGGCGACGGACCGGGCGCTGCTGCTCCTCGGCGTGCCCGGCACGGCGAAGACCTGGGTCTCGGAGCATCTGGCCGCCGCCGTCAGCGGCGACTCCACGCTGCTCGTGCAGGGGACGGCCGGCACACCGGAGGAGGCCATCCGCTACGGGTGGAACTACGCGCAGTTGCTCGCCGCCGGCCCCAGCCGGGAGGCGCTGGTGCCCAGCCCCCTGATGCGGGCGATGGCGGAGGGCATGACGGCGCGGGTCGAGGAGCTGACCCGGATCCCGGCCGACGTGCAGGACTCGCTCATCACGATCCTGTCGGAGAAGACGCTGCCGGTCGCGGAGCTGGGTGAAGAGGTCCAGGCGGTCCGGGGGTTCAACGTCATCGCCACGGCCAACGACCGCGACCGCGGGGTCAACGAGCTGTCGAGCGCCCTGCGCCGCCGCTTCAACACGGTGGTGCTGCCGCTGCCGGCGTCCGCCGAGGACGAGGTCGGCATCGTCACGCAGCGCGTCGCGCAGATCGGCGCCTCCCTTCAGCTCCCGCCCGTCCCGGAGGCGATCGACGAGATCCGCAGGGTCGTCACGGTCTTCCGCGAGCTGCGCGACGGGGAGACGGCGGACCGCCGGACGAAGGTGAAGTCCCCGTCCGGGACGCTGTCGACGGCCGAGGCGATATCCGTGGTCACCGGCGGCCTGGCGCTGGCGGCGCACTTCGGTGACGGGGTGCTGCGCGCGAGCGACGTGGCCGCAGGCATCCAGAGCGCGGTGGTCCGCGATCCGGCGGCCGACGGCGTGGTGTGGCAGGAGTACCTGGAAACGGTCGTGCGCGAGCGCGAGGGCTGGAAGGACCTCTACCGCGCCTGCCGCGAGGTCACGGCGTGACCGCACGGCACGCGGCGCAGCCGCGTCCGGCGGTGGAGGCGACGGTGCGCGGCAGGCGGAACGGGAAGCCGGAGGGGCCGTGGGGTTGCGGAGCATAAAAGAAAGAGGCATGCGGGACGGAGAGGCAGGGACGGGAGGGGGAGCAGGGACAGGAGGAGGGGACGGGGAAGGAGCGGTGGAGAAGAGCGGCGGGGGCGCGGGGACGCGGATTGCGTACGAGGCGTACGAGATGGAAGGGGCGTACGCGGACGCGGAGTTCGCCGGCCCGGAGCGCGCGGCCGGGGCAGTCGCGCGGTACGCGGCCGGGGGAGCCGCGGGACCCGTGACGGAGGGCGGAACGGGGCACGGGGCGGGGAGGGACGGGACCGGATGGGACGGGACCGGGAGGGACGGGGCCGTGGGCGAGGGGGAGCGGGCGGTGGCCGGTGAGGATCAGGGGCGCCGGCGGGGCGGCGCGGCGGCCGTCGAGCCGTTGCTGCTCGGCGTGCGGCACCACGGCCCGGGGTCCGCGCGCGGGGTGGCGGCGGCGCTGGACGCGTACCGGCCGCGGGTCGTGCTCATTGAGGGCCCGCCGGAGGCGGACACGATCGTCGAACTGGCCGGCGACGAGGACATGCGGCCTCCCGTCGCGCTCCTGGCCCACGCCGTGGACGAGCCGGCGCGGGCCGGGTTCTGGCCGCTGGCGCACTTCTCGCCGGAGTGGGTCGCGATCCGCTGGGCGCTGCGCCACGGCGTGCCGGTCCGCTTCTTCGACCTCCCCGCCGCCCACACCCTCGCGATGGCCGGCGTCGGCGAACTCGCCCCGGGCGGTGAGCCGGAGGGGGGCGCACCGCCGCCGGGCGAGGAGCAGCCCGGCGACGCGGACCCGGACACCGCCGGGGGAGCGGGGCCGGCGGAGCGGAGCCCCGAGGCGCTGCGCATCGATCCGCTCGCGGTCCTCGCGGAAGCCGCCGGGTACGACGACCCGGAGAGGTGGTGGGAGGACGCGATCGAGCACCGCGTGCCGCTCCGCGTCGCGCCCGCGGAGCCGGGCGCCGCAGCGGGGGAGCGGCACGGCGCACCGGAAGCGGCGGCCGGTGCCGGGGACTTGGGTGCGTCGGCTCGTTCCGGCGGACCGGGCGGCGCCGCTGCCGCTGACGGGGGCGGCGCCACCGGTGCCGCCGACACGGACCTGGGCCATACCCAAGACGGTCCCCACGCCCCGTTCGGCGCCGGGGACGCGCACGCCCACGGCTCCCCCGGCACCGCAGACCTGCGCCGCCCCGGCTCCTCCCCGGCCGGCGGCGACGTGACCGCCCCGTTCGTCGCGCTGGGCGAGGCGATGGGTGCGCTGCGCGAGCGGTACGGGGACGGCGGGCACGACCGGGACCTGGTGCGCGAAGCGCACATGCGGCTCGGACTGCGGGCGGCGCGGGGGGAGTTCGACGGGCAGGTCGCGGTGGTCTGCGGCGCGTGGCACGTGCCCGCACTGCGGGCCCGTACCACGGTCACCGCCGACCGCCGGCTGCTCAAGGGCCTGCCCAAGGTCAAGACCGAGGTGGCGTGGGTGCCGTGGACCCACCGGCGGCTGGCACGCCAGAGCGGCTACGGGGCGGGTATCGACTCCCCGGGCTGGTACGCGCATCTCTTCGAGGTGCCGGACCGCCCCATCGAGCGCTGGCTGATCAAGGTTGCCGACCTGCTGCGCGCCGAGGGCCGGACGGTGTCGTCGGCACACGTCATCGAGGCCGTGCGGCTCGCCACCGCGCTGGCCGTGATGCGGGGCCGCCCGCTCGCCGGGCTCGCCGAGACGCTGGACGCCGTGCGGGCCGTGATGTGCGACGGCTCCGAGGTGCCGCTGGCGCTCGTCGCCGACCGGCTCGTCGTGGGCGACGCGCTCGGCGAGGTGCCGGAGTCGGCCCCCGCCGTGCCGTTGCAGCGGGATCTGGCGCGTACGCAGCGGGCGTTGCGGCTCAAGCCGACGGCCGAGGAGCGCGAGCTGGAGCTCGACCTGCGCAAGGAGACCGGCGCGGGCCGCAGCCGCCTGCTGCACCGGCTGCGGCTGCTGGGCATCGACTGGGGTGTGCCCGCGGCCTCCCGGGCGAGCACCGGCACGTTCCGCGAGACGTGGAGCCTGCGGTGGGAGCCGGACCTGTCCGTACGGGTGGTGGAGGCGGCGCTCTGGGGCACGACGGTGGTCGCGGCGGCCACCGCGAAGGCCGAGTACGAGGCGGCGCACGCGGGTTCGCTGGCGGAGGTCACGGCGCTGGCCGAGCAGTGCCTGCTCGCCGAGCTGACCGACGCCCTGCCGGTCGTCATGCAGGCACTCGCCGACCGCGCCGCGCTCGACACGGACGTCGGCCACCTGGCGCAGGCACTCCCGGCACTGGCCCGCTCCGTCCGCTACGGCGACGTGCGCGGCACCCGGACCGCGGCACTGGCGGAGGTCGCCACGGGCCTGGCCGACCGCATCTTCGTCGGCCTCCCCGCGGCGTGCGCGGGGCTCGACGCGGACGGGGCACAGGAGATGCGCACGCACGTGGACGCGGTACACGCGGCGGTGGCTCTGCTGGACACGGACGCGCCGGGCGCGCCGGGCGCGCCCACCGGGTCCGGCGATGCCGCGGCGCAGCCCGGACAGGGAGCTGCGGCGGACAGGGGACCGGGCGTCTCGCTGCGGGGGCGGTGGGCCGGTGCGCTGCGGGTGCTGGGGAGCAGGGACGCCGTTCCCGGGCTCATTCGGGGCCGGGCCGTGCGGCTGCTCCTCGATGCGGGCCGGATGCCGGCCGCCGAGGCGGAGCGGGTCATGAGCCTCGCCCTGTCGCACGCAGTGCCGCCCGCGGACGCCGCCGCGTGGGTCGAGGGCTTCCTCGGCGGCGACGGCGGCATGCTCCTCGTCCACGACGAGCGGCTGCTCGCGCTCGTCGACGGCTGGCTGACCGGGCTGTCCGGCGGCGCCTTCACGGACGTGCTGCCGCTGCTGCGGCGGACGTTCGCCGAGTACGAGCCGGGGGCCCGGCGCGCCCTCGGCGAGCTGGTACGCCGCGGCGCCGCCGCCGCGGGCCCGGCCGAGCCTGACGGCCTGCCCGGCTTCGCCGACGAGGTCGATGCTGCCCGCGCCGCCGCGGTGCTGCCCACGCTCCGGGCGCTGCTCGGCACCGAGGAGGACAGACCGTGACTCGGCACACAGCCCCCGGCGCCCCCGGCACAGGAACCCCCGCGCCCAGCCCACCGCCCCGCCCCCGCACCCCACCCGAGGAGCCCCCGATGCCCACCCCGAGCCCCCAGCCCCCGTCCCAGCCCGCCGGGTTCGCTTCCTCTGCCGCCCGCCCCGCCAGCGCAGCCCCGGCCGTCCCCGGCCCTCCCGGCCCCGGCAGCCCCGCACCCGGCGCCCTCGCACCCGGCGCCCCCGGCGCCCCCGCAGGGGAGCGGCTTCGGCGGTGGCGGCTTGTGCTCGGGGCCGAGGGCGGGGACGGGACCGGGCAGGCGCTTGAGGGGGGCGATGCCGGGATGGACCGGGCGCTGGCCGCGTTGTACGGGGGGCCCGGCACGGCCGCGGGCGGTGGCCGGCGGCAGGCCGGGCTCGGGGGGTCCGCGCCGCAGGTGGCCCGGTGGCTCGGGGACGTGCGGACGTACTTCCCGACCCCCGTCGTCCAGGTCATGCAGCGCGACGCCATCGACCGGCTCGGCATCGCCTCGCTCCTCCTGGAGCCCGAGATGCTCGCCGCCGTCGAGCCCGACGTGCACCTCGTCGGCACCCTGCTCTCCCTCGCCAAAGCCATGCCCGACGAGGCCCGCGAGACCGCCCGCGGCGTCGTCCGCCAGGTCACCGACGACCTGGAGCGCAAGCTCGCCGCCCGCACTCGCGCCACCCTCACCGGCGCCCTCGACCGCGCCGCCCGCGTGCAGCGCCCCCGGCACCGCGACATCGACTGGGACCGCACCATCCGCGCCAACCTCAAGCACTACGTCCCCGAGCACCGCACCGTCGTCCCCGAGCGCCTCGTCGGCTACGCGCGCGCCGCCCGCTCCGTCCGCAAGGAGGTCGTCCTCGCCATCGACCAGTCCGGCTCGATGGCCGCCTCCGTCGTCTACGCCTCCGTCTTCGGCGCCGTCCTCGCCTCCATGCGCTCCCTCGCCACCCGCCTCGTCGCCTTCGACACCGCCGTCGTCGACCTCACCGACCAGCTCAGCGACCCCGTGGACGTGCTCTTCGGCACCCAGCTCGGCGGCGGTACGGACATCAACAGGGCGCTCGCGTACTGCCAGCAGCGCATCACCCGCCCCGCCGACACGGTGGTCGTACTCATCAGCGATCTGTACGAGGGCGGCATACGCCAGGAGATGCTGAAGCGGGTCGCCGCCATGAAGGCGTCCGGTGTCCAGTTCGTCGCGCTGCTCGCCCTCTCCGACGAGGGTGCGCCCGCCTACGACCGTGATCACGCCGCCGCGCTGGCCGCTCTCGGCGCACCCGCGTTCGCCTGCACACCTGAGCTGTTCCCCGAGGTGATGGCGGCGGCGCTGGAGGGCCGCCCGCTCCCCGCCCCGGCGGAGACGTGAGAGCGGTTCGTTGCCCCCGTCCGCCCTCGCTCACACGTGAACCGCACTTGTGACCGTTCTCACCGCGCCGGTGTGACCCTGGATTTAGGCCGGGCTGTCAGGCAGGACTAATCTGCAAGACGACCCTGCCATTACAACGCGACACGACTGAATCACAAGGGACGGACGCGCGTGGATCTGTTCGAGTACCAGGCGAGGGATCTCTTCGCCAAGCATGGTGTACCGGTGCTGGCCGGCGAAGTCATCGACACGCCCGAGGCGGCGCGCCAGGTGACCGCGGAGCTCGGCGGTCGCGCCGTCGTCAAGGCCCAGGTCAAGACCGGTGGGCGGGGCAAGGCGGGCGGCGTGAAGCTCGCGTCCGACCCCGACGACGCCGTCGTGAAGGCCGGCCAGATTCTGGGCATGGACATCAAGGGCCACACGGTCCACAAGGTGATGCTCGCCCAGACCGCGGACATCGCCGACGAGTACTACGTGTCGTACCTGCTCGACCGCGCCAACCGCACCTTCCTCGCCATGGCGTCCGTCGAGGGCGGCATGGACATCGAGGAGGTCGCGGCCACCAAGCCCGAGGCGCTGGCCAGGATCCCCGTGGACGCGAACGAGGGCGTGACCGAGGCCAAGGCCCGCGAGATCGTCCAGGCTGCGCGCTTCCCCGAGGAGATCGCCGACCAGGTCGTCGAGGTGCTGCAGACCCTGTGGACGGTCTTCATCAGGGAGGACGCGCTCCTGGTCGAGGTCAACCCGCTGGTCAAGACCGCCGAGGGGACCGTCCTGGCGCTTGACGGAAAGATTTCGCTGGACGAGAACGCAGAGTTCCGCCAGCCCGACCACGTCGCCTTCGAGGACCGGGCCGCCGCCAACCCGCTGGAGGCCGCGGCCAAGGCCAAGGGCCTCAACTACGTGAAGCTCGACGGCCAGGTCGGCATCATCGGCAACGGCGCGGGTCTGGTCATGTCCACCCTCGACGTCGTCGCGTACGCGGGCGAGAGCCACAGCGGCGTCAAGCCCGCCAACTTCCTCGACATCGGCGGCGGCGCCTCCGCCGACGTGATGGCCAACGGCCTGGAGATCATCCTCGGCGACCCGGACGTCCGGTCCGTCTTCGTCAACGTCTTCGGCGGCATCACCGCGTGCGACGCGGTCGCCAACGGCATCGTGCAGGCCCTCGAACTGCTCAAGAGCAAGGGCGAGGACGTCACGAAGCCGCTGGTCGTACGCCTCGACGGCAACAACGCCGAGCTGGGCCGCAAGATCCTCAGCGACGCCAACCACCCGCTCGTCGAGCAGGTGGACACGATGGACGGCGCCGCCGACCGCGCCGCCGAGCTGGCCGCCAAGTAAGGACAGAGGACAGAAGAAAACCATGGCTATCTTCCTCACCAAGGACTCCAAGGTCATCGTCCAGGGCATGACCGGCTCGGAGGGTCAGAAGCACACGCGGCGGATGCTCGCGTCCGGCGCCGACGTCGTCGGCGGGGTCAACCCCCGCAAGGCCGGCCAGAAGGTCGCCTTCGACGTCGTGTCGGAGACGCGCAATTCGAGCACAGTGGAGATCCCGGTCTTCGGCTCCGTCCAGGAGGCCATCGACGCCACCGGCGCGGACGTCACCGTCATCTTCGTGCCGGAGAAGTTCACCAAGGCCGCCGTGGTCGAGGCCATCGACGCCGAGATCCCGCTCGCGGTGGTCATCACCGAGGGCATCGCGGTCCACGACACCGCCGCCTTCTGGGCGTACGCGGGCGCTAAGGGCAACAAGACGCGCATCGTCGGCCCCAACTGCCCCGGTCTGATCACCCCCGGCCAGTCCAACGCCGGCATCATCCCCGCGGACATCACCAAGCCCGGGCGGATCGGCCTGGTCTCGAAGTCCGGCACGCTGACGTACCAGATGATGTACGAGCTGCGCGACATCGGCTTCTCCACCTGCGTCGGCATCGGCGGCGACCCGGTCATCGGCACCACCCACATCGACGCCCTCGAAGCCTTCGAGGCCGACCCCGACACCGACCTGATCGTGATGATCGGCGAGATCGGCGGCGACGCCGAGGAGCGGGCCGCCGAGTACATCAAGGCGAAGGTGACCAAGCCGGTCGTCGGCTACGTCGCCGGCTTCACCGCCCCCGAGGGCAAGACGATGGGCCACGCCGGTGCCATCGTCTCCGGCTCCTCGGGCACGGCCCAGGCGAAGAAGGAAGCGCTGGAGGCCGCGGGCGTGAAGGTCGGCAAGACGCCGTCGGAGACGGCGCGGCTGGCCCGCGAGGTGCTGGCAGGCTGACACAGCCCGCTGCACGAGTTCGACGGAACGAGAGCGGGCCCGCCCCCTTCCAGGGGCGGGCCCGCTCTCGCGTGCCGGGGTCCGGCGGGCGTCAACCCCGTGCGTCCGCCGGCGGGTGGTCCGGACGGGTGACGCCGGTGGGCGGTGGGCGGGCGTCGGGTGGACCGAGTACGCGGGGTACGGCGGCCGGGCCGCGGCCGGGCGGGGGCGGCGTGGGATGTCCCGGTACGGGCGGCGTGCCGTGGGCCGGTGCGGGCGGCCAGAGGGTCCGGCCGGTCAGCCACGGGGGCGCCGGTGACGTGGCCCGGTCGCGGGTCCCGAACGCGCCCAGGACGCTGACGACCGCGGCGGCCAGGAAGATCACGGCGGCCAGCAGGGCGTAGCGGCGCAACTGCCGGTCCGTACGGCGTTCGCTGCGGTGGCGTGCCGCGCCCGGCGGCAGGGTGCGTATCGGCTGCGCGGCGGCGAACCGCCGCAGCCGGGCGCGCAGTTCCTCCGCCCGCTCGCGCGGCGGGAGCGCCCGCAGCTCCGGCACGGCGTCGGCCAGTGCCTCGTGCGCGTGGGTGAGCCGCCCGGCGGCGGCCAGCGTGGTGGCCTCCAGCTCGGCGGCGGCCTCGGGCAGGTCGAGCCCGACGACGTCGTAGACCACGACGGCGCTGCGGTACGACTCCGGCAGCGCGAGCAGCGCCGCGAACAGCCGCCGGTCCTCCGCCGCGACCGCCTTCTCCGCGACCGCCTTCTGCGTGCCCGCCTTCTCTGTGTGCGCCTTCTCTGTCCCCGCGTCCCCCGCACCCGCCTCGTCCGCACCGGCCTCCGCCGCGCGCCACTCCTGCCCGCGCCGCGCGCGCCGGCGCCACCGGGCGCGCAGCCACTCCCAGGGCTCCTGCACGTACGCGAACGCCGCCGCCCGCACCCACCCCGGCGGGTCCCGGTCCGAGGCCACCTCGGGCCACCGCTCCCACGCCAGGTGGAAGGCGTGCTCGACGCCCTCGCGGGTCAGGGCGTGATCGCCGGTGAGCAGGTACGTGTGCCGGGTGACGTCGGCGGCGCACCGCTGGTAGAGCGCGTCGTACGCGGCCTGGGCCGCGGCTGCGACCTCGTCGCCGGCCGACGCGGAGTCCCGCGCGGCGGCGGCCCGCCGGCCGGCGCGGTACGCCCTGGTGCCGTACGCCCCGACCCGGTGCGCCCGGCCCCCGGCGGCCCGGTTCCGGGGCGTCCCGCCGGCCGTCCCGAGCCCGTACGCGCCGGCCCCGGCCCCCGCCCCGGCCCCGCCCAGGACCGGGATCTCCGCGGTGTCCTCCCACTCGGCAGGCGGCCCCTGCCCCCGTCCGCTCCCCTGCCCGCGCCGCCGCCGGCGCCGCTCCCGCGGCCCGAGCGCCACGGGCGGCGATATGTCGGGGTCCATAGCAGCATCGTGACCAACACGACGGGCAAACGCGCGTTACCAGGGCAAAACGGGTGTATTTGGCAGCATGGCGGCCGTGACCTCCTCGACCGACCTCGCCCCGTCGTTATCGCCCCGGCACCAGGCCCAGGGCGCCCGCGGCGCAGCCGTCGTCGCCGCGCTGGCGAGCGGGCTCCTCGCCGCCGGCCTCGGCCTCGGCTTCCTCGCCGTGCTCGTGCTGCTGCTGTGGATCACGTCCCCGTACCCCGACAGCGGCCCGGGCGGTGCCCTGCGCATCGTCGCCGACCTGTGGCTCCTCGCCCACGGCGCCGATCTCGTACGCACCGGGAACCGCACCGGCGCCCCCGCCCCCGTCGGGCTCACGCCGCTGCTGCTCACGGCGCTGCCCGTCTTCCTGCTGCACCGCGGCGCGCGCGACGCGCTCACCCCGCAGGACGGCCGGCCGCAGCTCGCGCCGCTGGCCACCGGCGCGTGGGTGGCCTGCGGCTACCTCGCCGTCGCCGCCGTGATCTCCGGGTACGCCCTGGCCGGGCCGCTGCACGCCGCGCCGCTCAGTGTCGCGGTCGTGGTGCCGCTGACCGTGGCGGCGGCCACCGCCGCCGGGGTGTGGTCCGCGGCCGGCACCCCCGCCGTGCTGCTGCCCCGCCGCGGGCGCCGGGGCGAAGGCGCCGCCCGGCCCGGGGCGGCGCCGCACGCGGAGGCAGCCGCGCGGGCCGGGGTGGCGGGAGTCGTCGCGCTGCTCGGCGGCGGCGCGCTGCTGTGCGGGATCGCCCTGCTCGTCCACGCGGGTGTTGCGCAGGAGCACTTCCTCTCCCTGTCCACGACGGCCTCCGGCCGGTTCGGCGTCTTCCTCCTCGCCCTCGCGCTGCTGCCGAACGCCGCGATGTGGGCGGCGGCGTACGGGCTCGGGCCCGGCTTCGCCGTCGGGGCCGGCAGCGTGGTGTCGCCGCTGGGCGACGCGGACTACCCGGTGCAGCCCGTCTTCCCGCTGCTCGCCGCGGTGCCGGGGCAGGAGCCGGGCGGGCCGCTGACCTGGGCTGCCGCCGCGGTGCCGGTGGCGGCGGGGGTCGTCGTCGGGTGCTTCACGGGGCGGGCGGCGGCGCCGGTGACCAGACAGCGGGCGCAGAGCTGGCGGTGGTGGCCCACGGTGTGGGTGACGGCGCTGGCCTCGCTCGTCTGCGGCGCGGGCACGGCGGCGGTGGCGTGGCTCGCCGGGGGACCGCTCGGCACCCGGACGCTGGCGGACTTCGGTCCGGTGTGGTGGCAGGCCGGCGGTGCGGCGGCGGTGTGGACGGCGGTGGTCGGGGTGCCGGTGGCGCTCACGGTACGGGCCGTCCGGCTGTGGGGTGCGGCGCCGCCGTCGGTGTCGGCGCCGGTGCCGGTGACGGCGCCCCGCGGGCGCGTCCGGGCGCGGCGGTGGACGTGGGGGCGGCAGGGCTGGCCGCTGTGGGAGCCGCGTTCGCGGCTGGGGGAGGAGTGGGAGGAGCCGGGCGGCGACTGACGCCGGCTGGCCGGCGCCCAGCCCGCCGACCCGGTCAGCGGGGGCCGTCCGGTTCGGGCCTGGGCAGCTCATCCAGGTCAAGGGTGAAGGTGCGCCCGTCGGCCAGTTCGATCGGGAGCTTGCCGGTGCCGTACTTGTGGGTGTGCGCCGCGATGTAGCCGGTCCCGGTGGGCTGGGTGTGGACCACGGCCTCCCCGGCGTACGGGTCCACGACCAGGTAGACGGGGACGCCGTAGCGGCCGTACTTGGCGGTGCAGTCGTCGTAGTCCTTGCGCGCGGAGGAGACCGACACGACCTCCGCGATCAGCAGGACGTCCTCGAAGCTGTACCGCTTGCCCTCCTTATGTGCGTTTTCGCGCATAATGGCGAAATCGGGTGCGGAGTTCTCGTCGGCCGGGAAGTCGATGTAGACGTCAGACATCACCTTCGCGTGCCGGCCGAGGGCGAGTGAGTCGAAATGCATCGAGCGGATGGTGCTGGAATGCTCCTCACTCTGCGGGGTCATGACCACCTTCCCGTCGGCACCGAAGAGAACCGTGTATCCCTCGGGGAACTCGGTGTGCATGATCGCATCCACGCTCATCAACAGCTCCTCCCGTCACCCCCCAGAATACTGTTGCGTGCGCGCGTGCTCACCGCGGCGCCACCCCTCTGATCCCGAGGGCGCGTGCGGGCCTTCGACGATGATGCCCGCGTTGTTGACGACGGCGTCCAGCGCGCCGCCGGCCAGCCGGTGCCCGACCTCGGCCGCCGCCTTGCGCACGGACTCCTCGTCGGTGACGTCCACGACGACGGGCTCGACGGCGTCGAGCCCGTCGGCGAAGACGCGGTGGCCGCGCTCGGCCAGCATCCGGGCGGTCGGCACCCCGATCCCGCCGGTCGCACCGGTGATGAAGACACTGCTCATCCTGGTTCCTCCTGAGTGCCGTCGGCCCGGACACGCGTGTCGGCACCGCGGGCACCGCTCCAGACAGAGCTTTCACTAGTACAGAACCCACCAGGCTCGGGTCTGCGACGATGGACGGCAAGGCCACGGAGCGGCGCAAGGCACTGGGAGAGTTCCTCCGCAGCCGCAGGGAGCGGCGCCGGCCGGATGAGGCCGGGCTGCCGGCGGCGGGCCGCCGGCGCACTCCGGGCCTCCGCCGCGAGGAGGTTGCCATGCTCGCCGGGGTGAGCGTGACCTGGTACACCTGGCTGGAGCAGGGACGGGACGACGTACGCGCGTCCCGTCAGGTGCTGGGCAGCCTGGTGCGCGTCCTCGGCCTCGACGCCGAGCAGACCCTCGTCGCCTGCCTGGCGCCGGCGGGGTCCCGGCTGACAGGGCAGCTCGCGGAGCTCCTCGACGATGCCTGACGTCAGTCCCGCTCGAAGAACGTCCGCAGGGGTTTGGGCAGTTCGTCGTTGCAGTGCTCCTTCGACGCCTCCGTGAGCGCGTCGCTGCGGCAGTTGAAGTAGTCCCGGTAGGCGATCTGCACCGAGAAGCCCATGAGCACGATGGACAGCGTGATGCCCGCGGTCACGATGCCGACGATCGCGGCCGTGGTGTGCGGCCGGCCGCCCTTCGCCGGGCGCTGGACGGGCTGGCCGAAGGCGTCGGTGCCGCCGGCGGCACCGGGGGCATTGCCGCGTCCGGCGCCGGCTCCGCTGGCTCCGTTGCCCACTGCCGCGCCAGTCGGCGTCCGGGGCTTGCCGCGGAGGGCGTCGATGCCCCAGTAGAGGGCGAGCGCGCCGAGGAGGAGCGCCAGCGGCCACCAGTTGAACAGGACGAAGAAGAAGCCCCACATGCCGGCGAGCAGCGCGTACCGCGAGCGGCGCTGCACCGGGTCGGTCGGGTCCCAGCGCAGGTTGCCGCCCGGCCCTTCGCCGGTGCCGCGGCCGTTGTCCCGGCCCGGTCCGGAGCCGTCCCGGCCCGGTCCCGACCCGTCGCCTGGGCCGCCGGGGCCCGGCCCGGGGCCCTGCGGGCCGCCCGGTCCGCCGGGGCCGGGCCGGCCCGGGCCGCCACCGCCCCAACTGCCGTGCCCGGGGGGCGGCTGCTGGCTGCTCCACTGGTTGCCCCACGGGGGCGGCGGCGGCTGGTCCTGACCACCGTTCTGGCCGTTGCCCTGGCCGTTGCTCTGCCCGCCCTGCCCGCCCTGCCCGCCCTGCCCGCCCTGCCCGCCCTGCCCGCCCTGCCCGCTCTGACCGCCCTGCCCGCCTTGGCCGTCCTGACCGCCGTCGTGCTGCCCGCCCTGCTGCCCGCCGTCGCCCGGCGCGTCCTGCGGCCCCTGCCCGTACGGCGGCGCGCCCGGCGGCGGCGCACCGTAGGGCCCGGGCCCGTACGGCGGCGTCCCCTGCGGCTGCCCTGGTCCGCCCGGCGCGCCCTGCCCGCCGCCCTCCGGCGGCGGCGCCGGCGCCTCGGCGTCCGACGGCGGCCGGGAGTCGCGGTACGCGACGCCGCCTTGTCCGGGCACGAGCACGTCCCGGGGGGCGCCAGACCACCCGCGGGACTGCGAGGGGCCCCCGGCCGATGCGGGGACGGGGCGTCGGAGGGCCGCGCTGCGGCGTCGGTCCGGCTGCATCTGGACGGCGTCGTCTCCTCAGGTCGTCAGGCCCGCGCGGCCGGAGCGCGTACGCGGGCGCGCATAACTGCTACCGGAGACGCTACCCCGCCCGGCCTGGCGCGGCCCCGCCAGGGGACGCCCGGTATGGTGGCAGACGTCCGCCGCCCCTCCCGGGACCCCTGGCACCCCAGGATCTCGCGGCCCGTACGGACACACAATCGCCCGCCGAAGAGAGATCCCCCGTGGTTCCGCATGCGCCCGCCCGCCTCGTCGTGCTCGTCTCCGGCTCCGGTACGAACCTGCAGGCCCTGCTCGACGCCGTCGCCGAGCAGGGGGCGGACGCCTACGGCGCCGAGGTCGTCGCGGTCGGCGCCGACCGCACCGCCGAGGCCGGCGCCGCCGGACTGCGGCGCGCGGAGCGCGCCGGGCTGCCGACGTTCGTCTGCCGGGTCCCGGACTTCGCCACCCGCGCCGAGTGGGACCGGGCGCTGACCGAGGCCACCGCCGCGTACGAGCCGGACCTCGTGGTCTCGGCCGGGTTCATGAAGATCGTGGGGAAGGAGTTCCTGGCCCGCTTCGGCGGCCGGATCGTCAACACCCACCCCGCGCTGCTCCCCAGCTTCCCCGGCGCCCACGCCGTACGCGACGCGCTCGCGCACGGCGTCAAGATCACCGGGTGCACCGTCCACTTCGTCGACGAAGGCGTCGACACCGGCCCGATCATCGCGCAGGGCGCGGTCGAGGTCCGCGAGGAGGACCACCGGGACGGGGGCGAGGCGCTGCACGAACGCATCAAGGCAGTCGAGCGCAGGCTGCTCGTCGAGGTCGTGGGCCGGCTGGCCCGGGACGGGTACCGCGTCGAGGATCGAAAGGTTCGGTTCGGTGAGTAATTCAGGGTCCGCGTCCGCCGATGACACCAGGCGGCCGGTGCGCCGCGCACTGATCAGCGTCTACGACAAGACCGGTCTGGAGGAGCTGGCCCGCGGGCTGCACGAGGCCGGCGTCGCACTCGTCTCCACCGGCTCGACGGCCGCGCGCATCGCCGCGGCGGGGGTGCCGGTGACGAAGGTCGAGGAGCTGACCGGCTTCCCCGAGTGCCTGGACGGCCGGGTGAAGACGCTGCACCCGCGGGTGCACGCCGGCCTCCTCGCCGACCTGCGCCTGGACGGCCACCGGCGCCAGCTTGAGGAGCTGGCCGTCGAGCCGTTCGAGCTGCTGGTCAGCAACCTCTACCCGTTCGCCGAGACCGTCGCCTCCGGCGCCTCGCCCGACGAGTGCGTGGAGCAGATCGACATCGGCGGTCCTTCGATGGTCCGGGGCGCGGCGAAGAACCACCCGTCGGTCGCCGTCGTCGTCAACCCCGCACGCTACGACGAGGTGCTGGGGGCCGTCGCCGACGGCGGCTTCGACCTGGCGCAGCGCAAGCGGCTCGCGGCGGAGGCGTTCCAGCACACGGCGGCGTACGACGTGGCGGTGGCCAACTGGTTCGCCGCAGCCCGCGGCGGAGCCGCTGATGGATACAGTGCGCCCGCCGACGACGGTCCGCAGGACTTCGTCGGCGCCGCGTACACCCGCCTGAACCCCCTGCGCTACGGCGAGAACCCGCACCAGGGCGCCGCCCTCTACACCGACGGCTCCGGCACCGGCCTGCCCGGCGCCGAGCAGGTGCACGGCAAGGAGATGTCGTACAACAACTACGTCGACACCGAGGCCGCCCGCCGTGCCGCGTACGACCACGAGGGCCCCTGCGTCGCCATCATCAAGCACGCGAACCCCTGCGGCATCGCCGTCGGCGACGACGTCGCCGAGGCGCACCGCAAGGCACACGCCTGCGACCCCGTGTCCGCGTACGGCGGCGTGATCGCCGTCAACCGGCCGGTGTCCAAGGAGCTGGCGGAGCAGGTCGCGGAGATCTTCACCGAGGTCATCGTGGCGCCGGCGTACGAGGACGGGGCGCTGGAGGCGCTGACGCGCAAGAAGAACATCCGCATCCTGCGCAGCGGCGGCGCGCCGCGGCGGGCGCGGGAGCTCCGGCCGGTCGAGGGCGGGCTGCTGGTGCAGGAGGCAGACGTGTTCCAGGCCGCCGGCGACGACCCGGCCCACTGGACGCTCGCCGCGGGCGCGGCGCTGGACGCGGCGGGCCTGGCGGACCTGGCGTTCGCCTGGCGGGCGTGCCGCGCGGTGAAGTCCAACGCGATCCTGCTGGCGAAGGACGGCGCCACCGTCGGCGTCGGCATGGGCCAGGTCAACCGCGTCGACTCCGCGAAGCTCGCCGTGCAGCGCGCGGGCGCGGAGCGCGCGACCGGGGCGTACGCCGCCTCGGACGCCTTCTTCCCGTTCCCCGACGGCCTTCAGGTGCTGCTCGACGCGGGGGTACGGGCCGTGGTGCAGCCGGGCGGGTCGATCCGCGACGAGCAGGTGATCGAGGCCGCGCAGCAGGCGGGCGTGACCATGTACCTCACGGGCGCACGGCACTTCTACCACTGATCTCCCGCCGCTCTCTCGCGAGAGCTGCCCGCGCAGACCGAAGCGCAGACCGAAGGAGCCCCGCCGGCACCGGCGGGGCTCCTTCCGTATCCGTATCCGGCGTCACGCCCTGGGGCGGGAGAACCAGCGCCCGGAGTCGCCGTTGGCGAGCATCACGATCGAGATGATGCCGAGCACGACCCAGATGAGGCCCAGCGGGATCGACAGCACGCCGAAGAGGATGAGGAAGCTCAGCCACACGATGCTCCCGGCGCGCACGCCGCCCGCGCCCTTGCCGAACAGCGAGGCGAGGAAGATGCCCAGGAGCCCGTGCACCAGGAAGACGGCGAAGATGACGGCCATGACCGCCGCGGAGACCTCGTAGCCCGAGCCCTCCTCGAAGCCGTCCAGGAAGTCGTCCGTGGCCACCGCGACGGCGAGGAGCAGCAGGGCGGAGAAGAGGGTCTGCAGCCCGGCCGAGATGAACATCATGACGCGGGCGGCGGTCGTCTTGCCCGGGATGCTCGTCGGGAAGCCGACGGCGCCGTACGGGTCGGGGCCGCCCGGGTACGCCGGATACGGCTGGCCGGCGGCGGGGTACTGCGGGTAGCCGTAAGGCTGTTGCTGCGGGGCAGGCTGCTGCGGTGCCTGCTGCTGGCCCTTCGGCCCGCCGTAGGGGTTGTTCTGGTCGGGGAGGCTCACGGTGCCCTTCTTCCGCGTTTGGGACGTCACTGACACACTGACCTGGCCCGAGGACGGCTGTCCAGACCGGCTGATTGGTCTGTTACCCGCAGCATCGGGGAGGATGGGCCCATGACCGCCCAGATTCTCGACGGCAGGGCCACCGCGGCCGCTATCAAGTCCGAGCTTGCCACGCGCGTGCAGGCGCTCAAGGGCCGGGGTGTCACGCCCGGCCTCGGTACCCTCCTGGTCGGCGACGACCCGGGCAGCCAGAAGTACGTCGCGGGCAAGCACCGCGACTGCGCCGAGATCGGCATCGCCTCGATCCAGCGCGAGCTGCCCGCGACGGCCACGCAGGAGCAGATCGAGGCGGTCGTCCGCGAGCTGAACGAGGACCCGGCCTGCACCGGCTACATCGTGCAACTGCCGCTGCCCCGCGACATCGACGAGAACCGGGTGCTGGAGCTGATCGACCCGGCCAAGGACGCCGACGGGCTGCACCCCGTGAACCTCGGCAGGCTGGTGCTGAACGAGCCCGCGCCGCTGCCCTGCACCCCCAACGGCTGCATCCGGCTGCTGCGCCGGTACGGGGTCGAGCTGAACGGGGCGCACGTCGTGGTGGTCGGGCGCGGCGTGACCATCGGGCGGTCGCTGCCGCTGATGCTGACCCGCAAGTCCGAGAACTCCACCGTCACCCAGTGCCACACCGGCACCCGGGACCTGGCCGGGCAGCTGCGGCAGGCCGACATCGTCGTGGCCGCCGCCGGCTCGCCGCACCTGATCAAGCCGGCGGACGTGCGGCCGGGCGCGGCCGTCCTCGACGTCGGCGTGAGCCGCGACGAGCACGGCAAGATCGTCGGGGACGTGCACCCGGGCGTCGCGGACGTGGCGGGCTGGCTGTCGCCGAACCCGGGCGGTGTGGGGCCGATGACGCGGGCGATGCTGCTGGTCAACGTGGTGGAGGCGGCGGAGGCCGGGACCGGGGCGAACGGCGCCGCCGGGACGTCCGGGACGGGCACGGCCGCGCCGGCGGCGCCGTGATGGCCCGCCGCACGGCGTTCCCGACCCGCGGCACCGTACGCCCCGAGGGCGGCGGCCGGGCGGCGTCCGGCCAGGCCCCGCCGCCGGTGCGGCAGTGGCCGGTGCTGGTGGTACTGGCGATAGCGGCGGCCGGGCTCATCACGGTGGCGGCGGGCCCGTTCCGCGAGGGCACGCTGGTCGTCGGCGGGGCGCTGCTCGTCGGCGGCGTGCTGCGCTGCGTGGTGCCGGAGGTGGGCATGCTGGCGGTGCGGTCCCGGTTCACCGACATCGTGACGTTCGCGGTGCTGGGTCTGGCGATCGTGCTGCTGGCCCTCGTCGCGATGCCGGGCCCGTGGCTCGACTTGCCGTTCGTGGAGGACGCGGTCCACTTCTCCGTACGGTGACGGGCGGGTCCCGCGGGGGGCCGGTGCGTACCCGGGATCTCCACGTCCGCCCTGGCAGATGCGATGCTGGAGCGGGAGCGCGGCACGGGGACCAAGGGGGAACAAGGGGGTAGCGATGCCTGGCTGGAAGGAGCTGCCGGAGGAACTCGACCCGCAGATACGGGACTTCGCCGCCCACCTGCGCCGCCTGGTCGACCGCAGCGGGCTGACCGTCTCGGAGGTCGCGGACCGCACCGGGTACAGCAGGTCGTCGTGGGAACGCTACCTGGGCGGGCGGCTGATGCCGCCGTGGGAGTCGGTGGCCGCGTTCGCGGAGGTGACCGGGGCGCGGCAGGAGCGGCTCATGGTCGAGTGGGGCGCGGCGGACCGCGCCTGGAGCCGGGCGGAGCGGCGGAACGAGGCGGCGCTGCAGGCCCTGCGGGCGGCGGAGCCGGGCCCGGACGACGCCCCCGCGCCGGAGCCGGGCCCCCGTACCCCCGCTGCGCCCGCCTCCGGAATCCCCGCCGACCCGCCCGCGCCCCCGCGGAAGAGCCGGCCGCTGCGCCGTGCGCTCCTCGCCGGCCTCGTCACGCTGCTCCTCACGGGCAGCGGTGCCGGCGCCGTCTACGTCGGCCACGGCCTGATCGCCGACCCCGGCGCCGAGAAGCAGCAGGGGCAGCGCGACGGCCGGTCGTCCGGTTCGGGCCCGGCCGGCTCGGCGTCCGCTTCCGACCCCGGCTCCGACCCCGGCTCCGGCTCCGGCTCCGGCTCCGACGCGCCGTCCGCGTCAGGGGAACTGCCCGAGGGCGTGGAGTGCCAGGGCGCCGACTGCACGGGCAAGGACCCCGACGAGATGGGCTGCGGCGGCGACTTCGCCCGTACGACCACGGACACGACCATCGGCGACATGCTCCTGGAGATCCGCTACAGCGAGCCCTGCAAGGCGGCGTGGGCCCGTATCACCGCCGCGGAGCCCGGCTCGACCGTGACCGCCCTCGCCGAACCCCCGGGCGGGAAACCCGTCCGCGAGGACTCGTCGGCCGGCACCAGCGAGGGCTACACGGCGATGGTCGTCGCGGAGGACCTGGACGCGGTACGGGCCTGCGCGGCGCTGCCCGACGGCACGGCGGCCTGCACCAAGGGCACGCTGCCGCCGTAACCCGGCAGGCCCCGCCATGACCTGGCCCACACCGGCCGCCCTCCGGCACTCCGTGCCAGTCGGATAGATTGACCCCCGGGGGCACGGCTGCCCTTGGCCGCCCGGGCCCCGCCAGCCCGTACGTCGCGCCCCCTCATCGGAGAGATCACCATGACCCGCACTCCCGACAGCCCCGTCACCGTCACCGTCACCGGCGCGGCCGGGCAGATCGGCTACGCGCTGCTCTTCCGCATCGCCTCCGGCCAGCTCCTCGGCCCGGACGTACCGGTCAAGCTGCGGCTGCTGGAGATCACCCCGGCCCTCGGCGCCGCCGAGGGCACCGCGATGGAACTCGACGACTGCGCGTTCCCGCTGCTGCGCGGCATCGACATCAGCGACGACCCGAACGTCGCCTTCGACGGCGCCAACGCCGCGCTGCTCGTCGGCGCCCGCCCGCGCACCAAGGGCATGGAGCGCGGCGACCTGCTGGAGGCCAACGGCGGCATCTTCAAGCCGCAGGGCAAGGCCATCAACGACCACGCCGCGGACGACATCAAGGTCCTGGTCGTCGGCAACCCCGCCAACACCAACGCGCTCATCGCCCGCGCCGCCGCGCCGGACGTGCCGGCCGAGCGGTTCACCGCGATGACCCGCCTCGACCACAACCGCGCGCTGTCGCAGCTCGCGAAGAAGACGGGCGCCGCGGTCGGCGACATCAAGAAGCTCACCATCTGGGGCAACCACTCGGCGACCCAGTACCCGGACGTCTTCCACGCCGAGATCGCCGGGAAGAACGCCGCCGAGGTCGTGAACGACGAGAAGTGGCTGGCCGACGAGTTCATCCCGACCGTCGCCAAGCGCGGCGCGGCCATCATCGAGGCGCGCGGCGCCTCGTCGGCGGCGTCGGCGGCCAACGCCGCGGTGGACCACGTGTACTCGTGGGTCAACGGCACCGCGCAGGGCGACTGGGTGTCCATGGGCATCCCGTCGGACGGTTCGTACGGCGTGCCCGGGGGCCTGATCTCGTCGTACCCGGTGACCTGCGCGGACGGTGCGTACGAGATCGTGCAGGGGCTGGAGATCAACGAGTTCTCGCGGACCCGTATCGACGCCTCCGTGAAGGAACTGGCCGAAGAGCGCGAGGCGGTGCGCGCCCTCGGGCTGGTCTGAGCATCCACGATTCCTGCTGCCGCGGCGGGTCCTCCTCGGGGAGGGCCCGCCGCGGTGGTGTGTGCGGGACAGCGCACCGCGGTACCACAGTCGGGCCGTCCGACCAGCCGGGGTGACCGGAATCGACACTTCCTCGACATTCGCATGTGACGCTCGGCTCATGAAGAGTTACGCTCTGTTCTCAAGTAGAGCGGACTCAGGGGGACGAGTTGTCGCAAACTGACGATCTTTCGACGGCGGCCGTGCCGCGGCCCGCCGCGCCGCCGGTGACCAACGGCAGCCCGGCGGCTCAGCACAGCGAGGCCACCCGGCTGCTGTGCGCCGGGACCTACCTCGACCCGGAGTTCCGGCGCCGGATACTGCAGGAGCTGGTCGAGCACGGGGAGCGCGCCGCCGCGCCGTCGCTGGGCATCGACGCCGTCACCGTGCTGGCGCACGCCCTGCGGGCCCGCGGCCGGGAGGCGCTGACGGGGTTGTGGGTGCTCGTGGTCTGGGCCGCGTTCGTCCTCGTCGACACGAAGCTGACCGACAGCGGGATGTTCACGGGCCTGTGGGCGCTCGCGTACGCCGTACCGTACGTCCTGCTGTGGATCGCGGCCGTGGTCGGGGGCCGCAGCGGGCTCGACGTCTTCGGCGCCGGCCCGCGCGCCGTCACCACCACCGGGCGCGACGCCGCCGGGCGGCGGTGGCTCTGGCGGCTGCGCGTCCGGCTGGTGCTGCGCATCGTGGCCTATCTGCAGATGGTCGTCTACTGGTACGTCGCCCTCCGCATGCTCCCGGAGGGCACGTGGCCGGCGGTGGTCTTCCCGCTGCTGCTGGTGTGGCCGGTGTGGGCGCACCGGAGCCGGGTCGAGAAGACCGCGCGTGACGAGTTGTCCCGCGCCGCGTTCCCCGGGACCGCCCCGCCCAACCTGGCGGATGCGTACCACGGAACCGCCGTGGCGGTCGCCCAGGAGCAGTACTCGCGGCTGACCGTCTACGACTTCGAGCGCCCGTTCGTCGGCTACGGCATCCCGCACGAACCCTGGTCGCTGGCCGTGGAACTGAAGCGGCGCCCGGGCGGACCCGCCGGCGAGCAACTGACCAGCCGCAGGGTCGTCGAGCTGATCCTGCCGCGGCTCGCCGCCCTGCGCCAGGCGACCGCCGCCAGCAGCCGGGACCGGCTGAAGGACCTGGAGGTCGCCCACCTCGTCTACCTCCCGCCGCCCCCGCAGCGTGCCGACGTCGACCGCGACGACGCCAGCGTCGACCGGCACGTCGGCGGTTCCGTCGACGAGGGCGGCGAGGCCCGCCGCTACTTCCTGCGCATCCGGGTCGGCGCGTGGTCGGAGCAGGTCGTGGTGACGATCCTGGTGCGGGTGCACACGCAGGGCGGGATGCTCGTGCTGGAGGTCGTGCCGCACGTACTGCCGCCGGTCCGGCCGGAGTTCCGCGAGGTCGACCGCCTCGCGGCCCGCAGCGGCGGCGCGCGGACCCTCGTCCGGGCGCTGCTGACCGCGCCGACCTCGTCGATCGCGGCGGTCGCCGCCATGGGCGACGCCCTGGCGTCGGTGCTCCGCGCGTGGCTGTCCGACGCGGCCCGGCTGCCGGGGGAGGGGCCGGCGGCGTCGGTGCGGGAGCTGGGGGCGACGCCGGATGTCTCGCTGTTCCAGCAGATGGACGTGAGCCGGTATGTGAAGACGGTCCGTGACCGCATCGCGAGCGGGGTGACGGAGGCGCTGCGGGAGAGCGGGTACGAGACCGGGGAGTTCGAGCAGTACATCGTCAACGTAAACGAGGGCGGGGTGTACATCGGCGCGATGAGCGGCGGTGCGGTGGCGTCGGGCCAGGGGGCGACGGCGACGGCTTCGGGGCGGAGCGGCGGGGGAGGAGGCGCGGGGTCGTGAGGGGCGGGGCGGGGTGGTGAGCGGTGCGGCGGAGGACGGCCGGGAGAGGCGGGGGCTGGGCGTGAGCGGGCGGGACGACGAGGCGGTGCGGGGCGAGGACGAGGGCGCGGTGCGGGGCACGGAGGGCGGCGTAGGGGACGGGGAGTGCGGTGGGCCGGATCCGGTGGCACCGGGGCCGCTGCCGGGAGTGCCGGAGCCGGTCTCGGGGGAGCCGCCGGGGCTGCCGGAGCCGGTCCCGCCGGTGCCGGGGGAGCCGCCGGAGCTGTCGGTGCCGGGGGTGGCGGGGGTGCCGCCGATGCCGGCCGGGCCGCCCGCGGTGCCGGGTGAGGTACGGGCCGGGGGCGCGCACGGCACGCGCGGCGCGCAGGGCGCGCCGGAGGTGCCCGGCCCGGCAACTCCGGCCGTGCCACCGGCCGTTCCGGCGCCGGCGGAGCCGGCGCCCGGGGCCGGGGCGCCGGGCGGGGTGCAGGTCGGGGCCCTGAGCGGGGGTGCGGTGGCCGCGGGGCCGGGGGCCCGTGCGGAGGACCGCAGCCGCCGGCCGGCCACGGCGCCGGACGCGAATGTGCCGGGGTTCCCAGAGGCGTCGGGGGCATCGGGAGCGCCGTCGGCGCCGGGCGCTCCACCTCCCGCGATGCCGCCGCCCTTGCCCGGAGGGATCAGTATCGGCACGATGTCGGGCGGCGCCGCGGCCCAGGGGCCGCAGGCGCGGGCCGTCGACTCCTCGGTACGGTTCTGCGTGCCGGCGGACGCCGAGGCACTGGCGGCGAGTCTCCGCGCGCTGCGCGCCGATTTGCTCGCGCAGCCGCCCTCGGAGACGGCCGTCGCCGACGAGCAGGAGCTGATCGAGTTGGAGAGCGAGGCGCGGGCCGGCCGCGGGGACCGTACCCGGCTGGAACGGCTTCGGGACCGGCTGGAGTTGGGCCAGATCGCCGCCACGGGCAGCGCCGCCGCGGCGGCAGCGGTGGAGTCGATCGGCCGGTTGCTCGGCTGAGAGCCGGGCGGGGGGACAGGGAGAGGAACATGGGCAGCGGCGGGTCGTACTGGGACGAGGATGCGCAGCAGTGGCTGCGGGGACCGGCGGTCCCCCCGCCCCCGACCACACCCCCGCCCCCGCCGGAACCCCCCGCGTCCCCGGCCCCGTTGCCGGACGGTCCCGCGGAGAACGGGATCCGTGATGCCGTACCCGGCGAGGCGCCCGCGCAGGAGGGGAACCAGCCGGCCGGAGACGGCACTTCTGCCGGTGCCCCGGCTTCCCCGCAGCCCACGGAGGACGGGGCGGATGACGCGGTGGAGGACGAGGCGGAGGACACCGCGGGCGAACCGGCCGGTGGCCGGGCTCCGACGGCGGCGGTCCGGTCCGGGCATGAAGAGGGCGCCGAACCCGTTCGGGACCCGGCGGACCCGCCGGTTGATCAGCCCGCCGCGGGCGGAACGGCCGGTGTCCGCGCTGCCGCACCGGTCGAGCAGGGTCCGGACCGACCCGCCGCAGCCGCGGACCGCAAGGCCGGTGCCGGTGAAGGCGACGCGGCTGACGACCCGGCCGCGTCCCCGGCGGACGGCACTCCGGGCCTCGTGTCCGACGCGGCGGTTCTACCGCCGGAGGACCGGGCCCCGGAGGACAAGGTCCCCGGTCCGGTGGACGTGCCTCCGGGTGACCTCGCCGTAGACGGCGTCACCGACGCCGTGCCGGACGAGCACGCTGACGCGACGGCTGGGAAAGCGGACGAGGGGTCGGCGGGATCCGGTGCTGACGAGGCCACGGAGGCCGCGCCGGCGCGGGAGTGGTGGGAGAACCTGGTCAGGGAGCGGTCGTCGGCCGGCCGCGACCGGGCCGCGGAAGCGGGGACCGGCTGGGACGCGGAAGCGGAGGCCGACCGGGCCGCGGACACCGGATCCGACGGGGGCGCGGCAACCGCAGCCGACCGGGCCGTGGAAGCCGGGTCCGAGGCACCGCCGCTCCTCGACACACCCGGCGGGTCGGCGGGCCCCGGCGCCGGGCCGCCGCCGCCCACGGCGCCGGCCGGGCCACCGCCCCCCACGGCGCCCGACTGGTCGACGGCCCCGGGCCCTTCGCCGTCTCCGACCGCACCCGACTGGCCGGCGGAGTCCGGCGCCGCCGCACCGACGTCCACCGCTCCGTCGTCTGCCCCGCCGCCGCCCGCCCCGCCGCCGCCCGCCGCGCCGCCGTCCGCCCCGCCGCCCACCGCGGCCGACTGGCCGGGAGGACCGGGGGCGGTGCCTCCCGCGCCTCCCGCCACCGCACTCGACCCGGGTGCGGAGCGCGGGTCCGGGGCGGTGGCTCCGGCGGCCGATCTGCCGACGCAGTCCGCCGCCCCGCCGCCGGGCCGCGCCTACCCGGCGGCGCACGGACAGGCGCACGGCCCGGGGCACGGCGCCGCGTACGACCACTACGCCGCCCCCTACACCCCGTACCCCGGCTTCGAACTCGGCGTCGAGTCCGAGCGCCCGCCGCGGCGCCGCGGGGTCGTCGCGGCGGTGGTGGGGCTCGCCGTGATCGTCGCCAGCGGGCTCGCCGCCGGCGGCTGGCTGCTGTTCGGCGGCGACGACGACGGAGAGCAGAGGGCGAAGCCGCAGGGCAGCGCCGCGGCGAAGCCCGAGTCCCCGGGGGAGGACCGCTCCCCGTCGTCCGGGCCGCCGTCACCGTCGTCCTCGGAACCCGCCGTACCGCCCGGCTACACCCTCGCCGTCGAGGACGGCTACTCGCTCGCCGTCCCCGAGGACTGGCAGCGGCGCGCCGACGGCGTGTCCGTGTTCTTCCAAGAGCCGCTCGCGGGAGGCGCGTTCATCCAGGTCTACGAGGTGACCGAGCAGGTCACTCCGTATGAGGCGGTGCAGATAATCGAGCGCACCAAGGAGAGCGCCGAAGGCTACCGGCGCAACGACCTGGCGGATCTGGGCAACGCCGCGGAGTACGACTACACGTACACCGACGAGCAACTCGGCCCGCGCCGTGTCCTGCTGCACGACCGGGAAACCGGGGACGGCAGGATGTACGCGCTGCTGGTGTCGGGCCCGGAGGCGGACTGGCCGCGGCAGCGGGAGGTCGTCGACGAGATGACGGAGTCGTTCTGCACGGACGCCGACTGCGCGGAGCCGGGCGTGGGCTGAGGCCGGCGACGGGCTGAGGCGGGCGCGCGCTCCTCAGCCCGTCGCCCGCAGCTCCTTCGCCAGCTCCCGTACCCCCGTCAGCGTCCTCTCCAGCAACCCGCCGCCGAACGTGATCCTGCTCGCCCCCTGCCTCCCCAGCTCGCTCGGCGCCGGGCCGTCCGGTACCGCCAGGGCGTTGACCGGCAGGCCGATCTCGTCCGCCAGCAGCCGCAGGTGCTTCGGCGGCGCCAGGATCGGGTACACGCCGTCGGCGCCCGCCGCCGCGTACCGCCGGCCCCGTGCCACCGCCTCCGCCGGGTCCGCCACCCCGCGGACGAAGGTGTCCACGCGGGCGTTGAGGAACAGCCGGTCGCCCGCCTCCGCCCGTACCTCCGCGAGGAAGTCCGCCTGTTCCGCCGCGTCCCGCAGGGTCTTGCCGGGGTGCACCGTGTCCTCCAGGTTGCAGCCCACCACCCCCGCCGCCAGCAGCCGTTCGACAAGTTCGCGCGGCGCCAGGCCGTACCCCGCCTCCACGTCCGCCGAGACCGGCACGTCCACGGCGCGGGCGATCCGGGTGATCGCCGCGAACATCTCGTCCACGGGCGTGGCCTCACCGTCTCCGTAGCCCAGGGCCTTCGCGATGCCCGCGCTCGGCGTGGCCAGGGCCGGGAAGCCCGCGTCGGCGAAGACGCGGGCGCTCGCCGCGTCCCACGGGCCGGGCAGCACCAGCGGGTCGGACGCCTGTCTGCCGTGGTGCAGGGCCCGGAACTCCGCCACGCCCCCGCCGGTCACGCCCCCGCCGGTCACGTTCCCGTTGCCCGTCACGCGTCCGCCCCCTGCTTCTCGTACTGACCCGGCTGGTAGTGCCCGGCCTCCGCCCTGCTCGTCACGCACCACCGGTTCCACGCGTTGATCACCGTCAGCACCCCGATCAGCCGCGCCAGCTCCTGCTCCTCGAAGTGCCGCGCCGCCCGCTCGTACACCGCATCCGGTACGAACCCGTCCGTCAGCACCGTCACCGCCTCGGTCAGCGCCAGCGCCGCCTGCTCCTTCTCCGTGTACAGGTGCGGCACCTCCTCCCAGGCGTTCAGCAGGTACAGCCGCTGCTCCGTCTCGCCGGCCGCGCGCGCGTCCTTGGAGTGCATGTCGATGCAGTACGCGCAGTGGTTGATCTGGGAGGCCCGGAGCTTCACCAGCTCGAAGACGACCGGATCGAGGCCCTTCCTGGCCGCCACCTCCATCCTGACCAGGGCACGGTGGACGTCGGGCAGAAGTGCGGAGAGATCGAGACGCTGTGTCATGCTCCCCACGCTAGACCTCGGCAGCCCAGGTATATGGTCCATTTCCATGGCGGATTCCTGGGCCACTTCAACGGTGCTGCGAGACTTCCACCGCTCCCTCGACCTGCACGTCGACGTGCGCGCCGGCACCCGCGGCGCCGGCGCCGCGCTGATCCGGTCGCTGCGCGACGCGGTGCGCACGGGCCGGCTGGTGCCCGGCACCCGGCTGCCGTCGTCCCGGGCGCTCGCCGCCGACCTGGGCGTGGCGCGCAACACGGTCGCCGACGCGTACGCCGAGCTGGTCGCCGAGGGCTGGCTGACCGCCCGGCAGGGCTCCGGCACCCGCGTCGCCGCCCGCAGCGAGCCGCGCCGGGCGCGGTCGCGGGCGCGGGCCACGGCGGCGGAGCCGCCGCCGCACCCGCTCGACCGCCCGGCGACCTACAACCTCCTGCCCGGCGCCCCCGACGCCGCCCGCTTCCCCCGCGCCGCGTGGGCCGCCGCCGCGCGGCGGGCGCTGACGGCGGCGCCTTCGGCGGCGTTCGGGCACCAGGGGCCCGGCGGGCGGGTGGAGCTGCGGCGCGCGCTGGCCGGGTATCTGGCGCGGGCACGCGGGGTGTACGCGGAGCCGGAGCGGATCGTGGTGTGCGCCGGGTTCACCGGCGGGCTGCGGCTGCTGGCGGAGGTGCTGCGGGGCGAGGGCGCCCGGCGGGTCGCGGTCGAGCCGTACGGTCTTGGGCTGCACCGCCGCCTCCTCGCCGACGCCGGGCTGCGCACGGTGCCGCTGCCGTACGACGACGAGGGCATCGCCACCGCCGCACTGCCCGCGACCGGTGCGGGTGCCGTCCTCCTCACCCCGGCGCACCAGTTCCCCATCGGCGTCCCCCTCGCCCCGGAGCGGCGCGCGGCGGCCGTCGACTGGGCGCGGGCGACGGGCGGGGTGGTGCTGGAGGACGACTACGACGGCGAGTTCCGCTACGACCGGCAGCCGGTGGGGGCGCTCCAGTCGCTCGACCCGGAGCACGTCGCGCACCTGGGCACGGTCAGCAAGAGCCTGTCGCCCGCGCTGCGACTGGGCTGGATGGTGCTGCCGGAGCGGCTGTTGCGCGGGGTGCACGAGGTGCAGGCGCTGAGCCGTACGCCGCCGGGGGTGGTGGATCAGCTCACGCTCGCGGAGTTCCTCGACTCCGGCGGCTACGACCGGCACGTCCGCGCGGCCCGCCAGCGCTACCGCCGCCGCCGCGACCGCCTCGTCGCCGAGCTGGCCCGGAGCGCGCCCCGGGTGACGGTGACCGGGATCGCGGCGGGCCTGCACGCCGTCGTACGGCTCCCGCCGGGGACCGAGGGGCGGGTGCTGGCGCGGGCTGCGCGGGAGGGTCTTGCGGTGGCCCGGCTGGGTGCGTACGAGTACGGCAGCGCGGCGTGGGAGGAGGGCGGTGATTTCGCGGCACCGGCCCCGGCGGGGGAGACGGCGGGGGCGCAGGGGGAGGCGCTGGTGGTGGGGTACGGCATGCCGCCGGACCACCTGTATCCGGGGGCGCTGGCGGCGCTGTGCCGGGTGCTGGCGGCGGAGACGTAAGGCGTGCGGGGCCACGCGGGCGGAGAGCACCGGCCCCCCGCCCCTCATGCGCCCGCCCCCCGTGCGCCCGACCCGCTCACGCCCGGGGCGACGCCAGCCGCACCACCGTGATGTCCGACGGCGCCCCCACCCGCACCGGCGGCCCCCACGCCCCCGCGCCGCGGGTGACGTACAACTGCGTGTCCCCGTACCGCTCAAGACCCGCCAGCGTCGGGTTCGACGCGGCGGCGAGGTAGGAGACCGGCCACATCTGCCCGCCGTGGGTGTGGCCGGACAACTGCAGGTCGACGCCGTGGTCCACCGCGTCGTGGATCACGACCGGCTGGTGGGCCAGCAGCACCGAGGCGCGGGAGGTGTCGCGGTCGCCGAGGGCGCGCGCGAAGTCGGGGGCCTTGCCGACGTCCTCGCCGGAGACGTCGTTGACGCCGGCGAGGTCGAAGCCGGGCAGCTCGGTGCGGGCGTTCTCCAGCGGGTGCAGGCCCAGTTCGCGGAGGTGGTCGAGCCACTCGGCGGTGCCGTCGGCGCCCATGAAGTACTCGTGGTTGCCGGTGACGAAGTACGAGCCGTCCGGTGCCGCCAACTGCCCCAGCGGCTCCGCGGCCGTCCCGAGGTGGTCGACGCTGCCGTCGACGAGGTCGCCGACGACGGCGACGAGGTCGGGGCGCTGGGCGTTGATGGTGTCGACGATCCGCTGGGTGTGGCCGCGGCCGAGGACGGGGCCGAGGTGGATGTCGCTGACGACGGCGATGCGGTAGCCGTCGGCGGACGCGGGCAGCTTCGCCAGCGGGACGGTGACGTTCTTCACCCGGGGCGCGCGGCCGAGCACGCCGTACGCCCCGTACGCGGTGGTCCCGGCGGCGACGGCGGTGGCGCCTATCGCGACGGTACGGGCGACGAAGAGCCGCCGCGACACGTCCGCGGCGGCCCCGGGGCCCGCGCCGCCGGGGCGGTCGGCGCTGCCGGGGTGGTCGTCCGGGGCCGCGCGCTCCGCGGTATCACCGGCCTCCTGCGCCCCGCCCGAACCGCCGGAGCCTCCCGTTCCACCGGACCCCGGCACGCCGCCGGATCCCGCCGCACGCCCGCCGTCCACGAGCCCGGTGACCGGCTCCAGCCGCAGCGGTGCCGTCGTCCCCGTACCGCCACCGCCCGCGACCAGCTCGCCGTCCGCCGCCTCCGTCGCCGCTACCTGCTGCGCGAGGGCGGCGACGGCCGCCTCGCGCTCCGTCCCGCCGTCAGCCGCGGCGCCCGCGGCGCCTTCCGCCCGGCCCCGCGCCCGCCGCTCCAGCACCCGCAGCAGCACCGGCCGCACCGCCTCGCCCACCGCCAGCGCCAGCAGCAGATACAGCAGCACCGCCAGCCACATCAGCCCCGGCCACCCCAGCGTCCGCTGCACCGCCATCGGCGCCCCGGCCCGCTCCGAGGCCACCGCCGAGAACGTCAGCAGCGGCATCAGCACGACCGCGGGCGTCGCCAGCCGCCGCGGCCAGCCGCCGCGCCGCATGGTGTCGCGGACCAGCCGCCGCCACACGTACCAGTGCGCCCCGGCGACGAGCAGCACCATCCCGATCGCGATCGGCACGAACACCACGGCCCCTACCTCCCGGCCCCGGCCGCCGCCGCGCGCACGTCCCCGTCCGCGCCCGCGGTCCCGCTCCCGTCAGCGGGCTCGTCGCTCCCGTGAGGGTCCGCCGCGCCGCCGCCGGCCCGCCGCGCCGCCCGTACGCCCCGCAACCCCAGCCACCCGATCGCCGTCCCCAGCGCGAAGGACGTCACGGCCAGCGTGAGGTGGACCCAGAAGTACCCGGTGGGGTCCCCGTTCTCGAAGGCCAGCCCGCTGGAGTCCTTCCACAGGTTGCGAACAAACGAGATCCAGACGAACCAGGACCACCCGCCGAAGGCGAGCAGAAACCAGGATGCGCGGCGTGAGAGGTGCATGCGCCTAGCCTCGCACCCCTGCGCGCGCGGCGGCGTCCGGGGCTCCGTGAGCCCCACGAGCCCCCGGCCGCGAACGGGGCGCGAAGGCTCCCCGGCGTACGGCCGTGCCCCGATCTCTCCTGGATACGGGCATGCGGGGGCGGTGGCGCGACGGATTTCTCGGCCCCGGGCATATGCCCGGGGGCTGGAATCCGGTCAGGAGGGTACGGCGTCGCAGCCGGGGCGGCCGGCGGGCGGGCGCGCCCCGAACCGGTGGCTGAGGTTCCGTATGCGATTCCAGTCAGGGATCCCACATCGCCGCTGCTGGCACCGTGTCACCCGGTGCCGCGGGCGGCGGACCGCCGGCCGGGGATCATGACGCGGCGGCTCGGCCGGGGAGCCGCGCCACGGGCGGCGTGCGGCCGGTCCGGGGGCGTGCGGGGAACCGGTCTTTCTCGGCCGTAGCTCGGCCTGCGGCGATTCACCGTGCAAAGCGCGGGTACGGCTTCGTCGAAGTGACCCCTCGGGGGTCAGGAAAGGGGATCGACACGCTATGCGGACGGGTACGAACCCTCGGAGCCCCCACCCTGAACAGCACTCCGACGCGCCTTCTGTGCACATGATGTCCCTCCTGCTCGGCTCGCTGTCGACGCAGCTGATCGCCGCATGCGCGGAACTCGGCGTGGCCGACGTGATGAGCGACCAGCCGCGCACCGCCGAGGAACTGGCACACGACACCGGCGCCCATCCCGACGCGCTCTACCGCGCGTTGCGGGCACTGGCGAGCATCGGGGTCTTCTCCGAGGTGGCTCCCCGGAGCTTCGCTCTCAACCCGCTGGGCGCGACGTTGCGCAGCGGCGAGGACGGGTCGCTGCGGGAGCTGGCGCGGTCGCTGAGCCGGCCCGAGAGGGAGCACTCGTACGCCGGTCTTGCACACACGCTGCGCACCGGCGACCCCGCCTTCGACCACGTCTTCGACACCGACCTGTGGTCGCACTTCTCCGCCAACCCGGACGCGTCGCGGGCGTTCAACTCCGGTATGGCGGACGTCTCCCGCGCCTTCCACGCCCCCGCGCTGCACAGCTACGACCTCTCCGGCGTGGGGTGCCTGGTGGACGTCGGCGGCGGCAACGGTGCCCTGACCGCGGCGACCGTCGCCCGGTACCCGGACATGCGCGCCGTCATCTACGACCAGCCGCACGTCCTGGACGCCGCGCGCCCCGCGCTGGACAGGGCCGGGGTCCAGGACCGGGTCCAGCTCGTCGGCGGCAACTTCTTCGAGTCCGTGCCCACCGGCGGGGACGCCTACCTGCTGTCCTGGATCCTCTGCGACTGGGACGACGACGACGCGGTCTCCATCCTCACCCAGATCCGCAAGGCCATGCACGCCGAGAGCAGGCTCCTCGTCCTGGGCGCGGTGCTGCCCGAGGACGGCGGCGCGGACATGGGCAAGTGGCTGGACATCATGGGGCTCGCCCTGCGCGGCCGGGAGCGTACCGAGGCCGAGTTCACCACCCTTTTCGAGGCTGCCGGACTGCGCCTGGTCGAGGTCCGGGCGACGCCCTACCCGACCAGCGTCGTCGTCGTGGCCCCTGCCGAGTAGACCGCGTGCGGGCGGGCGGGCCCGGGCGACCGGGCCCCGCCCCGGGCCGCTCGCCCCGCAGGCCGCGTGCACGCCCGCCGGGCGGCTGCCCCGCGGTCACCCCGTACCCGGGCGCACCGCCCGGCCCGTACCGCCCGGCCCGTACCGCGGCCGGGAAGGGCTCACTGCTTGCTGCGGTCGATGCGCGCTGCCTCGATAGGCTCACCGTCCGCTGTCCACAGGCGCGCTGTCTTGTCGTCCGCGCCGGTGGCGAGGATCGTGCCGTCAGGGCTGAACGCCGCACCCCAGATCTCGTTCTTGTGGCCGGTGAGGGTGGCCCGGTTATTGCGTGTCCCGACGTCCCACAGGCGGGCCGTCTTGTCCCGGCTGCCGGTGGCCAGCGTCTTGCCGTCGGGGCTGAACGCCATGGAGACGACCCCGTCCTTGGGGCCGGTGAGGGTGGCCTTGCGCGTGCCTGAGCGGACGTCCCACAGGCGCACGGTGTCGTCGTCGGCGCCGGTGGCCAGGGTCTCGCCGTCGGGGCTGAACACCACGGACCGGACTTCGCCGTCGTGGCCTTCGAGGACGGCCCTCTGGTCCTGCGTCTCGACGTTCCACAGCCGCGCTGTCGCGTCCGCGCTGCCGGTGGCCAGGAGGGTGCCGTCCGGACTGAACGTCAGGGTGGCGACCTGGTCTTCGTGGCCGGAGAGGGTGGCTATGAGAGTGCGCGTCGCGACCTCCCACAGGCGGACCTTGGTGCCGTTGCCGCTGGTGGCCAGGGTCTTGCCGTCCGGACTGAACGCCAGCGCCCAGACCCCTTCCTTATTGCCGGCGGCGAGGGCTTCGCCCGCCTGCTTGCGCTTGTCCACATCCCACAGGCGCACGGTCTCGCCGTCGCTCTTGCCCGTGGCGAGCGTCTTGCCGTCCTGGGTGAGCGCCATGGCCGCTGTCGTGTCGGGCGACGCGAAGGTCGCCGTGATTTCGGCTTTCTTCACATCCCATAGCTGTACGTCCCCCTCTTCGCTGACGATGACCAGCGTGTCACCGTCGGGATGAAACGCGATGCCCGCGACCCCCTTGGGGACGGGGAGCGTTTCCGCGGTCCTGACGACGATCTTGCTCGGGGGGTCGTCTTTCAGGCCGAGGACCGCGGCCGTGGCGCCTCCCCCGCCGACGAGGACCGCGGCGCCGAGGCCGATGAGGACCCGGCGGCGGGTCAGTTTCCTGGGCGGTTGCGGTGGTCGGGTGGCGGAGGGCTGCACGCCGTAACCGGTCGGCGGTCCGAAGCCGGGCGCGGCGCCGGCGTTGTGGGGCGGGTGCACGGCGGGCCCGTAGCCGTACATGCCGGGGGCGGGCTGCGCGGTTCCCGTCGTCCCGGTCCCCGGCGCGGGTGCCGCGGTGGTGTGCTGCGTGGCGGGTGCCGGTGCCGTGTACGTGGACTGCGCGTTGTACGCCGGCTGGTAGCCCGTGGGCGGCGGCGGTGGGGGTACGTCGTAGCGCCGCGCGATGTCCGCGGTGATCGCCTCGGGGAGCCAGTTTCCGGTGCGTTGCAGCATGCCGCCTTCGGAGGCCGCCCGGCACAGGGCGATGACCTCGGCGGGGGTGGGCCGCCCGGCGGGATCCTTGGTCAGGCACCGGTGCAGCAGGGGCATCAGGGCCCCGGGGACGCCGGCCAGATCCGGTGCCTCGTGCACGATCCGGTACAGCACGCCGTGCGACGCGCCTTCCCCGAACGCGGGTATGCCCTTCGCCGCGAACGTGACGAGCTGGCCCAGCGAGAAGATGTCGGTCGCCGGGCCGATGTCCCTGTTCAGCGTCTGCTCGGGGGACATGAAGGGAGGCGTGCCCACGGCCATCCCGGTGCTCGTGAGGGACGTCGCGTCGGTGGCCCGCGCGATGCCGAAGTCGATGACGCGCGGGCCGTCCGTCGCCAGCAGCACGTTGGACGCCTTCAGATCACGGTGCACGATGCCTTCCCCGTGCACCGCCTGGAGCGCCTCGGCCACTCCCGCCGCCAGTAGCAGGACGGAAGGGACGGGGAGCGTGCCGTGCCGGGCGACCGCCTCCGCGAGGGTGGGGCCCTGGACGAAGGCCGTGGCGAGCCAGAGCGGGGCGGTGTCGATCTCGCTGTCGATCACGGGCGCGGTGTACAGGCCGTGCACCCGCCGGGCGGCGGCCACCTCCTGGCGGAAGCGGCGCCGGAACTCCGGGTCGTTCGCCAGCTCCGGGCGGATCGCCTTGATGGCGACAGGCCGCCCGGCCAGGGTGTGGGAGAGGAAGACCGCGCCCATGCCGCCCGCACCGAGCCGTGCCGTGAGGACGTAGTCCCCCAGTTGTGCGGGGTCGTCCGCCTGCAGTGGCTGGAAGACCGAGCCCTGCGCACGCGCACCCGGGTCCGCTTCCTGTTGGGCCATACCGCCGGCTCCCCCTGGGTCGTCAACTCCACTGCTGTGCCGTGCGCGTGAGATCCTAACGGTCGAACATGTGGCCACGGGGCCACACCTCCTACCCGTACGACATGTGCCCGAAACGCGCTGCCCGTAACGGACCGGCCGGGGGCCGGGGGAAAACCGGTGGCAGGCCCGGCCCGCCCCGCACGAAGATCGGCGCATGGCCGCCTTCCTGGAGACCGACCGCCTCACCCTGCGCCCGTTCACGGCGGCCGACGCCGACGACCTCGTCGCCCTGGACGGCGATCCCGAGGTCATGCGCTACCTCAACGGCGGCCGTCCCACCAGCCGCGAGGAGGTCGAAGCGCGGGTCCTGCCGCGGCTGATGCACGACTACCCCTGGGGCACCCGCGGGTACTGGGCCGCGCAGGAGAAGAGCACCGGCGCCTTCCTGGGCTGGTTCGAGTTCCGGCCGCTGGCGGCGGACAGCCCCGCCGCCGTCGAACTCGGCTACCGGCTGAACCGGGCCGCCTGGGGCCGCGGTTACGCCACCGAAGGCTCCCGGGCGCTGATCCGCAACCCGCGAGGTGCCGGCCGGCCCGCGGGGCCTCACGGACTCGTCCGGGGGCGCTCCTCGGCCAACTAGCGCACCTCGGTGTCCACATCGATGGCGACTCCAGGTAGGTTCGCGACGTGCCGACATCTCATGTGACTATCCGCGGCGCCGCGCTCGCCGCCGCCGCCACGCTCCTGTCGCTCGGGGGTATCGCGCCCGCCGCGGCCCAGGACGACAAGCCGCGGCCGCCCGACCAGATGTCGAACGTCGGGGGCACCCTCCTCGGCCAGCCCGGCACCCACGTCGATCTCGGCACCGGCGCCCCCGAACTGCCCAAGAAGCTCACGGGCCGGTCCTGGGTCGTCGCCGACGCCGAGAGCGGCGCGGTGCTGGCCGCGCACAACGCGCACTGGAAGCTGCCCCCCGCCAGCACCCTGAAGATGCTCTTCGCGGAGACCCTGCTGCCCCTGTTCAACAAGGAGGAGAAGCACAAGGTCGCCGCCGAGGAACTGGAGGGCATGGGCGAGGGCAGCAGCCTCGTCGGCATCAAGGAGAACCTCACCTACACCGTCCGCGAGCTGTGGCTCGGGGTCTTCCTCCGGTCCGGCAACGACGCCGTGCACGTGCTGTCCCACATGAACGGCGGCGTCGACGCCACGGTGCAGGCCATGAACGACCGGGCGCGCGAGCTGGGCGCCGAGGACACGCACGTGGTCAGCCCCGACGGGTACGACGAGAAGGGGCAGACCTCCAGCGCGTACGACCTCACGCTCTTCGCCCGCGCCGGGATGCAGAACCCGGACTTCCGCGCGTACGCCGCCACCCCCCGGGCGAAGTTCCCCGGCGGGAAGACCGGGAAGGGCAAGCGCGAGTACTTCGAGATCCAGAACACCAACCGGCTGCTCACCGGCGATGTCGACGTGGACGTCTACAAGGGCATCGCCGGCATCAAGAACGGCAACACCACCAACGCCGGCGCCACCTTCACCGGCGTCGCCGAGCGCGACGGACGGGTGCTCCTCGTCACCGTCATGCACCCCGACGAGAACGAGTCCAACGCCGTCTACAAGGAGGCCGGCGAGCTGCTGGACTGGGGCTTCAAGGCGGCGCCCGTCGTGCAGCCGGTCGGCGAGCTCGTACCGCCGGAGGGCATGCGCGAGGAGGACGGCGCCGGCAAGGGCGCCGGCGAGGACTCGGGCAAGAACGCCGACGGCACCCAGGGCTCCGGCGAGCAGCCGTCCGCGTCCGACGGTGCCGGGACCGCCGCCGCGGACGACGAGGAGGAGGGCGGCGTCGGCACGGCGCTGGCCATCACGATCGGCTCAGTCGCGCTCCTCGCGATCGTCGCCTACGTCATCCACCGCCGCTGGCCGCTCCCCGACCTCGTCGGGCGCGGCCGTCCAAGCGGCGCAATAGAGCAGGAGGCGGGCCATGAAGTTGATCCAGACGACGAGCGCGACGGGGACGCCGAAGGCGCCGTAGATGCTCCTGCCGGCGATGCCGGCGAAGTACCCGCTGAGAAGAAGCTTGAGTAGCTCGAAGCCCACCGCCCCCGCGAGCGCCGCCTCCACCACCCGCCGCCGCGGCGGGTGCACTCCTGGCAGCCGCGTCAGGACGTAGCCGAGCAGCAGGAACCCCGCGGTCACGGCGGCGGCGAACGCGGCCACCGCGAGCAGCACACCGCCGGGACCGCCGCCCTCGACGCCGAGCCCGCCGAGGACGGCGCCGGCGGCGGTCGTGGCCGTGACCGAGACGGTCAGTGAGATGAGCACCGTGCCGCCGAGGCCGAGCAGGATGAGGGCGTCCTTGCCCTTGCCGAGGAACATGTTCTCGGAGGTGTCCGCCCGGTCCCACACCGCACGCAGCGCGTCGCGCAGGACGCCGATCCAGTTGACGCCGGTGAACAGCAGCGCCGCCAGCGAGATCAGCCCCACCGTGCCGGCGTTCGCGAAGAGGCCGCCGAGGTCGAGCCGGTCGGAGATGCCGGGCACCTGCTTGGTGATCCACCGCTCGACGTCCTTGCGCCGGTCGTCGCTGAGCGCCGCGGCGGAGACCGCGGCAGCGCTGGTGAGCAGCGGGAAGAGGGCGACGAAGCTGCTGAACGTCACGGCCCCGGCGAGCCGGCTCCAGTGCCGGTCCTGGAGGTAGTCGAAGACCCGGTACGCGCGCGTCCGCAGCAGGCGGGCGGCGTACCGGCCGACAACGGGCAACCTGGTCAGCCACTCCACGCTGCGCTCCCGCCGTTGTCAGCCCGGCGAGGGCGCCGGTTCGGAGCGCGTCTGCGCCGGCACCTCCAGCGCCGCCTCACCGCCGAAGCGGAACTCCCGCACCAGCCGCCACACGCCCTCCGCGTCCTGCTCGTACAGCGAGAACCCGGCCACCGACCACGCCGCCTCGAAGTCCGCCAGCTCCGCCGCCGCCCGGTCCATCGCCGCCTCGCCGATGTCGTGGGCGATCGTCACATGCGGGTGGTACGGGAACAGCAGCTCCCTGGCCAGCGGCCCGGAGGCGTCCCGGACCATCTTCTGCAGCCAGGAGCAGGCCGCCGCCCCCTCCACCACCTGCACGAAGACCACCGGCGTCAGCGGCCGGAACGTGTCCGTACCGCTCAGCCGCATCGGGAAGGGCACCCCGCATTCGGCGATCTGCGCCAGGTGCCGCTCGATCCGCGGCAGCGCCCCGGCGTCGGCCGCGGTCGGCGGCAGCAGCGTGATGTGCGTGGGGATGCCGTGGGCCGCGGTGTCGCCGAAGCCGATCCGGCGCTGCTGGAGCAGGCTGCCGTACGGCTCCGGGACGGCGATCGATACCCCGATCGTCACGGTCCCCACAGGCGTCTCCTTCACGGGCCCTCAGTGCTTGGCGGGCAGGAAGCCCACCTTGTCATATGCCTCGGCAAGTGTCTCCGCCGCGACCGCACGCGCCTTCTCCGCGCCCTTGGCCAGCAGCGAGTCCAGCGTCTCCGGGTCGTCCAGGTACTCCTGCGTGCGGGAGCGGAAGGGCGTCACCCACTCGGTCACCACCTCGGCCAGCTCGGTCTTGAGCGCACCGTAGCCCTTGCCGGTGTACTTCTGCTCCAGTTCGCCGATGGCGGTGCCGGTGAGCGTCGAGTAGATGGTGAGCAGGTTGCTGACGCCGGGCTTGGCCTCCGGGTCGTAGCGGATCTCGGTGCCCGTGTCCGTCACCGCGCTCCTGATCTTCTTCGCGGAGGACTTCGGCTCGTCGAGGAGGTTGAGCAGGCCCTTGGGCGAGGACGCGGACTTGCTCATCTTCACCGTCGGGTCCTGCAGGTCGTAGATCCGGGCGGTCTCCTTGAGGATGTACGGCGCCGGGACGGTGAACGTCCGCCCGTAGCGGGTGTTGAAGCGCTCGGCGAGGTCGCGGGTCAGCTCGATGTGCTGGCGCTGGTCCTCGCCCACGGGGACGGCGTCGGCCTGGTAGAGCAGGATGTCGGCGATCTGCAGGACCGGGTACGTGAAGAGGCCGACGGTGGTGTTGGCGGAGCCCTGCTTGGCGGCCTTGTCCTTGAACTGCGTCATACGGGACGCCTCGCCGAAGCCGGTCAGGCAGTTCATCACCCAGCCGAGCTGGGCGTGCTCGGGCACATGGCTCTGCACGAACAGGGTGCACCGCTCCGGGTCGAGACCGGCGGCGAGAAGCTGTGCGGCGGCCAGGCGCGTGCTGGCGCGCAGCTCCTTCGGGTCCTGGGGGACCGTGATCGCGTGCAGGTCCACCACCATGTAGAACGCGTCGTGCGTGTCCTGGAGGTCCACCCACTGGCGGACGGCGCCGAGGTAGTTGCCGAGGTGGAACGAGCCGGCGGTGGGCTGGATGCCGGAGAGCACGCGGGGGCGATGGGTCGGGGCTGCCATGCGGCTCATTCTCTCAGGTGCGGAACGCGTTTCGGCCCGGCGGTGTAGGCAGGGTGCGGCGGCCCTGGGCGGGGGCCGGGGAGGGGCCCGGGAGGGGCGGCGATCAGGCCGGGGGAAGGGGTGGCGATCAGCGGGGACGGTGCGGGTGAGGCGCGACTGATCGCGCGCGTGCGTGGTGGGGAGACCGAGGCGTACGCGGACTTGGTGCGCGCGCACGCGGAGACCGCGTACCGGCTCGCGCTGCTGCTGGGGGCGGGTGCGGAGGCTGAAGACGTGGTGCAGAACGCCTTTATCAAGGCATACAGGGCGCTGGGCGGCTTCCGCGACGGGGCTTCGTTCCGGCCGTGGCTGCTGCGGATCGTGGCCAATGAGACCAAGAACACAGTGCGCTCTGCGGTACGGCGACGGGCGGCGAACGAGCGCGCGGGGGCGTTGGCGGGTGGGGTGGCGGAGGGCGGTCAGGGGGGTGGGGGTGCGGCTCGCGGCGGTGACGCTTTAGGTGGCGGGGGTGTGGCTGCGGCGGACCCGGTGGGAGTGGTGCTGGCGGCGGAGCGGCGGGAGGAGCTGCTGACGGCGGTGCGGGGGCTGCGGGAGCGGCACCGGGAGGTGGTCGTGCACCGGTACCTGCTGGACCTGGACGAGGCGGAGACGGCGGCGGCGCTGGGGGTGCCGCGGGGGACGGTGAAGTCGCGGCTGAGCCGGGCGCTGCGGGAGCTGGCGCGGGTGCTGGGGGAGCGGGACTCGGGGGCGGAGGGGGAGGGGGAGCGAGGTGGGTCCGGTGGGGCGTGAGCGGGAGGGGCCGGGGGGCCTGGAGGGCGTGGAGGGCTTGGAGGGCTTGGAGGAGGAGCTGCGGGCGCTGGGGCGGCCGGGGGTGGGGGACGGCGCGGGGCTGGGGGACGGCGGCGCGGAGTCGGCGCATGGCGGCACGGGGTTGGCCGGGGACGGTGCTGGGTCGGCCGGGGATGGCGCGGGGGCTGGGGGCCGTGGTGCGGGGCTGGGGGGTGTGGGTGCCGGTGGGGCCGGTGGCGTGGGGCGCCCGTCCGGGGGTGGTGTGGAGCGGGTCGTTGCCGGGGTGATGGCCCGCGTTGCGGGGGAGCCCGTGCCCGTTGCCGGGCGGCGGGTGCGGCTGCGGCGCTGGGCGCGGGCGCGGCGGCGGGTGCTGCTCGCCGGGCTCGCCGCGCTGCTGGCGGGGCTCGTGCTGGCTCCCCCCGTACGGGCCGGGGTGGCGTCGCTGTTCGACTTCGGCGGCGTCGCGGTACGGGTCACCCCGTCGGCGTCGCCGCCCGCCCCCGGCGCCGCCCCGTCCCCCGGCGCCGTCGCGGGCTGCGGCGCGCTGAGCCTCGACGCAGCCGCCCGCCGCGCCGGTTTCCGCCCGCCGGTGCCGCGCGAGCTGGGCCCCCCGGACGCGGCGGGCGTGTCGGCGGACGGCCGGATGGTGTCGCTGTGCTGGGCGGGCGGGGGCTCGGCGGCCGGGTCGGGGCCGGACGGGGACGTACGGCTGGACGCGTTCCGGGGCACCCTCGACCCCCTCGTCGGCAAGACGTCCTCCGTACCGCCGGAGTGGGAGCAGGTCGCCACCGGCACCGCCCTGTGGTTCCCCGAGCCGCACCGCCTGGAGCTGCTCCTCCACGAGCCGGGCGGCGGCGGCACGTACGAACGCACCGTCCGCACCGCAGGCCCCACCCTCCTCTGGCAGGGCCCCGACGGCCTGACCCTCCGGCTCGAAGGCGTACCCGGCAAGCCGCGGGCGCTGCGCATCGCCGGCTCCGCCTCCTGAGGCCGCCGGGTGCCGGGCGGAACCCGCCCGGCGGCGGCGGTGTACGGAGGGTGGAGCCCGGTTCGTACGGAGAGCGGGGCCCGGTTCGTATCACCGCCGGACACCGGCCGGAACGGAGCGACGACATGCGCAGACTCACCCACCGGCTCACCGCCGCTGCCGCCGGCACCGCCGCCGCGCTCGCCCTGGCCGTGGGCCTCGCCGGACCGGCTGCCGCGGGCGGCCCGACGAGCGCCCTGCTCGTCAACGGCGGCAGCGGCGACGCCGCCGCCCTGTACGCCACCGACCCCGGCTACGCCGCGCTCGACAAGGCCATCGGCGACACCGGCGAAGAGCTGGACCCGCTGCTCACCGACGCGGACCTCGGCGGCGCGGACGGCCGGCAGATCACGGTGACCTGGCTCCAGCACGACGTGCACGTGTGGCGCGTCGACACCCTGTACCCGGACGCGCGCGGCGGCGCGGTGGTGAGCCGGAGTGCCGGCGCGGACACGACGGCGGCGCAGACGTGGCGGCGGGTGGCGCACCCGGAGCGGCTGGGGTCGCTGCTCGACCGCTTGGGCGTGGCGGGGGAGCCGGAGGAGCAGCGCGGGTGGTACGTACCGCGCGAGTTCGGCACCGAGGGCGCCGCACCACCCGCCGGGGACTCCGGCACGGGCGGGGCGGCGGCAGCGGGCGAGGGCTCCGGCACCGCCTCCGCGGCGGATACGGACCAGGCCACCGCCCGCCGCACGACCGCGGACGCCGGCTCCGGCGCTGGCCCCGGCCCCGGTACGAACTGGTGGTGGACCCTGCCGGGCCTCGCCGCCGGCGCGCTCCTGGCCACCGCCGCATCCCGCCTGCGCCACCGCCGCCGGGTACCGCCCGCGGCCCCGGCCGGCCCCCACGGCGTACTCCTGGACCTGGACGACTGAGGACGCCGACCCGCCGTCAGGCGACCGGCAGCCCCGGGGCCGGGTACGACGCCATCAGCTCCGCCACCTCGCCCCTGATCAGCTTCAGCGCCACGTCCGCTTCCTCCCCGCCCGCCTTCGCCGCCGCGACCCCCCGGTCGATCCACTCCGCCACCTGCGCCATCTCCCCCGTCCCCAGCCCCCGCGACGTCAGCGACGGCGTCCCGAGCCGGATGCCCGACGGGTCGAACGGCTTGCGCGGGTCGTACGGGACGGTGTTGTAGTTGACCACCAGCCCCGCCCGGTCCAGCGCCTTCGCCGCCGGCTTCCCCGGCACCTCCTTGCCCGTGAGGTCGATGAGGATCAGGTGGTTGTCCGTCCCGCCCGAGACCAGCTCGAAGCCCCGCTCCGCGAGCTGTGCGGCCAGCGCCTGCGCGTTGGCGACCACGGAAGCCGCGTACTCCCGGAACGACGGCTGCGCCGCCTCGTGCAGCGCCACCGCGATGGCCGCCGTCGTGTGGTTGTGCGGCCCGCCCTGCAGCCCCGGGAAGACCGCGCGGTCGATCGCGCGCGCGTGTTCCGCGCGGGTCAGGATCATCGCCCCGCGCGGCCCGCGCAGCGTCTTGTGCGTGGTCGTCGTGATGACGTCCGCGTGCGGTACGGGCGAGGGGTGCGCGCCGCCGGCGATCAGCCCGGCGATGTGCGCCACGTCCGCGACCAGCACCGCGCCGACCTCGCGGGCGATCTCGCCGAAGGCCGCGAAGTCGATGGTCCGCGGGATGGCGGTGCCGCCGCACAGGATGATCTTCGGGCGTTCGGCGCGCGCCAGGTCCCGTACCTCGTCGAAGTCGATGCGCCCGTCCTCGCGCCGCACCGTGTACTGCACGCCGCGGAACCACTTGCCGGTCGCGGACACGCTCCACCCGTGGGTGAGGTGCCCGCCGTGCGGCAGGGACATGCCCATGACGGTGTCGCCGGGCTCGGCGAAGGCCAGGTAGGCGGCGAGGTTCGCGGGGGAGCCGGAGTACGGCTGCACGTTGGCGTGCTCGGTGCCGAAGAGCGCGTTGGCCCGGTCGGCGGCGAGGGTCTCGATGGGGTCGATGTTCTGCTGGCCCTCGTAGTAGCGCTTGCCGGGGTAGCCCTCGCTGTACTTGTTGGTCAGCACGGTGCCGGTGGCTTCCAGCACGGCGGCGGAGACGTAGTTCTCGCTGGGGATGAGCCGCAGCGTGTCGGCCTGGAGCTGCTCCTCGGCGGCGACGAGGGCGGCCAGCTCGGGGTCGGTACGGGCGAGGGCCGGGTGAGCGGCGGGGTGGCTGGCGCTGTGGTCGGCGGTGCGGTCGGACGTCATGGCATGTCCCTCCGGGTCGGCTCTGCGTCGGACCCGGGGCACCCAGGCGGGCGGCACCACTCGGCTGCTGCGGCGCGCGGCTTCCCCGTGGTCCGTTCCACGTTCGCCAGTCGCCGCACGTGCCTCCACTGTAGCCACTGGCCCCGCCGGAGGGGACCGCGCCGATGCGCAGGAGCGCGTTTCCCGAGACCCGGCGCGCGGGGGCGCGTGTCCCCGCTGAACCGGATCTCCGGTGTGGAGGCCCCGTAGCGGGAGACACCACCTAGCGGGCACGGCCGCCGGTGATGGATCCTTCGTCCAGCATCCGAGCAAAGATAGAAACAGGGGCACCACCCCTGCCCCGCCCGCACCGCCCTTCACGGCGCAACGGAACGGAGATCCCGTGACGCGAACCGACGCAGCCATCGCCGCGGCCGACGCCCACAGTGCGCACAACTACCACCCCCTGCCCGTGGTCGTCGCCACCGCCGAAGGCGCCTGGATGACCGACGTCGAGGGCAACCGCTACCTGGACATGCTCGCCGGCTACTCGGCGCTCAACTTCGGCCACGGCAACCCCCGCCTCCGCGACGCCGCCCGCGCCCAGCTGGACCGGGTGACGCTCACCTCGCGCGCGTTCCACCACGACAAGTTCGCGGAGTTCTGCACGCAGCTCGCCGAGCTGTGCGGCAAGGACATGGTGCTGCCCATGAACACGGGCGCGGAGGCCGTCGAGACCGCGGTGAAGACCGCCCGGAAGTGGGGCTACCGCGTCAAGGGCGTCCCCGAGGGGCGCGCGAACATCGTCGTGGCGGAGAACAACTTCCACGGCCGTACGACCACCATCGTCAGCTTCTCCACCGACCCCGAGGCCCGCGCCGACTACGGCCCGTACACGCCCGGCTTCACCATCGTCCCGTACGGCGACCTGGCCGCCCTGGACGCGGCCGTCGACGACGACACCGTCGCCGTGCTGCTGGAGCCGATCCAGGGCGAGGCGGGCGTACTGGTGCCGCCGCCGGGCTACCTCGCCGGCGTACGTGAGCTGACCACCGCCCGCAACGTGCTCTTCATGGCCGACGAGATCCAGTCCGGCCTGGGCCGCACGGGCCGCACCTTCGCCTGCGAACACGAGGACGTGGTCCCCGACGTCTACATCCTCGGCAAGGCCCTGGGCGGCGGCGTGGTCCCGGTCTCCGCGGTCGTCGCCGGCCGCGAGGTCCTGGGCGTCTTCCACCCCGGCGAACACGGCTCCACCTTCGGCGGCAACCCGCTGGCGTGCGCGGTGGGCCTGGAGGTCATCGCGATGCTCCGCACGGGCGAGTACCAGCAGCGCGCCACCGAACTCGGCGACCACCTGCACCGCGAACTGGGCCTGCTGACGGGCGCGGGCGTGGTCCAGGAGGTACGCGGCCGGGGCCTGTGGGCGGGCGTGGACATCGACCCGGCGCACGGCACGGGGCGGCAGATCTCGGAGAAGCTGATGGCGCGGGGCGTGCTGGTGAAGGACACCCACGGCTCGACGATCCGCATCGCGCCGCCCCTGGTGATCACGAAGGAAGACCTGGACTGGGGCCTCACGCAACTCCGCGAGACCCTGGCGGGCTGACCCCGCGGGCGGGGGTCGCGGCCGGGGGCACGATCCGCGGAGCCATGGCGCCGGGTCCGCTGCACCACCCCGCGGGACTCCATCCGCTCTCGGGGCGGTGGGGGTGCGTCTCGTTGAGCAAAACTCGGGGCAGGTGGGCGATTTGACCCGTTTTTGAGGGCGGGTTGCCGCGTGTTTGTCACGGTGGCGTTCACCGGGGCGGGACCACTCGCGTACTGTGGGCGGCCCGGCTTCTCACAGGGAACTCGCAGAATCGCCCCCGCCGTGACCCCGGCTGCCGCCTGATACTGGGGCCATGAGTGCCACTGCGGAGCGAAGTGCGGCGGGGGAGTCCGTTCTCGTGGTCGAGGACGATCCCGGGATCGCCGACATCCTGCAGATCACCCTGCGCTTCCACGGCTTCGCCGTGCACGCCGCGACCACCGCCCGGCGCGCCCTCGAACTCGCCCGCGCCCACGCCCCCGACCTCGTCCTGCTCGACGTCATGCTCCCCGACGGCAGCGGCTGGCAGGTCTGCCGGGAGCTGCGGGCGTACGGGGACCAGCCCGCCGTGATCTTCCTTACCGCCCGCGACGCGCCCGCCGACGTGCTCGGCGGGCTCGCGCTCGGCGGGGACGACTACGTCACCAAGCCGTTCAACGTCGACGAGGTCGTCGCGCGCGTGCGCGCGGTGCTGCGCCGGACCCGGGGCGGCCCGGCCGCGGGCGGGGTGCTGCGGCACGGGGACGTGGAGCTGGACGAGGCGACGTTCACCGTGCGGCGCGGGGGTGCGCCCGTGGAGTTGACGCCGACCGAGTACAACCTGCTGCGGCACCTCATGCGCAACGCCGGCCGCATCCTCACCAAGGAGCAGTTGCTGCGCAGCGTGTGGCAGTTCGACACCGCGGTGGAGTCCACCGTCGTGGAGACGTACATCAGCTATCTGCGGCGCAAGCTCGACCCCCTCGGCCCGCCGCTCATAGAGACCCGCCGCGGCGTCGGCTACGGTCTGCGCCCGGTCGGACCACCGGAGGACGCAGGAGGCACCGGGGGCGCACGAACCGCAGAGGACGCGGACCGCGGCGGGACGCCGCCGTGAAGCGGTTCCCCCGTTCCCTCCGCAACCGGCTCTCCGTCACCAACGTCGTCATCCTCGCCGCCGGCCTCGTCGCCGCCGCCTGCGCCAGCCTCTTCGGTACGTACACCTTCCTCGTCGGCGAGGTCGACGCCACCGTGCGCGAGAGCCGCGACACCCTCGCCTCCGGCCCGCTCAGCGTCGCCGCCCTGGAGCGGGTGTGCCAGCTCGCCGACGCCTTCGGCGCATCCGAAGGGGCCGACGGCAAGGGCATCGCCGACTCCGGCCGCGACGGGCCGTTCATCCTCCTCGACGCCGCCGGCGAACTCCAGCCCACCTGCCCGCTCTTCGCCGGTGACGACCCCGAACTCACCCGGGAGATCGCCGCCTCCGTCGCCGACCCCGGCGCCCTCGCCGACTCCGGTGAGGTCACCAGCATCGCCGCCGGCGACCGCCACTACCGCGCCGCCGTCTCCCGTCTCGACGACGGTTCGTACGCCGTCAGCACCACCGGCTACGACGGCGTCCGCAACGCCGTACGCAAGCTCTTCGTCCTGGAAGCCGTCGTCGGCGCCCTGCTCCTGCTGCTCCTCGCCGTCGTCTCCTCGCACGCCGCCCGCCGCCGGCTGCGCCCCCTGGAGGACATGGTCGAGACGGCGTCGGCGATATCCGCCGGCGACCTGTCGCGCCGCGTCGACACCTCGCCGCCCGGCGGCAGCGAGGTCGAGCAGTTGCGCGACGCGCTCAACGCCATGCTGCAGCAGGTCGAGGGCGCCATGGCCAGCAGGGAGGAAGCCGCCGCGCGGCAGCGGCAGTTCCTCGCCGACGCCTCGCACGAACTGCGCACTCCGCTGGCGACCGTCCTCGGCTACCTCCAGCTCTACGACAAGGGCATCCTCGACGACGACGAAGCCGCCCGCGCGCTGAGCCGCGTCGGCGCCGAGGCCCAGCGGATGAGCCGCCTCGTCGACGAACTCCTCGCCCTCGCCCGCCTCGACCAGCACCCCGCCCGCGACCGCGCCCCCGTCGACCTCGCCGCCCTCGTCCGCGACGCCGCCGCCGACCTGCGCGCGCAGCAGCCGCACCGCCCCGTGACGGCCGACGCCGCGGCGCCCGCGGTGGTCGTCGGCGACGAGGCCCAGTTGCGCCAGGTCCTCGGCAACCTCCTCGCCAACGTACGCACCCACACCCCCGACGACGCCGCCTGCACCCTGTCCGCCGCCGCCGGCAACGGCATGGCCCTGCTGCGCATCGCCGACACCGGGCCCGGCATGCGCCCGGAGGACGCGGCACGCGCCTTCGACCGGTTCTTCCGCGCCGGCCCCGGCCGTGCGCGCGTCGCCGGCGGCAGCGGCCTGGGCATGTCCATCGTGCGGGCGGTGGTCGAGGCGCACGACGGCGAGGTCGCGCTCGACACCGCGCCCGGCGCGGGCATGGCCGTCACCATCCGCCTGCCGCTGCCCCAGCCGGGCGCCCGGGTCGAGAGTTCGGTGTGAAGCCCCTGCGGGATCCCTGAGGGCCCTGGGGACGCCCCCGGCCGCACGGTGACGCTGAAGCGCACGCTGATGACGGCGGGGGGTTTGGGGGCGGAGCCCTCGGCGGGGGTCCGGGGGCGGAGCCCCCTGCGGGGTCTCGGGGGCGCAGCCCCCGAGGAAGCGGGAAGGGGTGGGATCGGGGCCCCACCCACCCAACGGAACGGGATGCCGCACCCTGGGCAGCACCCCGTTCCGTACGCCGAACCGCTCTCAGACGCCGACCAGTTCGCCCTTCGGGTCCGCGTCCCCCGTCGCCTCCACACCCGCCTCGGCCTCCGCGGCCCCAGCGCCCGCGGTCCGCTTCGGCAGCGCGAACACCAGCACGTACACCACGCCCAGGATCGCGATCGACCACCACATCGCGTTCTCGAACGCCCCCACGAACGCCGGTCCCACCTCACGCGGCGCCGTCGGGTCGTCCATCGCGCCGAAGAACACCACCGACACCAGCCCGAGACCCAGCGCCATGCCGAGCTGGTTCGTCGTGTTGATCAGCCCCGACGCCGAGCCCGCGTGCTGCCGCGGGACGCCGCTGAGCACCGTGTCCGTCAGCGGCGCGAAGATCAGGCCCATGCCGCCGCCGAGGAGCGCCAGCGGCAGCGCCATCTGCCAGGTCGAGATCTCCGTGCCGTACCGGCCGGAGGCGGCCAGGTACAGCAATGCCCCCGCGGCCATCGTCACCGCGCCCGCGTGCAGCACCTTCCGGCCGAAGCGCGGCGTCAGCTTCTGCACCGACATCCCCGCGGCCACCGAGCAGGCGAGCGAGAACGGCAGTCCCGTCAGGCCCGCGTGCAGCGCGCTCCAGCCGAGCCCGATCTGCATGTACAGCGTCCACACCAGGAAGAAGATCCCCAGCCCCGTGCTGAAGGCGAGCTGGACCCCGATGCCCGCGGCGAAGCTCTTGACCCGGAACAGCGACAGCTCGACCAGCGGCGAGCCGTCCGCGCGCTGCTTGCGCTTCTGGTACGCCACGAAGGCGGCGAACACCGGCAGGCTCGCGGCCATCGAGACGAAGCCCCACGCCGGCCAGTCGTTCTCGTGGCCCATGGTGATCGGGTACAGCAGCATCAGCAGCCCGCCGGTGGCCAGCAGCACCCCGCGCAGGTCCAGGCGGAGCGCGTCGGGTGCCGTCGACTCCGTGATGAAGCGGCGGCCCAGGATCAGGCCGGCGATGCCGACGGGCAGGTTGATGAGGAAGATGGGCCGCCAGGCGAGGCCGAACAGGTCCCACTCGGTGAGCAGCGCGCCGATCATCGGTCCCGACACCGCGCCGAGGCCGGCGACCGCGCCGAACATCCCGAAGACCTTGCCGCGTTCCTCCGCGGGGAACGTGACGTGGATGATGCTCAGCACCTGCGGCACCATCAGCGCGGCCATCGCGCCCTGGAGCACCCGCGAGCCGACGAGCATCGCCGGGTCGGCGGCGACGCCGCACAGCAGCGAGGCGAGGGAGAAGCCGCCGACGCCGATCAGGAAGACCCGCTTGCGGCCGTAGATGTCGCCGAGCCTGCCGCCGGTGATGAGGCCGATGGCGAAGGCGAGGGCGTAACCCGCGGTGATCCACTGGATCGCGCCGAAGGAGGCGCCGGTGTCCTCCTGGATGCTCGGGATGGCGATGTTGACGATCGTCGCGTCGACGAGGTCCATGAAGGAGGCCGTGAGCACCACGGCGAGTGCGATCCACCGGCGGCGGTCCGGTCCTGCCACAGAGGCGTTCTGGAAGCTCATGGGAGTAACCTAGAAACCGTATAGGACAGGTCATGTCCTAAAGGGAAGGCAGTCTGGAAAACATGACGACGGACACGCCCAAGCGGCTTCTCCAACTGCTCTCCCTCCTCCAGACACCCCGGGAGTGGCCCGGCAGCGAGCTGGCGGACCGCCTCGGCGTCACCGACCGCACCATCCGCCGCGACGTCGAGCGGCTGCGCGACCTCGGCTACCCGGTGGAGTCCACCCGGGGCACCTTCGGCGGCTACCGGCTCGTCGCCGGCAAGGCCATGCCCCCGCTGCTGCTGGAGGACGACGAGGCCGTCGCGATCGCCGTCGGCCTGCGCAGCTCCGCCGGCCATACGGTCGCGGGGCTCGCGGAGGCGTCGGTGCGGGCGCTGGCGAAGCTGGAGCAGGTGCTGCCGTCGCGGCTGCGCCGCCGCGTCGCCTCCCTCGGCACCGCCACCACCCCGCTGACCCGCTGGCAGGGCCCGCAGATCGACGCCGAGGTGCTGACGGTGCTGGCCGCCGGCGCGGCGGGCGGCGAGCGGCTGCGCTTCGGCTACCGCGCGGCGGACGGCACCGAGACCAAGCGGCTCGTCGAGCCGGCCGGGCTCGTCGCGGCGGGCCGGCGCTGGTACTTCGTCGCGTACGACAACGACCGCGACGACTGGCGGATGTTCCGCGTCGACCGCATCACCCGCCCCTTCGCCACCGGCGTCCGCCCGCCGCGCCGCGAGCTGCCGGCGGCGGACGCGGCGGCGTTCGTCGCCGCCCGGATGGGCGGGGACCGCCCCCGCTACCGCGCCCGCGCGACGCTGCACGCGCCGTACAAGGAGCTGGCGCGCCGCCTCGGCGACGCGGCGGCTGGTCTTGAGCGGGTGGACGAGGACACGTGCGAGTTCGCCACGGAGGCGGACGCGCTGGAGTGGCTGGCGCTGCGACTGGCGTCGCTGGGCTGCGATTTCGAGGTGCACGAGCCGCCGGAGCTGGCGGAGTACCTACGGGACCTCGCGGGCCGCGCGTCACGGGCGGCGGGCGGGTGACCTCTCCGCCACCCTCAACCCCGTTGCCCCGGCGGCGTCACCGCAGCCGTCGCCGCAGTGCCCGTGCCCGCCGCGCCACCCGGCGCACCGCCGGGCTCCGCGGTACGAACGCCAGCCGCTTCGGCACCCCGCCCGGCAGCCCCTGCACCGTCAGCCGGCGCCGCGTGAAGTACCGCCAGGTGTCCGCGTTCAGCTCCGCCGCCAGCCACCGCTCGACGTCCGGCCGCAGCCGTGCGTAGATCCGCGGCTGCATCGTGAACCCCACCGCGGTCAGCAGCCCGCCCAGCTTCGCCCGCGTCTCCTCGGCCGTCGGCGCCCGCCACCCGCGCACCGCCTCCGGGGCGTCCAGCGGCGGCAGCAGGGCGTCGGCGATCGTGACGGGGACGCGGTTGCTGTTCTCGTACGGGGTCAGCCGCTCCAGCAGCGTGCCGGTGCCGAGGCGCGCCACCGGCAGCCCGTACAGCGTGGACGCCGTCAGCAGCGCCGTGGAGAACGCGCCGGCCACCAGCGCCGGGCGCAGCCGCTCGTACAGCACCTCCGCCAGCACCGGGGTGTCGAGCACCGTCAGCGTCACGCCGAGGTCCGCCGCCGCGTCCTCCAGCAGCCGCGAGAGGCGCGCGGGCGCCGTCGGGTGCGGCTTGAACACCACGCTGCGGTGGCCCAGTGCGGCCACGCCGCGCAGCATCCGTACGTGCAGCTCCTCTTCCTCATCGGGGGTGAGGATCCGCAGCGCCGACAGGTACTGGCCCAGGAGGAGTGCGGGCGAGGACCCTGCGGCGGGCAGGCCGGGGACGGCGTCGGCGGCCAGTTCGGCGAGGACCTTCTTCAGCTCCTCCGCCGGTACGGTCTCGGGCGGCACCCCGAACTCCGTGAGCAGCATGGGCCGTACGCCCGGCAGCAGGTCGGGGTGGAGCAGCCGCTCGACGCGCGCGCCGAAGGACGCGGGGAGCTTGTTGCGGGTGGGGCCGTAGCTCATCAGGCCGTCGGCGTAGACGTGCAGCGCCGCGTCGGGGAAGAGCTGGACCAGCGCCCGCGCGGGGCTGCCCTGGACCGACTCCACGACGAGCGTGAGCCGGTCGTCGCCCAGCCCCCACAGCAGCCGCAGGTGCCGCTCCCACAGCGGCACGTCCTCGGCGCGCGGCTCCCACGCGGCGGGGTGCAGGGGGCGGATGGCGTGGTTCCAGTCGCGTACGTCGTCGAAGCGGGCGCGCAGGCGCGCGAAGCCGGTCATGGCGTCGACCGCGGGGGTGGTCTCGGGGGTGGCGGCGTTGTTGGTGATCAGCAGCATGCGGCGGTCCGCGGCGGGGAAGAGGCCGGCGTCGAGGGCGGCGGCGAGGGTCGCGGTGCCGTAGAGGGTGGAGGCCACGAAGACCTGCGTGTGCCGGCCGGGCGCGTAGCGGACCTCCGGGGGCGGGTACGAAGGCGCGGGGGAGGCGGGCGGGGCGGGGGAGTCCATCAGGGGGAGACCTCCGCCGGTACGGCCCGGCGGTGCGGCCGGCGCGGCGGCGTCTGCGCCGCGCGGTCCGGCACGTCGCAGACGGAAACGATCACGGTGAGCTGACGCATCCGGGCGATGCTAGAGGCGGTCCCGCGCCCGGCGTTTTCGCTGCCCCGACGGGAGGGTGAACGGCGGGCGGCGGAACGGTGAACGCCCTTCTCCACCAGCCCGGTTCGCCGGTCGGCGGCGTGTTGTTCACCATCTGTACGGACGGTGTTGGGCCACCGAGCGGAATGCCTCCCTACCGTCGGCGGCGTGCTCAACGACCCCCCTTCACCTCTGCGCACGGCTGTCCTCGCCGACTCGGACACCCGCTGGAAATGGGGCGCGCTCACCGCTCGCCGGATAGCCCCGGAGGCGGTGCTCGACGGGTATCTGCTGCACGGCCGGGCGACGCCCACGGCCCGCCAGCTCGCCGAGGTCGGTGTCCCCGCGGATGCGATGAGGGAGGTCACGGCCGTCGAGTTCCTGGCCGCCGCCGACCCCGACCGCTACGACGCCGTCCTCCTGTCCTGCGTCGGCGGCACCGTGCAGGCCATGCTCCACGGCCTCGCCCACGCCTGGCAGGGCGCTCGCCGCCGCCCCGCGGTCGTCACCGGCTATGTCGGCGTGGTGTACGAGAAGCTGTCCGACGGCCTCCTCCTGCGCAACGGCGCCGACATCGTGCTGGCCAACAGCAGGCAGGACGCCGAGCGCTTCCGGGCGGTCTACGAGGGCGTCGGCAGCTCGCCGAAGAGCGTCGTGGAGTGCGCGCTGCCCTTCCTCGACGGCAAGCCGTACGAGCCGTACGACGGTGCAGGAGCGGACGGCAGCGTCCGCCCGTACACCGTCGTCTTCGCCGTCCAGCCCTCCGTGCCGGACAGCCGCGAGGACCGCCTGTACCTGCTGCGCCGCGCCGCCCGGCACGCCGAGCGGCACCCGGAGCGGGAGGTGCTCGTCAAGCTGCGCAGCCGGCCGGGCGAGCACACGACGCACATCGAAGAGGCCCCGTACCAGAAGCTCGCCGGAAAGCTGCCCGGCGGACTGCCCGCGAACTGCAGCCTGGTCTACGGGAACATGGGCGAGGTCCTGGACCGCACCGACCTCCTCGTCACCGTCAGCTCCACCGCCGCGCTGGAGTCCCTGCACCGCGGCATCCCGACCGCCGTCCTGACCGACCTGGGCGTACGCGAGCCGCTGGGCAACCACCACTTCCTCGGCTCCGGCTGCCTCGCCTCCTGGGACGAGCTGGACGCCGGCCACCTGCCCAGGCCCGACCCCGTGTGGCTGTCCCGCCAGGGCGTGCCCGGCGCGGCCTCCGCCGAGCCGTACGACGCCGCCTTCGACCGCGCCCGGGCGCGGCTCACCACCCTGGTCGCCGACCCGCAACTGCCGCCGCTGGCGCCGTACTACACCCCGCAGACCGCCGGCGGCTACCTGCCGCGGATCCTCGCCCGGCACGGCCTGGCCCCCACCGGCGAGCCGCTGCCGCAGGCCGCTGCCACCGCCGAGCCGGGCCCGCTGCGGCGGTGGGCGCGCACGCTGCTGCGCAAGACCGCGCGCGCCGCGTACCGGGGCGGCGTCCAGCGCATCGCGCCGCTCATACGCCGCATGGGGGCGCTGTGAGCGACGCACGCGCGGCTGCGCTCCCGCCGGCCGACGGCGCGACTGTGCCGTCGCCGCGCGGGCGGAGAAGCGAACCGGACAGCGCTGTGAGAGGCGAACCGGACGGCGCCGCGGCCTCACGCCCTGCCCCCGCCCCTGCCCCGCATCACCAAGGAGCCGACATGTCCAAGACCGAGTCCGCAGCCCGCGTGCTCGCGGTCATCCCCGCCCGCGGGGGGTCCAAGGGCGTCCCCGGCAAGAACCTCGCCCGCGTCGGCGGCGTCCCGCTGGTGGCCCGCGCGGTACGGCAGTGCCTCGCGGCGCGGCTCGTGACCGACGTCGTGGTCTCCACCGACGACGACACCATCGCCGCCGTCGCCCGCGAGGCCGGCGCCGAGGTCGTCCTCCGCCCCGCCGAGCTCGCCAGCGACACCAGCTCCAGCGAAGCGGCGGTGCTGCACGCGCTGGACGCCCACGAGGAGCGCTGCGGCGCGCCGATGGCCGTGGTGCTGCTGGTGCAGTGCACGAGCCCGTTCCTGACCGGCGCCGACATCGACGGCGTCACGGCGGCGGTGCTCGCCGAGGGGGCGGACAGCGCGCTGACGGTGGCCGCGTTCCACGGGTTCATCTGGCGGGACGAGGCGGACGAGGCGGAGACTGCCGCGGTCGCGGAGGCCGCCGCCGCGGTCGCGGAGACCCCCGCGGTGGCGCAGACCGTCGCGGAGGCCACCGCCGCCGCGCCCACGAAGGTGGCACCGGCCGTCGACGCCACCCTCTCCCAGGGGTACGGCGTCAACCACGACATCTCGTACCGCCCCCGCCGCCAGGACCGCCCCCAGGACCTGCTGGAGACCGGCGCCGCGTACGCCATGCGCACCCCCGGCTTCCGCGAGCACCGCCACCGCTTCTTCGGCCGCACCGCCCCGGTGCGTACGGACGCCGCCCGCGTCCTGGAGGTCGACGAGCCGGACGACCTGACCCGCGCCCGCGCGCTGGCCCCCCTGCTCGACGTGCCGGGACCCGGCTCGCTGCCCGCCCGCCGCGACGTGGACGCCGTCGTCCTCGACTTCGACGGCACCCAGACCGACGACCGCGTCTACATCGACGCCGACGGCCGCGAACTCGTCGCCGTCCACCGCGGCGACGGCCTCGGCATCGCCGCCCTGCGCCGCGCCGGGCTGAAACTGCTCGTCCTTTCCTCGGAACAGAATCCGGTCGTCGCCGCGCGGGCACGCAAACTTCACCTTCCCGTTCTGCACGGGGTCGACCGTAAGGACATCGCACTGAAGCAGTGGTGCGAGGAGGAGGGCATAGCGCCCGAGCGCGTGCTCTATGCCGGCAACGACGTGAACGACCTGCCGTGCTTCGGCATCGTCGGCTGGCCCGTCGCGGTCGCCGGCGCCCACGCGACCGTGCGGGACGCGGCGCGTGCGGTGACGTCCACCCCCGGAGGTGAGGGGGCGATCCGCGAGATCGCCTCGTGGCTCCTCGGCCCCTCCCTGTAACCCGCGTCCCTGTCACCCGAGCCCTCCCCGGCGAGGGCCTGGAGAGTAAGGAACAGATCTGCATGAGCTCCACCCAGCGTTTCCGCACCTTTGGCGACCGCGTCGTCGGCCCCGGCCGGCCGGTGTACGTCACGGGTGAGATCGGCATCAACCACAACGGCGACCTCGACAACGCGCTCGCGCTGATCGACGCCGCCGTCGAGGCGGGCTGCGACGCGGTGAAGTTCCAGAAGCGCACGCCCGAGATCTGCACGCCGCGCGACCAGTGGGACATCGAGCGCGACACGCCCTGGGGCCGGATGACGTACATCGACTACCGGCACCGCGTCGAGTTCGGCGAGGAGGAGTACCGGGTCATCGACGCGCACTGCAAGGAGCGCGGCATCCACTGGTTCGCCTCCCCCTGGGACACCGAGGCCGTCGCCTTCCTGGAGAAGTTCGACGTGCCGGCGCACAAGGTCGCCTCCGCCTCGCTGACCGACGACGAACTGCTGCGCGCCATGCGCGCCACCGGCCGCACGGTCGTCCTGTCCACCGGCATGTCGACCCCGAAGCAGATCCGGCACGCGGTGGAGGTGCTGGGCAGTGACAACATTCTGCTCTGCCACGCCACCAGCACGTACCCGGCGAAGGCCGAGGAGCTGAACCTGCGCGTGATCCACACGCTGCAGGCCGAGTTCCCGAACGTGCCGATCGGGTACTCCGGCCACGAGACCGGCCTGCAGACCTCGCTCGCCGCGGTCGCCCTCGGCGCCGTCTTCGTCGAGCGGCACATCACGCTGGACCGCGCGATGTGGGGCTCGGACCAGGCCGCTTCGGTTGAGCCGCAGGGGCTGGTGCGGCTGGTACGCGACATCCGCGTGGTCGAGGAGTCCCTCGGCGACGGCGTGAAGAAGGTCTACGACAGCGAGCTGGCGCCGATGAAGAAGCTGCGCCGGGTCAAGGGAGTCGTCGCGGAGGCGGCTGATGCTGCTGACGCAGCCGGTTCCGCGGAGTCGGCGGGAGCCGAGAAGGAGCCGGTAGGGGTATGACAGAAGACGCCGCCGGCAGCGCGACCGTCGCCCTGGTGGAGAGCCCGGTCCAGTTGCTCAACGTGCTGGAGTGGGCGTACCAGGGCGGGACCGTCATCCCGATGACGGTGGTCGTCCTGCCCCCGACCGAGCCGCTTTCGCGCGGCCAGTTGCGCCGGATGGCGGAGCTGGCGAGGGACGACGGCCTGGAGGTCCGCTGGCAGGAGGCGCGCGGCGGCGCAGGCCCGGTCCGTACCCTGACGAGCCTGGCCCGCCCGCTGCGGCGCGCGCGGCGGGTGGTGCTGGGCGACCCGTTCTCGCGGTACGTGCAGACGCTGCTGACCGTCGTCAGGGCGCGGGAGGTCGTCGTCGTGGACGACGGCACGGCGACGATGGAGTTCACGGCCCAACTGGCCCGCGGGGAGCGGTTCGTCCGCTGGCACCGCAGCGGGCGCGGCGGCGGGGCGCGGGGGATGCTCTTCGCGCCGGTCGCGAGCGCGGCGCGGCGGCGGCTGACGCCCGCGGGGGACTCCTCCGGTACGCAGGTGGAGGTGTTCACCTCGATGCCGGTGGTGGACCCGCCGCCGGGGCTGAAGGTGACGGCGAACGAATTCGCCTGGACCCGCGCCCGCTTCGGCCCGCCGCGCGTCGGTACGGCCACGGACCTGGTCGGTACGTCCCTGGTGGAGACCGGCGTGGTGGACCACGACCGGTACCTGGCGGCGGTGGAGTCGCTCACCAGGGCGTACGGCGTCACGCGCTACTTCGCGCACCGCCGGGAGCAGGCCGACAAGCTGCACCGGCTCCACCTGTCGACCGGCCTGGAGATCGTCCGCCCCGACCTGCCGCTGGAGATAGTCGCCCGCCGCGGGCCCATCGGCCGCACCATCGTCAGCTTCCCGTCGACGGTGGTGCACACGCTGCCGCTGACGCTGGCGGGTACGGGCGTGAAGGTGGCGGTCTGCGAGGTCGATCCGAGCTGGCTGACGGAGACGGCGTCGCCGCGGGCGCAGGGCTTCCTGTCGGCGGTGGCGGGCGCGGCCCGGGAGCGGCGCGGGGTCGACGGGCTGCCGCCGGGGCCGGGGCCGGCGGCGGGGTGGTCGGGGGCGCCGGCGTGAGCGCTCCCGGCGCGCGGGGACGCGATGTCCGAGCGGGCGCGGCAGTTTACCCACCCTGTGCGCCGGTTATGCACCCGCCGGGCTGAAATTTTGTTGATCCCTTCTCGGCGGCCCCGGTGATCCCCGTACTCTTCGCAGTGTGAACCGACTGATGCCCCGTGACGCAGAGCCCGATTCCGGTCCCGACGCGCTGCTGCCCGGGGTGCTCCCGGAGACGCTGAACACCGAACTCATCGCGTTCCGGCGGGACTTGCACACCCACCCGGAGCTGGGCAACCAGGAGTTCCGTACCACCGCCGCACTCAAGGACCGGCTGGAACAGGAAGGGCTCGCCCCGCGCGTGCTGCCGACGGGCACCGGGCTGATCTGCGACATCGGCGTGGACATCGGCGTGGACATCGGCGTGGACGCGGGCAGCCCGCCGCCCCGCCCGATGCTGGCGCTGCGCGCGGACATCGACGCGCTGCCGATCCCGGACACCAAGACGGTGCCGTACCGCTCCGCCGTCCCGGACCGCGCCCACGCCTGCGGCCATGACGTGCACACGGCGGTCGTCCTGGGCGCGGGCATAGTACTCACCGGGCTGGCCCGCGAGGGTCTGCTGCCGCGTCCCGTACGGCTGATCTTCCAGCCCGCGGAGGAGGTGCTGCCCGGCGGCGCCACCGACGCGATCGAGGGCGGCGTCCTCGACGGCGTCGGCCGGATCATCGGCGTGCACTGCGACCCGCGGGTGGAGGTCGGCCGCATCGGCCTGCGCGAGGGTGCCATCACCTCCGCCTGCGACCGCCTTGAGATCTCCCTCGACGGCCCCGGCGGCCACACCGCCCGCCCCCACCTGACCACCGACCTGGTCACGGCAGCCGCCCGCGTGGCCACCGACGTCCCGGCCCTGCTGGCCCGCCGCGTGGACGCCCGCGCGGGCCTGGCGGTCACCTTCGGCCGCCTGACCGCCGGCCACGCCTGCAACGTCGTCCCCCAGCACGCGGAGCTGTCGGGCACGGTCCGCTGCCTGGACCTGGACACCTGGCGCCGCGCCCCGGACCTGGTCCACGCGGCGGTCGACGAGGTCGCGTCGATGCACCGCGCGAAGTCCGCCATCACGTACGTCCGCGGCGTCCCGCCGGTGGTCAACGACCCGGTGATGACGGAACTGCTGGCGAGCGCGATGACGGCGCGGCGGGGTGCGGCGTCGGTGGAGACGACGGAACAGAGCCTGGGCGGGGAGGACTTCTCCTGGTACCTGGAGCACGTCCCGGGGGCGCTGGCGCGGCTGGGCGTGCGGGCGGTGGGGGAGACGGGGCTGCCGCGGGATCTGCACCAGGGGGACTTCGACGCGGACGAGGGCGCGATCCGGGTGGGAGTGGAACTCTTCACGGCGGCGGCGCTGCTGGACGCGGGGCGCGTCGAGTAGCGTCACTCACCTCACGCGAGTAATCAGTTGGACACTTGCGCCGCTCCGCGGGTGCGTGCCGCGAGGCGAAAGCCGCTCCCCGTGGGCGATTTGCCCGAGTCTGACAGGCGGGTCGCCGCGAGTTTTGCCCTTTCGTCGGCGGACCACCCCGGCGCTGCCCCCTGGCGGAGTCGCCAAGGGCTGTCCGCCCACCGGGGCTTGTCCGCGATCCGGACCCGCTCCACCCCTGTGGTTCCGCCCTGTCCGCCCTGTCCGCTCCGTCCGCACCGCAGGCTGAACGTCGCCTGACGGTGGGCGGCGTCCCGCGACGTGGTGTAGCGGACCCGGCACCATGACTCCATAGCCATGGCTATAGTAGCCATGTACTCTATCTGCCATGAGTGCAGGCTCGCCCGGTCCCACGCCCGGCTTCCTCGTGTGGCGGCTCGCCAACAAGTGGCGCGTCGCCGTCGACCGCGCGGTGGCCCCGCTGGACCTCACCCACGCGAAGTACGCCCTCGTCGCCTCCCTCTACGGCATGCAGCGCACCGGCGAGCGGCCCAGTCAGCGGCAACTCGCCGACCACACCGGCCTGGAGGCGCTGTACGTCTCGAAGCTGGCCCGCGCGCTGGAGGCGGACGGGCTGATCGAGCGCACCCGCGATTCCCGGGACCCGCGCGCCATGCGGCTCGCCCTCACCGAGCACGGTCAGGCCGTGGCGCGGCAGGCGGTCGTCGTGGTCCAGGAGCTGCTTCAGCAGTTGCTGGAGCCGCTCGGCGGCCTCGACGCCCCGCGGACGAAGGCGTTCACCGGCGAGCTGCTGACCCTGCTCGACGTACCTCTCGCCACTCAAGGGATGACACCATGACCACCACCGCCCCCGCCGCCAACGCCCAGGCCCTCGCCCTGGCCCACTACGCCGCCCGCGGGGTCCTGGAGCACGTCCTGGACCGCCACGGCATGACGTTCCAGCAGCAGATCGCCCTGCGCACCGCCGTCACCGCCGACGCCCCGCAGACCCCGGACGCGCTCACCGCCCGGGTCGTGGGCTACCTCAAGGCCGATCCCGCCGGCATCCGCGCCGTTCTCGACGAGCTGCTGGCCAAGGGGCTGCTCGTCGCGGACGGCGCGCACCTCCAGCCCACGGACGCGGGGCGCGAGCTGGCCGCCGCCGTCGCCGCGGAGACCGCCCCCGTCAGCGCGCGCATCTGGGGCGGGATAGCCGCCGAGGACCTGGCCGCCGCCGGCCGGGTGCTCGCCGTGGTCACCGAGCGCGCCGACGCGGAGCTTGCGGCGCTGGCCGCGCCCGACGGCCGCACCCCCTGACCGCGCCCCCTGACCGCGGCACCGCCTCGGGGCTTGACACGTCACTTAGTTAATTAGCAAACTGACTAAGTGCTTGAGGTCGAGGTGCTGAAGGCGCTGGGCAGCGAGAAGCGCCTGGCGATCATGGAGTGGCTGCGGGATCCCACCGCGCACTTTCCGCCGCAGCGTGACGGAGACCTCGTCGAGGACGGAGTCTGCTCGGTGTTCATCGCCGACAAGCTGGGCGTGAGCCAGCCCACCGCCGGCGTGCACCTCAAGCTGCTCACCCGAGTGGGTCTGCTGCGCGCCAAGAAGGTCAAGCAGTGGACCTTCTACCGCCGCGACGAGCGGCGCATCACCGAGGTCAAGCGGATGTTCGACGAAGGATGGTAAGAGTGCCCCAGCAGTACGCAGCGACCTCGCAAGACGCACAGGGCGCGCAGGGCGCCAGCCCTGCGGGCAGTGCCGGCACGGATGCCTACGTGCAGCTCATCTCGCTCCTCGACGCGGACGGCGCCCGGTACCGCGTCATCGACCACGTTCCCGAGGGACGCACCGAGGTGGTCAGCCGGCACCGCGGCCACCCCGTGGCCCACGCGGCGAAGTGCCTCGTCGTCATGGTGAAGACCGGCAAGCGCACCAGGCGCTATTTCCTCGCCGTCGTCCCCGGCGACGCCAGGGTCGACCTGGCGGGGCTGAAGGGCCTCGCTGACGGTACGTACGTGTCCTTCGCATCGACGGACAAGGCCGAGGCTCTCTCGGGCAGCGTCAGCGGTACCATCCTGCCGTTCAGCTTCCATCCGGACCTGGAACTCGTCGTCGATCCACGGCTCTTGGAGCATCCCGAGATCTTCTTCAATGCCGCCCGGCTGGATCGCTCCCTGGCGCTGAACACTCAGGACTACCAGGATCATCTGCGCCGCATCGGCGCGCAGATCCGGCCGATCACCGCCGGGGAAGCCTGAGCGGTCACGTAACCGACAAGCGAGAGGTTCGACGGATGACATGGACCGGCCCGAAGCCCGGCCTCACGCACACCTCCCGACTGCTGGTCGACGAGGACCTGACCGTTCCTGCGGTATCGGACGCCCTGCCGGGTTTTGCGGGCATGCCCCGGGTCTTCGCGACGGCGTATCTCGTCGCCTTCGTGGAGAACACCTGCATCGAGACGGTCGCCCCGCTGCTCCCGGAGGGGAGCAAGACGGTGGGGACTCACGTGGACCTCAGCCACAGCGCGGCGACCCCGGTCGGCATGGAGGTCACCGCAGTCGTCGAACTGGTCGAGGTGGAAGGGCGGCGGCTGCGCTTCGCCGTCGAATGCCGGGACGCGCAGGACGTCATCAGCAGTGGCCACCACGAACGGCACGTCATCGACGCGGCGAAGTTCGACCACCGCATGGCCGTCAAGGCGACCGCGGCCCGCTGATGCCGCCGAGGACGGATCCCGGATCGCATGGTGTCCGGCCGCCGGCCCAGGCGAGCCCTGCCGCCGGCGGCTGAAGCGCCTTCCCCGGTCTAGAACGCGTTCACCGGCTCGTACGCCCCCCACACCCCCCGCAGCGCGTCGCACACCTCCCCGGTCGTCGCCCGCGCCGCCAGCGCCCGCTTCATCGGGTACAGCACGTTTGCCGTCCCCGCCGCCGCCGTCGTCAACTCCGCCAGCGCCGCCTCCACCGCACCCCCGTCGCGCGTCGCCCGCAGCCGCGCCAGCCGCTCCACCTGCCGCGCCTCGATCGCCGGGTCGACGCGCAGCGGTTCGTACGGCTCCTCCTCGGCCAACTGGTAGCGGTTGACGCCCACCACGATCCGTTCGCCGGCCTCCGTCTCCTGCGCGATCCGGAACGCGTTCCGCTCGATCTCGCTCTTCTGGAAGCCGTTCTCGATCGCGCCGACCGCGCCGCCCCGGTCCTCGACCCGCTGCATCAGCTCCACCGCCGCCGCCTCCAGCTCGTCGGTCATCGTCTCCACCGCGTACGACCCGGCGAAGGGGTCGACGGTCGCGGTCACGTCGGTCTCGTACGCCAGCACCTGCTGGGTGCGCAGCGCGAGCCGCGCCGCCTTGTCGGTGGGCAGCGCGATGGCCTCGTCGAAGGAGTTGGTGTGCAGCGACTGCGTGCCGCCGAGGACCGCGGCCAGCGCCTGGACCGTGACGCGGGCCAGGTTCACCTCGGGCTGCTGGGCGGTGAGCTGGACGCCGGCGGTCTGGGTGTGGAAGCGCAGCATCAGCGACTTGGGGTCGCGCGCACCGAACTCCTCGCGCATCACCTGCGCCCAGATGCGGCGCGCGGCGCGGAACTTGGCGACCTCCTCCAGGAGCGTGGTCCGGGAGACGAAGAAGAACGACAGCCTGGGCGCGAAGTCGTCGACGTCCATGCCGGCGGCGACGGCGGCGCGCACGTACTCGATGCCGTCGGCGAGCGTGAACGCGACCTCCTGCGCGGGCGAGGCGCCCGCTTCCGCCATGTGGTAGCCGGAGATCGAGATGGTGTTCCACCTCGGGATCTCGGCGCGGCAGTACTGGAAGATGTCGGCGGTCAGCCGCAGCGACGGCTTCGGCGGGAAGATGTACGTGCCGCGGGCGATGTACTCCTTCAGCACGTCGTTCTGGACGGTGCCGGTCAACTGCGCCGCGGGGACGCCCTGTTCCTCGGCGACGAGCTGGTAGAGCAGGAGGAGCAGCGCGGCCGGGGCGTTGATCGTCATCGACGTGGACACCTGGTCCAGCGGGATGCCGTCGAAGAGCACGCGCATGTCGTCGACCGAGTCGATCGCGACGCCGACCCTGCCGACCTCGCCGCGCGCGAGGACCGCGTCGGAGTCGTGGCCCATCTGGGTCGGCAGGTCGAAGGCGACCGACAGGCCCGTCGTGCCGTGGGCGATCAGGTCGCGGTAGCGGGCGTTGGACTCGGCGGCGGAGCCGAAGCCCGCGTACTGGCGCATCGTCCACGGGCGGCCGGTGTACATCGTCGGGTAGACGCCGCGGGTGTACGGGTACGCGCCGGGCTCGCCGAGCCGTTGGGCCGGGTGCCAGCCGGCGAGGGCCTCCGGCCCGTACACGGGCTCGATCGGCAGACCGGACTCCGAGTGCCGTGTCATGTGTCTGTGCTCCCAGCCTTTCCCAGTCTTTCCCGGCCTTCCCGATCCTCTACGGAACGTAGTCACGAGCGTACGCTCCGCCGGTGACAACGGGCCGGGACTCCGCGCCCGAACGCATGGTCTCCGGCGGGTGACGGTGCGCTACGGGGTTTCGGACAGGCCCTGGCGCAGGAGAGAATCGTTCGACGTCTTATCGGAGGAAAGCGGGGGGTGGGCGCATTGCGACCGGTACATGCGGGCATGCGCGGGAGGTTTCGTTCGGTGCGCGTGGCCGTCGCGCTCGCGGCAGCGGGGGCGGTGCTCGCGGCGGGCTGTTCGGCGTCGGCGGACGCGGCCGGCGGCGGGGGCGGTGCCACGGCGCCGCGGACCACGGCGCCGGCGACGTCGGAGAAGCCGGCGCCCTCGGCCACGCCGACGTCGGAGAAGCCGGCGGAGAAACCGGCGGAGAAGACGGTGCAGCCGGAGTCCGAGGCGTCCGCCTCCCGGAGCCCGGCCGCGGAGCCGACGCCGCAGGGCCCCGAGGTGCTGATGGCCGAGGGGGACGAGAGCGAGCAGGTACGGGAACTCCAGGCCCGGCTGCGCGCGGAGGGCGTCTTCGACCGCGGCCCCACCGCGTACTACGGGCCGGTCACCGCCGCCGCCGTCTCCGCGTTCCAGAAGGACCGCGGCCTGCCGCGCACCGGTGAGACGGACGTCGTCACGTGGGAGCGGCTGCTGGCCCGTACGGACGAGCCCACGCGCGACGAGCTGTACCCGCCGACGTCGCAGACCATGGAGCAGCCCGACCCGCGCTGCACCGAGGGGCGGGTGCTGTGCGTGAGCAAGCGCAGCGACACCCTGCGGTGGATGAGGGACGGCGAGGTGCTGGCGGCGATGGACGTGCGCTTCGGGTCGCAGTACACGCCGACCCGCGAGGGCGTGTTCGAGGTTTTCTGGAAGAGCAGGCACCACGTCTCGACGCTCTACGACACCCCCATGCCGTACGCGATGTTCTTCAGCGGGGGCCAGGCCGTGCACTACTCCGCGGACTTCGCCGCCAACGGCTACGCCGGAGCGTCGCACGGCTGCGTGAACGTGCGGGACGAGGCGAAGATCGCGAAGCTCTTCGGGGACGTCCGGGTCGGTGACAAGGTCGTCGTCTACGGCTGAGCGCGCGCGGCGGTACGGCGTCCGCGGTGCCGTACGCGCCGTACACACCTGGCTGAGCTGTGGTTGTGACACTTTCTCAGCCGACGACGCTGTAAGTGATGTGCCGACTGGTCATCGGCCCAGCGCTCGGCCGGGGTTCCCCCCGTACCTGCGGCTCAGCGCATATGGCGCGGGCGGGTTGCGTTCCCCCAGCACCGCCCGCGCCACCCCCCTCCTCTGGCGGTCCCCTTCCGGTTGCGGCCCATCTGGCGTACGGCCGTACGCCAGGACGCGTACGGCGGCGTGCGTACGGGACCTCTCGGCCCTCAGGCCCCCAGGCCCAACTGCAACTGCTCCTGCGAGCCCTCCGCCTCCGCCGGCGTGCGGCCCCCGGCCGCCGTGAAGGCCGCGCGCTCCAGGCTCCGTTCCCGCCGGGCCGCCGACGTCACCAGCTCGGCGAGCTGACGCAGCCCGCGGTGGGCGGCGGTACGCACCGCGCCCGGCCGCTTGCCCAGCACCTCACCGGCGTCGGTGGCGCGCATCCCCGCCACCGTGCGCAGCAGCACCGCCTCGGCCTGTTCGCGGGGCAGCGTGGAGATGAGCGCCAGTGCCTGCCGGGTGCCCAGCGACTCCAGCGCGTGGTCCTCGGCCGCGCGCTCCGCGGGCAGGTCGTGGACGCCCTCGTCGAGCAGCACGCCCTGGGGGCGGCGGCGTTCGCGGCGCAGCAGGTCCAGCGCGCGGCGCCGGGCGACCGTCACCGTCCAGCCGCGGAACGACGGGCCGTCGCCGCGGAACTGGCTCAGGTCGCGCGCGATCACCAGCCAGGCGTCGGCGGCCACGTCCTCGGCGTCGTCGCCGACCACGCCGCGCAGATAGGCGAGCAGCACCGGCTGGAGCCGCCGGTACAGCCCGGTGAACGCCGCCTCGTCACCGCTCTGCGCCCTGCGGACCAGTGGCGAGAGATCCTCGTCCGCAACCTCGTTCCCCGGCGCCGCCCGTGCGGCAGCCGGTCTGTCGTATTCCCCCACCTTGTGCGCCTCGTGATCGGCCTGCGGCACTGTGCACCGTGCCCGCGCCCCCGCGCGCTCTCCGTCAGGCCGCTGCCCCAGCCACACCCGGATTCGAACAGAACAGTGCAACAATGCCAGACATCAGGGACCTTTGACGTGGGCACCCCCACATTCATCGCGTACGGGCGCGTGATCGACGCCGACACAAGGGCCCGTTCCATGCGAAAACGGGCAAAGGGGCATTCGGAAAGGCGCGTTGCGTGGGACCGGGCCTACGGCCCGTCAGCCGGTGCCTGACTACACCGGCTCCACGGTCGAGGTCGCCGTGGGCTCCGGCTCCGTGGGCTCCGGCTCGGGAGGCTCCGAGATGCCGACACTCGGGTTCGGCGAAGGGCCGTTCCGCGGCGGGCTCTCGCTGGCGCCGCCGTCCTCGCCGCCGTCGGTGTCCCCGCCGGTGCTGGTGTCCCCGCCGGAGCCGTCGGAGCCGCCCGGGTCCGTACCAGGGTCGGTCGGGAGCGACGGGGTCGGGCTGGCCGGCTCCTCCGTGTCGCCGCCCGTGCTGCCGCCCGTGCCGCCGGTATCACCGGTGTCACCGCCGGTCGCGCCGCCCGGGGTGCTCGCGCGGGTGCCCAGCCGGTTCGAGCAGTACGACGGCACGGCCTCCTTGGAACCGGCCGCCTGCTCCAGGACGCGCAGCCGCGCCTGACCCGGCATCGCGCCCGTACCGGCCTGCGCGGCGAGGTAGTCGCGGCACAGCGCGTCGAGCACGGAGTCCGCGTCGGCCATGTTCGGCGGCTCGTTGCCCCGTACGTCGCCGATCACGTCGCGCCCCGGCAGGTCCGGATCCGTGCTGCTGCCCTGACCCGTGGCGTCCTTGCCGCCCTTGCCGCCCTTGCCGGCGCCCTTGTCCTTGCCGTCCTTGTCCGACCCCTTGCCGCCGCCCTCGGCCGAGCCGTCCTTCTCCTCGCCGCCCGGCGGCTGCGCGGACGACGAGACGCCCACGCTCGGCGACCGGTTGCCGGTGTCCTGGATGAACGACGGTGCCGGCAGCACACCCGTGCTGGAGGCCACCGCGACCCCGCCCAGCGCACACGCCGCCGCCGCACCCACCACGCTCAGCCGCAGCGACCGCAGCCGCGCCACGACGCCGGCACGGCGCCGCCTGCCGTGCGCGTCGAACGGCGGCTCGACGCCGAACTCCGCGGCCGGCGCCCGGCTTGCGCTCTCCCGGGCCGCCCGGAACGCCGCCAGCGCGGCCTGCTCGCCCGGCACCTGGCCGTTCGCGCCCGGCCGGCCGGACTCCGCCACCCGCGCCAGCACGGCGGCCAGCCGCTCGGCCGCGGCCCGGTCCTCCGGCGACCAGGGCTTACGCCCGCGCCCGCCACCGCCGTCCGCGAAGTCGAGCGGCTCCCCGCGAAGCAGTCGCTCCGCGACGTCCTCGTCGAGCCAGCCGTACCGGTCGTCCACCATCACATTTCCTTAAGCGTCCGCGCGGCTGATTGCGTCACACCGCCAGGCTGCTGCCCATCCCCGGGCGGAACGTCCCCCTCGTCCTGCGGGCTCTCTATCAGCGCGGTCAACTGCTTGAGGCCGCGGTGCGCCGCCGTACGCACCGCGCCCGGGCTCTTGCCCAGGACCTCGGCGGTGCGCTTGGCGTCCAGCCCCATGATCACGCGCAGCACCACGACTTCTGCGTAGTCGCGGGGCAGCCGCGCGATGAAGGCCATCGTGCGGCCCGTACCGAGCGCTTCGATCGCCTCCTCCGCGGTGTCCGAGTCCGCGGGCCGGTCGGCGAGCTGGGTCTCGTCGCCGCCGGCGACCGGCCTGCGGGAGCGCATCCGCACGTGGTCGAGCGCGCGGTTACGGGCTATGCGCGCCGCCCAGCCGCGGAAGCGGTCGGCGTCCCCGCTGAACGAGCCGAGGTCGCGGGCGATCTGCAGCCACGCCTCGGAGGTCACGTCCTCGGCGTCGCCGTCGCCGACGAGGCTGCGCACGTAACCGAGCAGGCGAGGGTGCACCGCCCGGAACACGATGCGGAACGCTGCCTCGTCACCACGCTGGGCAGCGTGCACCGCGCCGGACAGCGCGGAGTCTTCCGCGTATTCCCCCTGCACGGTGGTCAGTCGGCCCGTGGCGCCAGGAGACGCGGTACACGCGGATACATCTGCGGAGCACCCCCGGATCTGGGCGGACCGTCGAGCGAGTAGTCGAACGATTGTCTGTGCGTCGAGTCGACGTGAGGTGCACGCTACGGCGGCGGCGGTCCCTTCGCAACACACCCCGGCACTCCCCACCCGACCGCATGAGGCGCCGGCGGCGGCTGGACGGAGGCCCGGCGGTGGCTCCGGCGAGGGCCCGGCGGGGCCGCGGACGAGGGCCGCGGAGGGCCCGCCGGCACCCGCGGACAGGGGGCTGTGACATTTCCGGGCCCGCTGGCGCTGAGTATTACAGCGGGCCCGAACGGGCACCCGCACCTGAGGCCGACGGCCGGAGCAGCTCCTGTGGGGGGTAGCGGCTCCGGCCGTCTTCTTTGTGCGGGTCAGGACGGGAGTGACACGTTTTCGACCCGAGCGGCGCTGTACGTGTGTCAAGCGTGTAGTGAACCGAAGGGGCGGGATGTGAGTCCGCGTAGATCCCATGCGTACCGGCCGTTGAGCCTGCGCAGACGTGCCTGGCTGACCCTGGGCGCGGTCGTGCTCGGCGGCGCCGGCGCGATCACCGTCGCCGTGGCCGACCCCGGCTCCGGCTCGAACGAGCCGCCGGGGGCCGATCTGGAGCCGCGGAAGTCGGCGGTCCACCGCGTGGACCTGACGGGAAGCGGGGCCCGGCAGGAGGTGGACCAGACCTCGACCGAGCAGTTCTCGATGGTCGGCATCTCCTGGAGCAACGAGCGCCGCGACCTCGGTGGCACGGCCGAGGTGCGCACGCGCTCGGTCGAGACCGGCGAGTGGAGTGACTGGCACGGCCTGGAAACCGACGGCGGCCAGGCCGCCGACGGCCTGAGGGCGGACATGCGCGGCGGCACCGAGCCGCTGTGGGTCGGCCCGTCGGACGGCGTGGAGGCGCGGGTCGTGCGCGCGGACGGCACGAGCACGCAACTGCCCGCGGGCATGGAGGTGGCGCTGGTCGACCCGGGCGTCACACAGGAGGAGGCCGAGGAGGCGGAGGCCGCCGGCGTCGGCACGGATGCGGGTACGGAGGCGGAGCCGCTGGCGCTGGCGGCGTCCCTTTCCGGTACGGAGTCCGGCGCCGATGCGTTCTCGTACGGCACCGACTTGGCCCCCGCCGCGGCCGTCACCCAGGCCGACCCCGGCCCGGCGCCCGACTCGCCCGTCACCCCGCCGCCGGTGATCCGCCGCGCCGCCTGGGGCGCCGACGAGTCGCTGGTCGAGGACCCGCCGACGTACAACCCGGACGGCATCAAGGCCGCCATCGTGCACCACACCGCCGAGGCCGTGAACTACTCGTGCGCCGAGTCCGCCGCCATGGTGCGGTCCGACTTCCTCTACCACGTGCAGGGCAACGGCTGGAACGACATCGGCTACAACTTCGTCGTCGACAAGTGCGGCCGCGTCTTCGAGGGCCGCGCCGGCGGCATCGACCAGCCGGTGCTGGGCGCGCACACCAGCAACTTCAACAGCCTCACCACCGGCATCTCCATCCTCGGCGACTACCACACCCACAGTCACCCCACCCAGGCCGCCCTGGAGGCCGTGGCGCGCATCTCCGCCTACAAGCTCGGCCAGTACGGCGTGAGCCCCACCGGCAGCACGTCGCTGACGCCGCAGAAGTACGACGACAACGACGAGCTGGTCCCCGCCGGCGACCCGAAGACCATGAAGAACATCTCCGGCCACAAGGACGCCCGGTTCCGCCCGTACGGCGCGTCCGCGGACGTCAACCTCACCGCCTGCCCCGGCGACCGGCTGTACGCCAAGCTGGGCCAGATCCGCGCCCGCGCCGCCGCCCCCGGCGCCTCGCACGCCCTGCCCACCCGCGACTTCAACGGCGACGGCCGCGGCGACATGGTCGCCGGCGTCCCGCGGGCCAACGGCGGCGGGCAGACCGGCTCCGGCGCGGTCTTCGTCGTCCCCGGCGGCGAGAACGGCCCCGTGGCGGGCGAGAAGCGCAGCATCACCCAGAACAGCGCCGGCGTGCCCGGCTCGGCCGCGCCCGGCGACGCCTGGGGCACCGACACCGAGTGGGGCGACGTCAACAACGACGGCATCGCCGACCTCGTCGTCGGCGCGCCGAACAAGGACGACTCCACCGGCCACGCCGACGCCGGCGTGGTCACCGTCCTGTACGGGCCGGGGCTCAACTCCGGCCAGAACCTCGTCCTCGGCGACGGCTTCTCGCCGACCGGCGCCAAGTTCGGCTCGGCGGTCGCCGCCGGCGACTTCGACGGCGACGGCCGCGACGAGGTGCTCGGCGTCGGCGCCGAGGCGTGGGCCACGCACGACCTGAACGGCAACGGCCGCGAGGGCGCGTTCCCGTACGAGAAGGTCAGCAACCCGGACGCGGCGGTGGGCGACTTCAACCGCGACGGCTACGACGACGCGGCGATCACCTACCTCGACCCGAGCGGCAAGGCGCGCCTGGACGTGCTCCGGGGCTCGGCCGTCGGCCTGGACGTCACCGCGGGGCTCGGCGTGCCGGGCGGCCGGTCGGTGGCCACCGGGGACATCACCGGCGACGGCTTCGCCGACCTCGTCATCGGCCAGCCCTGGGTGGGCGAGTCGAACGCACACAACGGCGGCCAGATCACCCTGCTCAAGGGCTCGGCAAACGGGCTGACGACGACCGGCAAGCAGATCGTCCACCAGAGCACCGGCTCGGTGCCCGGCGCGTCCGAGGCCGGCGACGCGATGGGCTTCTCGGTCGCGGTCGGCGACGTGAACATGAACGGCAAGGACGACGTGCTCGTCGGCCTCTACCGCGAGGACATCACCCGCGACGGCGTCAACCGCGCCGACGCCGGCACGTCCCTGCTGCTGCGCGGCGGCTCGACCGGGCTGTCCACGTCGTCCGGCTCGCCCAAGTCGTACCACCAGGACACCCCCGGGATCGGCGGCGTCACCGAGAAGGGCGACCGGCTCGGCGTGTCGGTGGTGCTGGCGGATCTGTCCGGGTACGGGCGCGCGGACCTCGTCATCGGCGCGAACGGCGAGGACTCCTACAACGGCACCCTGCTGCAGCTCGACAGCGGCAGCGAGGGCGTGTCGACGGAGGGGGCCGTGTACTACGGCAAGTCCGCACTGGGCACCCCGGCCGGCGCCCGGCTGGGGGTGGAGCTGACGCCGTGAGGCGCTGACACCTTGCGTGAGGGGCCGTTCCGGCGGGACACCGCCGGGGCGGCCCTTCGGCGTACGCACCGGGGCCTGCCGCGGACGCGGGGTCAGGACCGCCCGTCCCGTACGTCCCCGGCCCTTCAGCCCTCGCCGCCGCGTACCCGCTCCGCCAGCTCCGCGAACTCCCCCCACCGCAGCCGCGGCTCGCGCGGGTCCCACACCTTCTGCGCCAGCGCCGCCAGCGGCAGCCTGACGCCCTCGGCCACCTGCCGCGGCGTCTGCGCGTCCGCCAGGTCGCACCAGACCGCGAACCGGGCGCCCAGCACCTTCTCCGGCCCCGCCAGCCGCTCCGGCACCGGCCGGGTGCCGCGCAGCACGGCGGGGGTCCACTCCTCGTAGATCCGCTCGCCCGTGGGGTACGTGAACTCGTTGGGCTCGCCGAGGACGTAGTACAGGTACTCGTCGTTGAGGTTGACCAGCCGGCGCCCGTCCTCAAGGAACGTCTGCGGGTCGCGCGCGAACGCCTCCTTGCCCGTCCAGTACTCGACCTCCCGGTCCCGGTCCGGACGGACCTTCGCACCCGGGATGAAGCCGTCGTTCCACGCCTTGACCTTCTTGCCCAGCTCCTTGACCGTGTCCGCCCGGTCGTTGAGCCAGGCGGCGGTGAGGTCGGCCACGGTGGCGCCGGCGCCGTAGCGGGCGCGGGCGGCGGCGGCCAGGCCGGGGTAGCGGGCCTCGGGGTCGCTCGACATCAGCGCGACGTACTCGTCGCCGCCGATGTGCACGTACGGGCCGGGGAAGAGCCGCGCGTACTCCGTCAGCAGGTCGTCCACGATCCGGGCCGCGCGGGGCTTGGAGATGTCGATCGCGCCCTGGACCGGACTGCCGTCGGCGGCCTTGAGCTGGAGGTCCGGGTGGGCGTCGAGGACGGCGCCGAGGTGGCCGGGGGAGTCGATCTCGGGGATGACGGTGATGTGCAGCCCCGCGGCGAGTTCGACGATGTCCTCCAGCTCGCCCTTGGTCAGGTGCGGCTCGGAGACCACCTCGGGGTGGCTGTCGCTCTCGACCCGGAACGCCTGGTCGTCGGAGAGGTGGAGGTGAAGCTGGTTGAGCTTGAGGTCGGCCATCTCCCGGACCCGGTCGGCCAGCCACGCGGCGCTGAAGTGCTTGCGGGCGATGTCGACCATGAACCCGCGCTGCGGGCGGTCGGGGCGGTCGTCGATGCGGCCGGCCGGCACGCCGCCGCCGGCGCGCACGGCCTGGAGCAGGGTGCGGGTGCCGTAGAAGACGCCGGTGCCGGTGGCGGCGGTGACGGTGGCGCGGCCGTCGGCGACGTCGACGCGGTACGCCTCGGGGCCGCCGTCGCGCCCGGGTACGAGCCGCAGGCGGACGTCACCCGCGCGCTGCCCGGGGGCCGCGCCACCGTCGTCGTCTCCGCCGTCGCCGCCGCCGCTGTCGTCGTCCGCGTACCGCATGCCCAGTTCGCCGGCCAGGCGCATGGCCTCGTCCGTCAGCTCGCCGTCCTCCGCGATGACGCTGGCGTCGCCCGCGGGCCGCCAGCCGGTGCCCTCGGCGCGCTCGAAGGAGCGGACGGCGGGGACCGTACGGGGCGCGGGGAGCGGTGCGGTGCGGCGCTGGCCGCCGACGGGCGCGGACGGGGCGCCGCTCCGCGCGGCACCGTGGGCGGCGGCGCCGACACCGCGGTCCGAGTCGCCGTCGCCGTCGCCGTCGCCGCCGCCGCCGAGTACGGGGAGCAGGGCCAGGAGTACGGCGGTGGCGGCCAGGGCGGTGGCCAGGGACCAGAACAGCGCGCGCCGGGGGCCCCGGAGGGCGCGGAGCGGCCCGGCCTGGCGGCGGGCGTGCCGGCCGGCGGGGGACCGGCGCGGGGGACGGGGCGTACGCGGCGGGAATCGCATGGCGGGGGACCTCCCGGGGGACCACGGTGGCGCGTGAGGTGATCGGGACTCCGTCGACTTCGCTCCCGGCAAACCTCCTCATACGGGTGAACACTGGGCTGGTACGACCGGAACGCTCGGCTCCGGACGTTAGCGTGGCGCAGCGCTGTTCGACCGTAACCGTGCCCGGTGTGCGCCCGCGCACTCGGCACGCCCACTACGCACCAGGGAGCCCACCCTGCCTGCATTCGCACCGCGCGACACCCGCGCCGCCGGCACCAGTGCCGCCCAAGCCGCCGGCCGAGCAGCCGGCCACAGCGCCGGCCACGCCGCCGACCCCGCCCGTCTCGCCGCCTTCAACGCCGCGCCCGCCGCCGACGCCGAGCGCGCACTCCTCGGCTGCCTCGACGACCGCCACTGGGCCCACCGGCTGGCCGTTCACCGCCCGTACCCCGACCTCGACGCCCTCCTCGCCGCCGCCGACGAAGCCAGCTACGACCTCGCCCCCGGCGCCGTGGCCGGGGCGCTGAGCGACGAGGGGACCGTCCTGCCCCCGGCCGCCGGCCCCGCCGAACGGACGGCGCTGCGGGCGGCGCACGCTGCGTACGAGAGCCGCTTCGGCCACTGCTTCGTCCTGTGCCTCGACGACTGCCCCGAGGACGAACGCCTGGACCGCACTCTGGCCGCCATCCGCACCCGCCTCGGCAACGAACCCGACGAGGAACGCCTCGTGGCCGCCGACGAACTCCGCCGCCGCGCCCGCGCCCGCCTGACCCGCCTCCTCACTGCCGACGCGCGCGCTCGACTCTGACCTCGCGCCATCACGAGTTGGGCCGTCCCACTGAGGAGCGCGCATGCTGGTGATCGGTGACGGCCGACCTCAACGGGTGATCGTGATTGCACACTCGGACATCAAGGACGCCGCGCCGGTCTGGCAGAAGTCCTACGGCCACCAACCGTTGGCGGGGTTCGTCGACCCTGGACAGGGAGGTCCGGGGCGCCGGCGGCGGCTCTGCTGTGACCAGGGAACGCGGCTCGAACGTGGCCCCGCACGATGTCACCGCCGCCGGTCCGGCCCTGCTCCTGACGAAGGGTCGGCGCGGGCGGCAGACTCTGGTCCGCACCGATTCCACGACCGGAACCCCACGGCTTCATCGCCTGGATAAAGCTCCTACTCTTCCCCCTGGCGGGGTCGCCTCGCGAGGGCATCGATCAATTCGATGGCAAGCCAGTGTCCATACTGATCGGCAAAGGCTCTGGCGTCCAATCCATCCTGATTCTGTGTGTACACGTCAGCTCCGCGGCAAAGCAGTAGCGCAGTCGTGTCTACATGGAGCGACTCCCCTGTTTGTAGCGCCGCATCAGCCTCTGTGTCGATAGCGTGATGGAGCAAAGGCATTCCTCGGTAGACTTCGTCGACGTCTCCGCCTGCTTCAAGCTGGTGGCGAATAAGGCTGATGTCCTGTTCCTCCACCGCACTTCTCAGGTCGGTCCATTCGTTCGTCGTATGGGGCAAGTCTTACTCCAGATAGAACAGGTCCACGAGCACATTAGGATAGCGTCTTGAGAATTGCGCGGCTACCGACAGGCATGAATCGCATATCGGCTTTGGCCCAGATACTCCAATGAGCAGCCTCCCAGACCTCACTCCCTCGGCATCGATGATTCGAGCGGCTCTCTCGAAGATTTTCTGTTCAGCATCGGCTGCCTTCCACACACCACCGCCACCGAAAAGGGCATCGTCGCTGTGATCCACCAGCCCACTGGGGCGTGGTGCCTTCCCACTGGAAGCAGGAAGATCCCAGGAGCCTCGCCCCGTCAGGTTCAGTTCACCAAAGGCCGCAGTCCGATTCTTCCCAACGTGCCCGGCAGCTCGGAGTTCTGCTATCCGATAATCGAAGTATGCGACGTCCACGCCCCGCAACGCAGCCTGCTCGGCGTTCTGTGCGATGAAGAGCCTCGTGGAGTTCGGTGCCAGGGGCGCTTGCCACTTGACTGGCGCAAACCAGAGCCCCAACTGCCCTATGCCTCCGAGGCAGTATGCGGTACCGGTGCCATAATCGCCTTGACCAATAGCCTCCGTGCCGCGCGTTATGTTATTGAGGCCAGAGATATCTCCGATGCAGCCGAACCATGTCGGTAGATCACGACCACGTGCGAACTCCGCGCCGGTTTCACATGCCTCGGCAGGGGAAGTGATGAATGGGTCCAGCCAATCAGTCCCGGGTATATTGGCTGTCCAGCAGCTTTCGTCACCACTGCCGGGGATCCACCAGCACGTGCCTTCAGGGTCGGTTCTGTACGTCGGCGCATTACCTGCGTATGTGTACGAGGACTCCGTCGGTGTGCCCTGACCTGGGTCGAACGGATCCCGTCCGGCGAACCGACCGGTGAGCGGATCATAGCTGCGAGCGCGTAGATTATATCCGCCAGCCTCGGGTTGCGGATGTGATTCGTTGCCGATGAATTCCTTGTACTCTCCGGCAAATCCGAACCATTGGGTGACGGTATCGTCGCTGCTCTCGAGGGAGGGGCCGCCGACGCCGAAGGTGTCGTAGCTGTAGGACTCCATGGTGGCGCCGTCGGCTGCCGAGGTCACGTTGGTGATGGAGCCGATCAGGTTCCGGTGGTAGTTGTACGACTGGTTCTTGGAAGCAAAATCCATCGACTCGACTTGGCCGAGCGGGTTGTAGCGGTATTCCTGGGTGAATTTATTGGTACCAGTTTCGTAGATGCCGGCCAGAAGCGGAATGGGCTGGTTGATGTCCCAGGCGCGGATCGTGGAGCCACCGACCTCCCTCCGATTGCCGTCAGCGTCGTAGGTGTACTCCTTGGTTCGATCACCGGATGCCTTGATCACTCGGTTCTCGGCATCGTAGGCATAGGTGGTGCTGCCGGCCCTGGTGCGGTTGCCGTCGGCGTCGTGCTCATAGGTTGTGGTATCGGCGCCGGTGACCTTCTGAATGAGCTGGTCGGCAGCGTCGTAGCCGTAGGTGGCCGTTACCCCTGAGGTGCTGGTGTGGCTGGTGCGGTTGCCAACCTTGTCGTAGCTGTAGCTGGCGGTTGGCTCCCCCTCAGGGCAGGTGGTTGCCGGAGTGGCAGAGGTACACGAGGTCAGAACCCGTCCGGTGTCGTCGTAGGTGTAGTAGTCCGACTTGCCGGTGCCCTTGTCGTCGATGCGGCTGGGCTGTCCACGTGGGTCCAGGACGGCGTGCCATCCGGAGAGCAGGGTGCCACTCCTGCTGCTGGAGATATCGGTCAGCCGTCCGGCTCTGTCATAGGCGCGGTTCTCCGTGTAACCGTTACCGGCAGGAAGTGTGGTGGCTGTGAGGTTTCCGGCTGCGTCGTAGCTGTGGGTGGTGGTGATCGTGTCGGTGGTGGAGGCGGTCCGGTTGCTGTCAGCGTCGTAGGCGTATTGGGTCGTCTTGCCTGACGGCGGGGTGTGCTTTACCAACTGGCCGGCACCGTCGTAGCCGTACGTGAAGCCGCTGGGCAAGCCCGGCACCGAGACTGTCTTCAACTGATCGAGAGGGTTGTAGGTGAAGGAGTGGGTACCCGTCCCATCGGTGACCTCGGTGCGTCTGCCCACGGCGTCGTAGGTGGTGGAGACATCCGGGGTGGCATCGGAGTAGCTGACGTCAGTCGGCCGCCCGAGTGCGTCGTGATCGGTGGTGACAGTGATGCCGCGCGCGTTGGTGACCTTGGTGCGGTTGCCGTCAGCGTCATAGTCGTAGGTGAGCGTCCGACCAAGCGGATCTGTGACCGAAGTCAGCTCACGAGCGTCATTGTAGCCATAGGTAGTGGTGTGGCCGTTGGCATCAGTGCGGCTCTCGACGCTGCCAGCGGTGTCGTAGGTATAACTGGTAGTTCCCCCGTCGGGGGCGCTCACCGTCTTGATCCGGCTCAACTGGTCATAGGCGGTCTCGGTCGTGTTGCCATCGGGGTCGATGGCACTGATCTTTCGGCCCTTGTGGTCATAAGAGAACTCTTGCGTGCCGCCCATCGGATCGGTGACCTGAGTGAGATTTCCGGCCGGATCGTAGCGATAAGTGCTGGTGTACTCGACCGGATCCGCGCCGCTGATGTTTCCGCGGGGGCTGACTCGGCTGACCAACCGGCCGTCTGCGTCATACGCTTGGGTGGTTTTGTTGCCCAGGGGCGTGGTGACGCTGGTTTGGGCGCCGTCGGCGTTGTAGCCGAAGGTGGTTGACCTGCCCAGTGCGTCGGTGACGGACTTCAGCAGGTTATTGCCGGTGTAGGCGTACGTCAGTCCCTTACCGTGAGGCAGAATCACTTCAACAACGTTGCCGTTGGCGTCGTAGCGTGTCTCCGTGATCCGGCCTAAGGCGTCCGTTACGGACACGGGCCGGTTGAGGTCATCGTAGGCGGTGGTGGTCAGCGAACCGGTCGGATCCACCGTTCTGGTCTGGTTGCCGTTGGCATCGTAACCGTAGGTGGTGGTGTGCTTTGCTGGGTCTGTACCTGTCGCATTGCCGCGGGGAGAAGTAGTGGCGACTAACCGATCAGCTTTGTCGTAGCTGTAGGTGGTTTTGTTGCCAATTTCATCGACCCTGGCCGTGACATTCCCCACCGGGTCGTAGCTGGTAGTGGTGGATGTGCCGTCCGGGCTGGTGATCGTTGTCAGCCGGTCGGACGCGTCGTAGCCGTAGATCGTGACCTGGCCCGCAGCATTCGTGGTCCTGGTGCGGTTCTCATTCGCGTCGTAGTCGTACGCTGTGGTCTGCCCGGCTGGATCGGTGACCGATTTCAGGAGCCCGACCGTGTTGTATGCGTAGTTGATGGTGTAGTCGGCGGGATTTGCTCCAGCAACATTGCCGCGCGGGTCGGTGCTGGTCAGGAGTCTGCCGGCGGCGTCGTAGGTGAGGGTTCTCTTAGCTCCGGATGGTGAGGTCTGGGAGGCTAGATACCCTTCGCCGTTGTATGTGAAGGTTGTGGTTTGTCCTCGCGGGGAGGTAGCGGAGGTGACCTGCCCCTTTGCATTGTAGGTGTAGGTTGTCCTGCCTGCCGGACCGCTTTCCTCGATCAGACGCTGTTCACCATCGTAGCTGAAGGTGGTCTTGCTGCCGCGTCCATCAGTGTGGGATGCGATGTTATTCCCGGCGGTGTACGTCCATGACTCGGTTACCGACCCAGTAGTGCGACTGAGGAGATTACCCGAACTGTCGTACGTCATCTTCGTCTGGACACGGCGTGCGTCCGTCACCTTGGTCAGTCGCAGGTCGTCGTCGTACTCGTAGGAAGTGACATTTCCGAGCGGATCGATCCTGTTGCGCAGCACGCTGCCGTTGTACAGGTCAGTCCAGATGCCGCCATTGGCGTCCTGATAGTCGGTCTGCAACTCCGTTCTCATGAACTTGGCGACCGTGCCGTCAGCATGCAGTTGTTCGGTGACGCGGCCGCTTGAACTGTAGGTGGTCTGCATCTGCTTATTGCCCGCGGCATCGGTGATGCTCGACAGTCGGCCCGCGCCGTCGTACTCGTACGTGACCGCGCCACCGTCGGCGCCCTCTACTGATGTCAGCAGACCGTCCGAGTAGTTGTAGCTGATGCCCCTGCCACCGGGCAGGCCGACGCTCTGCACCATACGGGTGTCGGGATCAACGGTTACCTGCATGGTGTGGCCGGTGGCATCGGTGACGGAATTCAGATCCCCATCGCTGTAGGAGAAGGACAGCCCAATGCCAGCCGCGTCCTGCCAGGCGGTCAGCTTGCCATCGTTGTTGAATGTCAACGCCTGCTGCGTAGTCGTCTTGAGGACGAAACCGCCGCCGTTCAGCGCGGTCAGCCCGGCGGTCACACCAGGCGAGGATGCGCGATAGGTCCCGCTAGTGTCTTGTGATCCGGTTCATGTCACCTGAAGGTCTTTGACTCGTTGGACACTGCGTGAATCTCTCTTCAGAACAGGTCGCAGAATTGCGGACGTTGGTGGCGGACCGGCACGTGACGGCGGATGTGGCCCTGCGAGCCCGGATCGTGTTGTGGGCGGGCGAGGGCCGCCGCCGCAAGGACATCGCTGAACTGGCGGGGGTGTCTGCCCGGACGGTGGACCGCACCAGGACCCGGTATGCTGAGCGCGGAGTGGCGGGCCTGGTGGAAGGGAAGCGCGGTGGGGGAAAGGA
>NZ_JCANSZ010000037.1:0-77197 GCF_059570535.1 Streptomyces sp. CNP082
GTAGGCCGAGGTGAGGCCGCCGGAGCCGTCGCCGGTGACGGTGGCCTGCTGCAGCCGGTTGCGGTTGTAGTCGAACCTGGTGGTCACCCCGTCGACGCTCTGCTCGACGACGTTGGCGTTCGCATCATGGACGTAGGTTTCGCTGCCGGCACCCAGACCGGTCTTGCCGAGTGTGGTGATGCGGTCNGCGGGGTCGTAGGTGTAGGTGCTGGTGGTGTCCGCCAGCGCGCCGGTGTCGGCGTTCATGCGGCTGAAGACGTCCTCGGCTTTGTTGCCGTTGGGGTCCCAGTCGTAGGTGTGGGAGGCGACCAGGGTGGTGTCGTTGGTTTCCCGGCTGGTCTTCAGGGCGCCGTTGGCGTAGTAGTCGTGGTCGAGCTGGTTGCCGTTGGCTTTGGTCTCGACGTCGACCATGCCGCGGGGGGTGTAGGTGTAACGGCCCTGTCTCACTTTCGGTGGTGACGGAGAGTGATGCTAACCGAGGAGGATGCGGTGGCGGAGGAGGGTGAAGCCTGCTCGGCCGTGCATCTGGCGTGCGATCCGTTTGGTCTTGGTGTTGACGCCCTCGGTGGGGCCGTTGCTGTAGGGGAGTGTGAGCGCGGCGATCACGGCGCCACGGTCCCGCTCCAGGCCCCGGGTGAAGGCGTGCAGATGGGGCAGATCGACTGCGCGGACGTGGACGATCCAGCGCGCAAGCCCGTCGATATTTGCTGCGCAAGGCGTCAGGAGTTGGGCGAAGTCCCTGATGCAGGCGGTCAGGTGGGTCATTTCGGGGCATGCGGCGGTGAGCCGGTCCAGAAGATCGCGATGCTCGGGCTTGAGGTTGTCGGGCCTGGTGAGGAGCATCCGAGCGAGCCTGCGCGGGGAGATGTGGCTGCGGTCGGCGTCCGCGCGGCCTTGGTTGATGTATTTGTGCAGGAGGTTCAGGCAGCCCGTGAAGCCGAGGGCCTTGATCTCCTCGAAGAGGTGCTTCACGGGGACGGAGGGGTCCTCGGCCCGGCGTTTACGCAGGTGTTCACGGTAGGGGTCGACGAGGCTGGCGCGGTACTTCGGGACGCGGAGCATGCGCTCGGGCCGATCGGCGCGGGCGTAGCGTTTGACCGTGTTCAAGGCCAGTTGCAGGCGGCGGGCGCATTCGAGGAGGCCGACACCCTGGTCGAGGAGGCCGTGGACCTGGTGCCAGCGTTCCAGGGTGGTCTGGGCGCGAGGTCCGTCGTAGATCGGCGCGTCCAGCACGGTGGCCCAGCAGGCGCTGTGCGCCTTGACCTCGCTCAGCGCGGCTTCGCACAGGTTGTGCCACAAATGCCACCGGTCCGCGACCTGCACCGCGTCGGGCAAGGCGCGCCGGATCGCCTCGGCGTAGGTCGCCGAGCCGTCACGGCACACGACCTCGATGCCCGGATGTTCGCGCAGCCACACTTCCAGAGTGTCGGCGGTGCGGTCGGGCAGCACGTCGATCCGCTCGTGGGTCTCGGCGTCGGTGATCACGGTGGCATAGCGGTGGCGCCGGCGCAGAGCGAAGTCGTCGACGCCGATCACCCGGGGTACCCGGCCGGTGGGCAGCGGGATCCGCAACAGGGTGCGCAGTGCCGTGTGACGAGACAGGCTCACCGCGAGTATCGCCAGCAACCGTGTCCCCGCCCGGCCCGCTAACTCCTTGACCACGGCCTTGACTTGCCTGGTCAGACGGACGGTTCGCCGCTGATATCGGTCCAGCACTCCGGGCACCTGCTCGCGAAAGGTGTGGCGGCAGCCGCGCGTGGGACACACCATGCGCCGCACCCGCACACAGACCACCACCCGTCGTTCATCGACCGGCACGTCGGCCACCGTCCGCCAGTGATAGCCGTGCACGCGTTCCGACGAGGCCCCGCACACCGGGCAGACCGCAGTGTCCCGCGGAGTTCGTGCCCGCACCGTGATCCGCTCGCCTTCGTCGACCACATCCTCGATGACCAGCGGGGACAGGCCCGAGAACACCGTCTGCGCGAACTCGTTGACATCCTTCACTCGGGAGTCAACGACGCTCACGACGCTCCGTCACCACCGAAAGTGAGACAGGGCCGGATTCGTGATACTCCCGATGAATTCACCCGGAGGAAGCGAGGAAATGTACAGCGTCTCCGGGCTGCTTCGTGGAACTCTCTTGATTACCGTTCACAGCACGTCGACATTGGCGCCGGTGAGCCGGTTCCGGCAGTCGAGCACGTACGGCGCGTGGGCAAGGATCGTTTCGTAGTCGAAGGCCGTGTGGTCTGTCAGCAGCACGACGGCGTCGGATGCGGTGAGCTCCGCCGCGGTTGCTGTGATCCGGATGAGGCGGTTGTCGGGGCAGGTTTCCGCTCCGACGTGGGGGGCTGCTCCGCGTACTTCAGCGCCGAGGTCGAGCAGCAGTTCGGCGACGCGGGCGGAGGGTGACTCGCGGGCGTCGGAGGTGTTGGCCTTGTATGCCAGGCCGAGCAGCAGGATGCGGGATCCGCTGACCGTGATGCGGCGCGTGTTGAAAGCCTCGATGAGCCGTCGGACCACGTAGTCGGGCATGTGGGCGTTGATGTCGTTGGCGAGGTCCACGAACCGGAAGGGGACGCCGGCTGTGCGCTCCACTTTCCAGGAGAGGAATGAGGGGTCGATCGGCAGGCAGTGGCCGCCGACGCCGGGGCCGGGGGTGAACCGCATGAAGCCGAACGGCTTGGAGGCGGCGGCGTCGATCGCCTCCCAGGTGCTCACGCCGAGCGGCCTGGCGAGCATCGCCATCTCGTTGACCAGCGCGATGTTGACGTGCCGGAAGGTGTTCTCGATCAGCTTGGCGAGTTCCGCCACTTTGGTTCCCGAGACGGGGACCGTCGTCTTCACCAGGGTGTTGTAGAAGTCCCTGATCACGTCAAGCGAGGGGGTGTCGATGCCGGAGACCACCTTGGGTGTCTTCTCGAAGGGCCATGCCGTGTTTCCCGGGTCGATGCGCTCGGGGCTGAAGCCGGCGTGGAAGTCGGTGCCGGCGGTCAGCCCGGATGTCTTCTCCAACAGGGGCAGGACGACTTCCTCGGTGGTGCCGGGGTAGGTCGTGGACTCCAGGACCACGGTCGCGCCGGGGCGCAGGTGCTCGCCGAGTGTGCGGGTACAGGATTCGACGCATGCCAGGTCGGGTACCCCGGCCCGCAGCGGGGTGGGCACGGTGATGACTGCGATGTCGTACGGGGGCAGGGCGGCGGCATCGGTGGTCGCGGAGTAGGCCGCGCAGTCCAGCACCGCGCGCAGTCGCGCGGAGGGGACGTCTTCCACGTAGGAGCTGCCGGTGGCGAGCTGTCGGACGCGGTGCGGGTTCACGTCGTAGCCGACTACGCGGTGGCCGGTCTCTGCGGCGCGTACGGCCAGAGGCAGCCCCACGTAGCCCTGGCCGGCAACGACAACGTGCATGTCTGCCCCTCCTCGATCGTGGTGCTTGAATGGACCGTCGTTCTGGCTGAGCAAGGAGTAGCGCTGTGCCCCTGGTGTCCGTCGTGATGCCCGTGTACAACTCGGCAGCCACTCTCGGCGCGGCCGTCCGGTCGGTGCTCACGCAGACGCACAGCGACCTGGAGCTGCTGGTCACCGACGACAAGTCCTCTGATGGCTCCATGGACCTGCTCATGGAGTTCGCCCGGCAGGACGAGCGTGTCCTGCCCGAGTCGGCACCCGAACGGGGCGGTGCCGGCCGGGCACGCAACCTGGCCATCGAGCGGGCCCGGGGCGACTACGTCGCCTTCCTCGACAGCGACGATATGTGGCTGCCGGAGAAGACCGAGCGGCAGATCGCATTCGCCGCGGCCGGTCCGGCGCCCCTGACGTTCACCTCGTACTTCAAGATGGACGCCGACTACGACGGCGAGAGCACCGACTTCGTCCCCAACGGGCGCGTGGTCCGCGCGCGGGAGCACGTGGACTACCGCGCGATGCTGGTGAAGGACCACATCGGTGCCCTGACTGCGATGTACGACCGCACCGTTCTGGGCACCAGGCTGATGCCCGAGATGCGCAAGAGGCAGGACTACGCCCTGTGGCTGTCGATCATGCGGGACGGTGCTGACGCCCGGGGCCTTCCCGAGCCCCTTGCCGTGTACCGGGCCCACCAGGCGGGATCGCTGTCCTCCAACAAGCTGTCGCTCGTCCCGTACAACTGGGAGCTGTACCGCGAGCACGAGGGACTGTCGGTGCCGCGGGCGACGCGGGCGCTGGCCGGCGCGGTGTGGCAGTCCCTGCGCAACTCGCGGATCTAGCACCCGCCGACGGCCCCGGCCAGACACCCGCACGCACAACCTACGAGACAGCCGGAGCCATAGCGCCCGCACCGCGCAGGAACAACTGGAGCAGCAGGCGGCGGTTCCCGGGGCTGACACGGTGCTGGCCGTCACCGAGCGGTTCGCGGCCGTGGACCCAGCGGTGCTGGTCGATGATCAGGATGTCGCCGCGCCGGAGCGTGTAGGAGAGCTGGCCGGCCACCATCTGGTCCGCGAGGTCCCTTGCCGCCCGGGCGTGCTCCTGGTCGAGACTGGACTCGACGAGCATCTTGGCGGTGAACCGTACGAACCCCCGGTCCTCGGGGTCCCGGTCCAGGACGGGGAACGGGGCGTACTCCTCACCGACATCGGCCAGGTCGAAGAAGCCTCCGTACCGGTATGCCACGTCGGCCAGCAGGGCGCGGCTTTCGGGCGTCAAGCGCGATACGGCCTCACGTGCGTCGGACAGGATGCTCGCGCCGGCCCCGAGCGGGTCGGGTTGCACGCACACCAGCGTGGTGTAGTCCGGCGGTAAGGTCGCGTTGACCAGGTCCATGTGGAACGCGTTGTAGCCCGTGCCGGTGGACAGACCGGGCTTGGCGCTGAGATTGGTCCCGATCTCCTTCCACAGCGGCCATCGCCGGAAAGGCTGAAAGGGGACCGCCACCTCGGCAAGGATCGCCGTGGCCAAACGGCGGAACACTTCCCCGACACCCAATACCTGGGCGATGTGCCCCAGCCGGACCACGGCGTACCCGCCCTTCTCTCCGAAGAGCACGGAGAGAAGATGGTCCCGGAATTCGTTGAACCGCGGAGCGGAGTCCAGGGCGGTCCGGTACTGCTCGATGGTGGGGCCCGCCAGGAAGGAGCCGTCCACGCCCCAGGCGGGAAGAGTCCTTCCCACCGTGGCCAGAGCGTCTTGGAGTTCGTGCGTCGGGTCGATGACGTTGTGCCTGCCAGCGTTCACGGTGTCGTGCATGGGATATCCCTTCTGCGGATCACTCTGGTCGGGGCTGGGAGCCCTGCCTCGCCTTTGCGCACGTCGGCAACGGCAAGAAAGCGGGGGTGGTGCGGTGGGTGCACGTGGGCCTGGTCCCGGGCCGGGCTACGGGAGTTGGCGCCGGCCCGGGCCCGATCGCCCTCGCCCCGCGGCGCACCCGGACGGAACGAGGGGAGACTGCTCAGTCGCCTGAGGCGATCCCGACGGTGAGGAGGACGAGGGCGCCGACGAGGATGGCGATGTAGACCAGCTCGGAGATGCGGCCGTTCATGAGTCTCCTGCGGGAACGTCGAGGTCGGCCCAGATCCGCTTGCCCCAGGGCAGCATGTCGACGCCCCATGCCGTGGAGACCGCGGCGACCGCGGCCAGGCCCCGCCCCGACTCGTCGTCCACACCAGCGTTGATGAGCGTCGGCGGGGTTCGGGAGAAGTCGACGACCGCCACCCGGACCCGGCGGGGGGCGGTCCGGGAGACCCGGACGATCACCGCTGCCAGGCGCGCGTGCCGCACCGCGTTCGTCACCAACTCACTGGTCACCAGGCACCCTGTGGCCTCGCCGGCTTCCAGCGACCACACGCGCAGCGAGGCGGAGACCAGGCGCCGGGCCTGGGCCACCGACGCCTCCGTGCGCGGCAGAGTCTCGCGGTAAGCCGGCAGAGCCGTGGCGGACGCCTTCGTCATCGTGCTCGCACCGTCTCTCCGCCAATGCCTGCGGCTCCACATCCACGGGCCGCGGGGGCGGACGGGCACGGCACTGCCCCGTGAGCGCGCCGGTGCGAGCTTCAGTGCTGATCCGTCGGGCGTGGGCCGGTCACGTGGCTCAGCCATGGCAGGAGCCCTTCTCCCAAGGCACGCGCGGTGGGGCGACGGCAACGAGCGATTCGTACGAGGCCGGAGAGTCAAGGACACTGGGCCGGGGCGTCGGCGCCACCCGCCGCGTGGAACCGTCATTGGACCTGCCCGCGGGCCACGGCGCCCACGAGGGGCCGCCGTCCTTCGGGCGTGTCGTGACCTGACACTCCTGGAGCGTGAGACCGTCAACAGGGTTGGACATGGGGGATGGCTCCTGTGGTCGTCAGGCGGAGGGCGGGGCGGGGTGGCTGGTCGGCGGCTGGCCCGGGCGGCGCAGTTCTTCCCAGGAGCCTGCTTTGTTGGCCAGGTGGACGAGCAACCGGGCGGTGACGAGCGCCCTGTAGGTGGTGCGTCGGGGATGGAGGCCCGGCGGCAGGTCATCGGCCAGTCCGAACGTGTCGGCGAGCGTGTCTAGGCGGAACCCCCTGTGTTCCGGGGCGAAGCGCCTGGCCAGCGGCATCGTGCTCAGCACCGCGGAAGGAATCCAGCCGGTGAGCTTGCGCTGCAGCAGGTTGCGGTCCATCAGGGCGTTGTGACCGACGAACACGCAAGCGTCCAGCGCGGTGCGGATCGCGTTCTCGACGCGGGCGAATGGCGGTGCATCGACCGTATGGCGATTGCTGATGCCGTGTATGCGCGTCGCCGTGCTGGTGATGGGCAGGTCGGGGCAGAGGAGCCAGGTCTTCGGCTCACCGATCACACCCGCAACGATGGGCACCACCGCGACCTCGACCGCATCGGGCGGGGTCTGGCCGTTGCGTGCGATGTCGACCACGGCGTAGGTGCGATCCGCCCAGTCATTCTGCGGGCGCAGATTGCTGTCGCACGTCATCGTCAGCACTCCTTGTCGGCTGGAGCGGCGGAGCATTCGCCGCGCAGGCTGCGTTCGTTCAGGCCCCGGCCGGGCGGACGCCGATTCCTCAGCGACGTCGATGACGTCGTAGCTCGTCGTCATACGGCTACCTCTCACGTACAGAGGTTCGTAGGCCGGGCGGTCATGGCCGCATAGCGCACGGGTGGAGCCCGCCGCCCTCCATGTGGCGCGCCATCGCGAGTCCTGCACGGGAACCGTCGTGCAGGCCACCGGGGTCTCTCCCGCGTCCTCCGGACGGACGGTTGGGGTCTAGCGGCCCTGGGGGCGTCTCGCCTGGCGGGTATCGCGGCCATCGTTGAGGCGCCGTGCAAGCGCCGTAGCCTCGTCGACCGGCAACCGACGCGCCGGGCGGGAGATGCCAGCAGAGCGCCGGGAGGCGATGCAGCCGGAGGCACGGTCCATCACGTAGTACCCGTCACCGTCCGGCTCGCAGCGCACCACGTAGTCCCCCTCGGACTGGGCGTAGGCGATCCAGCGCATGAGGAGGGCATCGCACGTCGTGGCCAGCGCCGACACATACTGCCATCGCAAGATGTCCGGTGCATCGAAACTGGGCGCCCCAGCCAGCAGTTTCGCCGCAGCTCGGACGATGACACATCGGCGTGCGTCGTCAGGGCCGAGGGGTTCCGCCAGGAGCAGACCGACGTGGCCACGCAGCTTGTCCACCACCTCGTCCAACGTCCTGCTTCCGGGCGGGTAAAGCCGCAGGCGTACAGACTCGATGGTGTCGGCGATGACCGCGACGTCTAGGGGATGGCCAGTCGAAACAGCCTGTGAGTCGGCTGCGGTCGCTGCTGCGTCAGGCGAGGAGGTCGGCATGAGGGCTCCGCTGGGGTACGGGCTGGGGCCTCTCACCTTCGTGGCTTGATGTCGCATGAAACAGGACAGAGCCGCCTTGGGTTGCTTCACCGCAACCGGGCACTTCTCTCCGCTGGCGGTGAACCAACCCCTACTGTGACGGGTATCACCAGCGGAAGACGATGCCCATGTCTTTACAGCCGAACGAGGCCCTGAGCCGTGCCATCAAGGATTCCGGCTATACACAGAGCGGGTTGGCCGACGCCGTCAACGACGCGCATGAGGTGCTCTACGGGAGGCATGGCGGGTGCAGCGACCGCCACATCCGACGGCTGCTCAGAGGCGAAGTCACCTGGCCACAAGACCCAACGCGGCTCTCCCTACAGGCAGTTCTCGGGCTGACTGCCACCGAACTCGGTTTCCGGCCTCCCCATGTGGCCACGCGCAGGGTTACCGTTCGAAGAGCAGACCTCCACCAGGATCAGGACTCATCCGTGTACCGCCGAAAGTTCGTCCTCAACGTCGGCACGCTCATCGCGCTCCCGGCCCTGCCCGCATCGGGCCGCATCGGCGTGGGCGACGTGGAGCGCATCCACGGTGCGGAGGCGCGTCTCGTCCAGCTCGACGGTGAGCATGGAGGCGCCAGGCTTGTCAGCATCGCCAGCCGATACGTCGGACACCTCGAACACGCCATCCGGCACTGCACTTACGGCAGTCGCGTGCAAACCGCTCTCTACCGCGCCGTCGGCGAGATCAGCGCGGAGACAGGCTGGCTCGCCTACGACTCCCAGAAGCATCAAGAAGCACGGGAACACTGGCGCACGGCGTTGCAGTACGCCCGTCTGGGCAGGGCCACGGAACTGGAGGCTCGGATCTGGTCCAACATGGCGCGGCAGGCGGTAGACCTCGGTCACGGTGCCGAGGCCGTAGCCATCGCTCGCGCCGCGCTGGATACCACCCGCGGCCGACGCGATCCGCGACTGTCCGCGCTCCTGCACTCCAGAGTCGCCCTCGGGCATGCCGCCACGGGCCAGCCCGGACGTTGCGCGCAGTCCCTGCACCGCGCGGAACAGGAGTTGGACCGCGCCTCAGACGAGCCCCCAGCGTGGCTCGCATTCTGCGGGCCAGACGAAATCGTGGCACAGACCGCCATGTGCTTTTCCAGTCTTGGTGACCACGCACGCGCGGCCCAGGCCGCGTACGACGCTGTCGCCCGCACCTCGACGAACGAGTACCGCCGCAACTCCTTCGCCACCCGCGTCAGCCTCGCACGAAGCACCTTCGCAGCAGGCGATGCCGACGAAGCACTAGCCGCCGGCCATAGTGCGCTGGACCTGCTGCCCGGGGTGCACAGCCAACGCTGGGCCCAGGAACTGGACAGGTTCCAAAGCGATGTCCGAAGGCACCGTCCCGCCGGGTCCACTGACTTCGTCGAACGTTACAGGGTGGTGGTCTCATGACGGGCGGCGCACTCACCATCCGCTCTTATGGCCACGACGACGCCGCCGAGTTGCGGACGTTACTGCTTGATGTGCACGACGACTGCTACGCCGATCAGATGGATGACCTCTTTCACACCCGGGCTCGTTTCGAGTGGTTCGTCGACCACTGGTCGTCGAACCCGGGCTGGTCCTGTGTGATCGGGTACGACGCCACTGATCCCGTTGGCTTCGCGTACGGCGCTCCACTCGCGCCGCAATCGGAGTGGTGGCGCGGTCATCTCGACCCCGAGCCCGAGCACCAAACCACGTTCGGCCTGTCCGAGCTGATGGTGCGGCCCAAGTGGCGCAAGACCGGTACCTCCGGGCATCTGCACGACGCTCTCCTGAAGGACCGCACAGAGCACCTCGTGGTGCTCAGCGTGGACCGCGAGCACAGGAAGGTGCAATCCCTCTACGAATCCTGGGGATACGAAAAGGTAGGCCAAGATAAGCCGTTCGATGATTCGCCCACCTTCGCAGTCATGCTCCGACGTTTGCGCTGGAAGGCGACGTAACTGCGCGACCCGACCCGGCCCCTGCGACTTCGGCCATTGAGACGAACACCAGAGGGGCAAAGTGGACTCGATGGTGATCTGTGCGCACGGCGACCGGGGCTCATAACCGTTCACATGTTCTGGGTCCCCTGCCGAGGGCTCATAGGGAAACGGGATAGCCGACCGGCCCCGCCCAGCGGCCCACGCGGGCGGCGACGGTGCCGTCCACACACGCCGACCCCGGGGGTGCGTTCCCCCGATTGCTCGGCCGACGCGGGCGCACACACCGTCCGCCCGCACCCCCTGCGTTGTCCCGCCGGTCCGCGCTCTCCAGCCAATATCCAGCCAGCGTGCGGAGAACGACAGATGACGACAGGTGACGAGCCGTCAGGCCATCCAGCCAAAATCCAGCCACCGTACGCGGACGGGGGCGACCCGAAACCGGGGTACACCCGGCTGACCTGGTGGTTTGCTAATTCACCCGAGTCGCGGTATCGCGGGGCTAAACATTGAAGCGGAACACCAGGCACGCAATTTTGACTTGCGGAAACACCGGAGGGCAGGACTGGATCCAGCCAGGATCCAGCCGCCGGAAATGGCGGGGCTATCCCCTGTTCACGCTGGATCCACGGACCGGGCGAAGATCCACCCTGCGCACCCGTGCCCGCCCGCGGGGATCGGCGGACATGGCCTTGGCAGATGTGTTCCTACCAGGGGCTTCACGTCTACCCAGAGCCGGGGCGCGCCCAGCCCGGTCCATGCGAGTAGGCCGCCTCGAAGGGAGTCGGATGAGGCGACGTCGTCAGCGGTGGGCACGGCACAGCAGGGCCCGCCGCGGCCGAGGATAGCTCGCAAGGGCCTTCTGCACGCGGTTCTGCTCCGCCGTGACAAGCCGGTCAGGACGAGCTGTAGGCCCCGCGGCCGATCGCCAGCAGGTTGCCGACGACCCGCCCACCGCGCCCGGCCAAGTCCCCTGCGCACTCGCCGGCCGCTGCGGAGCCGTCGCCCCAGGAAGCCGCGGTTTGCGGCGGGCCGCCGACAGCGTAAGCCGGAAGGCGTGCACCCCGGCCCTCGGGCAACTCGTCCAGGGCCTCCGGCAACAGCGCAGCAGGGGAGGTCACAGCCTGTACCCCGCCTCAGTTGGGTCGAGCATGCGCACCTGCCAGCGGCCCCAGTGCGCGCGCCGTTTCGTCTGCCTGGCCGTCTCCTTGGCTGCTTCGGTCGCGGCCTCCAAGTGGGCGGCCCAGCCCTCCGGCCCATCCGGCCGCCCGCCGTTGGCGAGCGCGGCCAGCAACGGGGGCAGCAGCAACTCCTCGTGCTCCCAGAGAGCCTTCTTTCGGCAGACCAGAGCGGGAGTCGGGCGACGCACGATGCGCGCGAGACCCGCGGCGTCCAGCAGGTTGCATGAGGCCAGCACCAGTACGCTGGCGTCGACAACGCCCGTCAGGTTCGCTGTCGGGATGTCGAGCAAGTCTGTCCACTCCCCCCACTCCCCGCGTACCTCCGAGTAGTGCGCGCTGTGCCCGATGACCACCACGATGTCGGCGCGGACCGCCAGCGCGGCCCGCGCCTCCGCGATGCTCCGGGCCGGCTTGGGGACGTCTATGCAAAGGCCCGGCACCCCCGCGGCCTGTTCCTTAACCATCATGGCGATGCTGGGGTGCTTACGGTCCTGATGATCCCCGTTGCGGCACGAGGTGACCAGCCGCGCACACAGCCCCGGCGCGTAGCCGCTGGCCATCGCCCGCTGGCGCCCCCGGGCACCGGCGGCGGCTGAGTCCCCGCGCCGACCGATGCGGTCGACCACCGAAGAGCCCTCCGGCTCCCGACCCTGCTTCCTCACAGGTACCTCCTCGTCGAGCTTCCCGGCACAGCCTCCCAGCCGTCACCGACAGGCCGTCAGCAGACGGCCACAGTGGACGACGCGCCCGCCTCGCCGAGCGGTCACGAGCGGAGGCGGGAGCCGGACGAGGGAAGTGTCCCGTTTGAGTCGACACCCTGAGTCTCAAGCTGAGCAGGGGCCGGAGTGTGGCCGAGGCTGCGGTCGTTGACCTTCGTGGAGCCTCAGGTTGGCGGAGGGGTAGGGCCCTGGTGCCGGGGAGTGGGCCGGTCGCGCTCGTACTTTTTCGCGGCTCGGACCATCAGGAAGAGGAGTACGAAGAACACGGCGAGGCAGGAGAGCACGATGATCTTGACCGTGTCGGGGACGTATCTGCCGGAGCCGGGGCCGCTGCCGCGGGCGAGCAGGTTGAGGGCATCTTGGGTGCGGGCCACGGCGGGAGTGTAGGGCCTGGGATGGTTCACGGGAGTGTGGTGGGGGCGTTCGTCAGCCGGGGTTGGTGTCGTCCAGGGCGAAGGGCGAGGGGGAGTGTGCGATGGCGTCAGGCATGAGGGTGGGGGCGATGCCTTCGAGGTCGGGGTGGGTGGCGGCGACGTTGCGGGGGAGTTTGGGGAGGGTGACGCGGTCGAGGCCGCAGCCGAGGCGGGAGAGGAGGAGAGGGCCGTGGTCGGGGGTGGAGTGGGGGCTTCGTGGGTGCATACGGGGAGGTATTCGTCCAGGGCGCCAGACGACGGGGCGGGGGAAGGGTGCGGGCTGGGTGGTGGCGGAGGCGGCGTTGTTTTTGGCTGGTAGTTGCCAGGTGGGGCCATCTTGGTTGTCGCGTGCGATGTGGTTGATCCACAGGGTGATGGATTGGCCGCCCTGCCTCCACCTACGCGCGGTCATCTTCCTCCTGACCGACGTGCTCGTGAGCAGCAGGCGGATGGTTCAGGCTTCGCGGTACCAGTCTTCGCCGTCGGCTTCCAGGGATCTGACCAGGAAGTCTTCGAGCCTTTCCGCGATCTGGGTGCGCTCGTCCGTCTCGTGGTCCCAGACGTAGATCGCTCCGCTGCCGGAGTCCGGGCGGACGGCGAACTGGTCTCCGCCGCCGTTCTCGCCGAAGAACAGGAGGTCGTCGAACGGCTGGTACAGCTCGGCGAAGGACGGGTTCTGCCGGAACTCCACGTTCGTCCGGATGATCGTGGCCGTGGGCCAGACGAGTTCGGTGCCGTACTCGTCGCTGACTCCGTTGGATTCCAGCAGGAAGCTGCGCAGGTCGGCGGGCAGGGGTTGGTTGACGGTGCGCTCGACGCCAGCGACGTCGTCTTCGCCTGCCGGCGCGTTCAGCTCCGCGTCGTCGCTTCGGGATTCGACCAACTCGCGCCACATGTCGTGCGACCCTGCCTTTCACCTGATGCGCGGCGTGAACCAGCTGCCCACCATATCGTCGACCTGGGTGGCGTGATCCAGCACCTGCTGGCGGGTGGGGTTGGGGTTCGCGTTGTAGAAGGTGTTCCAGGACTTGCGTATCTCGCTGAGGTGCACCGCGTTGTTGATGGCTCCCTTCGGGATCCCGCGCAGGTTCTCCAGGGAGTGGATCTCGTCCGCGGTGAAGAGGCCAGGGTACTTCTTCAGCGCCTGCTGCTCGATGGCGTGATGCACCACCACCTTCCCCTTCAGGTGGGGGAAGGCGTTGAAGAATGTCTTCTTGTAGCTGTGCGAGGCGGCGGTGCCGACCGAGGCGGGGCGGCGGACGGGGATGGTCGTTCCCAGGTCGGGCTGCTTGAGCCCGCAGCGGAACAGGCCGAGCGGGTCGCTCCAGGTGTGCGGGTTGTCGACGTAGGTGGCCGGGTTGGGCGCCGGGGAAAGGCCGAGTGGGTCGGGGCTGAGGTAGCGGGCCAGCTCGGGGTCGTAGTAGCGCTGGAAGTTGTAGTGGAGCCCGGTTTCCGGGTCGTAGTACTGGCCCGGGAAGCGCAGCGGGGTGTTCGCGGTGCTGGTGGCGGACCACGCGGTGCCGCCCCACAGCGTGCGGCGGGTGTGCCAGGCGATCGCGCCTTGCTCGTCGATGAGTTCGGTGGGGGTGCCTACGAGGTCGGTGACGATGGCGAAGAAGCGGGAATCGATCACCTCCTGCGAGGTGTCATCCGTGATGCGCTCCGCCTGCGTGATCGGATGCTGCCCGTCGTATTCCCAGGTGAGCGTGACGGGGTGGGTCAGGTCCTGGCTGACGGAGGTCTGCTCGATGAGGGTGGTGTCATCCCAGACGAAGCGCGTCTCCTCGACGACGCGTCCGTCTTCGGCGGCCAGGCGCTGCTTGGCGATGCGGCGCCCGAGCGGGTCGTAGCGGTAGCGCCAGCGGGTGCCGTCCGGGGTCGTGACGGCGGCGAGGCGGTCCTCGCCGTCCCACTCGTAGCGCCACACGTCGGGCTTGCGCGACAGCCTCTTCTTGATGCGCGTGGTGATCCGCCCGGCGCCGTCGTACTCGTAGCGCGTGCCGCCGGCGGAGATGTGCGTGCCGGAGTAGTGACGCGGGCCCTGGGCCTCGCGGCCCGGATGCTGCTCGGGCCATGCGGCCGCGGACTGGTTGCCGGCCGGGTCGTAGGCGTAGGTCTCCTGCCAGCCGGGGGCGCGGACTTCGGTGACGCGCTCGGCGGCGTCCAGGTGGAAGCTGGTGCGTCCGTGTGCCTGGTCGTCGACCGCGGTGAGCGCGCCGCCGGGCCGGTAGTGGTAGTCGCGTGCCCGCACGGTATGCCCGCGGGCGATGACGTGCTGGCTGGTCAGCCTGCTGACCGGGTCCCAGTCGTGCTCCACGGCCAGCGCGCCGCCGAAGGCGCGGGACAGCACCTGACCGGCCGGATCGTATGTGAGGGCGAGGTCGGGACCCGTGCCGGGGGTCAGCGCGACCAGGTTGCCGGCCGGGTCGTAGGCATAGCGGGTGACCTCGCCGGAAGGGGTGCGGCGGCTGGTCCTGCGGCCGGCCGCGTCGTGGGTATAGCTGGTGACGCGCCCGTCGGTCGCCTCCTTGACCACGCGGCCGCAGCCGTCGTATGCGCGGATGACCTCGCAGTCCGGGCCGGCGGCATACAGGAGTTCACCGGCCGGGCCGTGGGTGAAGGTGCTCGCCACGCCGTCGACGCGTTTCTCGGTCAGCCGGCCCATCGGGTCCCGGGAGAATTCGATGGTCTGGCCGAGGGCGTTCGTGCGCTGCACCATCGCTCCGGCCGCGTTGTAGCGGTAGGCGGTGCGTCGTCCGTCGAAGTCCGTCTCCTCGATCAGGCGCCCGGCCGGATCGTAGCGGTAGGACCAGCTCTGACCGAGGGCGTTGGTCACCCTCGTCGGGCGCAGTTGGTCGTCGTAGTCGAAGGTGCACTCGGCGCCGTCCGGGGTGGTCTTGGCCACCGGCACGTCGAAGGGGCCGTAGGCGAAGCGCGTGATGCCGCCGGCGGGATCGGTGTGCTGGAGGCAGTTGCCCTCCGCGTCGTAGACCCAGGTCTCCGCCGCGCCGTCCGCGCTGACCCGGCGTAGCAGGTGGCCCTCGGTGGACCACCACATCCGAATCGTTGCGCCCCGGGCGTCGGTCAGGGCGCAGACCCGGCCGAACGCGTCGTAGTGGTAGCGGCTGGTGTTGCCCAGCGGGTCTGTCAGCGCCGTCAGCCGGCCGGCGGGATCGCAGCGGGCCTGCGTGGTGACGCCTTCCGGATCGGTGACGGCCGCGAGGCAGCCGTTCGAGTCGTAGGCATACCGTGTCGCCGCGCCCATCGGGTCGAACGTGGCCCGGCAGTTGCCGCGCTCGTCGTACTCCCACGCCCAGACCTGGCCGTCGGGCAGTTCCGTACGGATGGGCAGCCCGAGCTCGTCGTAGGCGAGATGAATCTCCACACCGTCGGGCTGGACGCCCCGTACCGGCTGGCCCGCGGCGTTGTTGTCGTAGCGGGTGGTGTGGCCCAGGGCGTCGGTCTTCGCCACGAGGTGGTGATCGGTGTCGTACTCTGTGCGGGTGGTGTGGCCGAGCGGGTCGATCTCGGCGATGATCTGGCAGCTGTCGTTGACGACGAAGCGGGTGGCGGCGCCCTCGGCGGTGGTCAGGGTGGTGACGGTGCAGCCCGGCCAGTCCGGGTCGCTGCCGTCGTAGTCGATCGTCACGGCCAGGTGGCCGGCCTCGCCGCCCTCGGCGATGCACCGGTCGCGCTCGTCGTAGGTGAAGTCGTACCGGCGCTCGTTCCGGTCCGTCCAGGACGTGACGCGCAGCCGCTGGTCATAGGCGAGTCTGAAGGGCAGTCCCGAGGAGTTGACGTCCTCGACCAGGTTGCCGTCCGGGTCGTAGCCGAAGCGTTTGATCACCACGTCGGTGCCGTCGTCGGCGGCGCCGGCGAGGGCGAGGCTGGTGATGCGGTCGTCGTCGGCGGTCAGCTTCAGGTGGTAGCCGCCGGAGTGGCGGATGTCGGTGGGCATACCGGCCTCGTCGTGGGTGAAGTCGACGGCGTGGCCGTTGCGGTCGGCGATCTGCTCGATCAGGGCCAGGCCGTCGGCGTCGGGCGGCGAGAAGCGGCGGGTGTGGCCGGTGACGGGGTCGGCGACCGTGTAGCCGCCGGTCACCAGCCGGGCCAGGGGCCACCGTGGCCCCTGGTCGGGCAGGACGGAGGCGTCAGGGCCCTGGGGGTGGGGGTACGACAGCAGCCGGCCGTCCTCGGTGACGAACACCACGCCCGCTTCGTCGACCTCGAGGCGCTGGTCGACGGTAGAGGACCAGGTGGGGCCGAACCACCAGCCGCACCGGTAGGTCGAGCCCAGCCGGCGGGTGAACGCCAGCGGCAGCAGGCCAGGCAGCTCGACGTCCGTCTGGTCGAGGAACATCTGTCCGGTGGCCAGGTCGACGGGGTCCGTCAGCTTGGCGACGACGTTCTTGAACCGGTTGAGGGCGCCCTGCGCGGCGTCGTCGAGCATGCCGCGGCCGCGTTTGGCCAGGCCGAGGAGCCCGGCCTTCATGGCCTTCAGGCCCTTCATCGCCTTCAGCCCGCCCTTGAGGCCCTTGGTCAGGCCCTTCAGGGTGGTCAGGCCCTTCATGCCGGGGATGCAGTCCAGCGCGGCGAACGCCACGTCCCACAGGGACGCTTCGCCGTTCATGTATTTGACGAGGGTGTCGGCGAGGACGACGAGGGCGGCGGCCAGCACCACCCATGTCAGGGGTCCGCCGATGATGAGGACGACGATACCGAGGACCGCGACGATCACCTTGCAGACGTTGACGATGGTGTCCCAGTTGTCCTTGACCCAGTCGACCGCCTTCTCCCACCACTTCCGGTTCTGGATCCCGGCGTCGGAGGCCTCCTCCAGCATGTCCTTCGCGTCGGAGGCGGCGTCCTCACGCATCTTCTTCGCGTCGGCCGCCAGCTTCTTCGCCGCTTCGAGGCCGGACTCGGCGTTGTCGACGGCCGTCTGGGCGCTGGACTGGGCGGACTGGGCGTCGGTCGCGTTACGGGCGGCGGCCCGTACCTCCGACTCGTCGGGCTTCTCCTTGCCCTCCTTCTCGTCGTACTCCTCGGTCTTCCTCGTCGCCCGGTCGACCCAGGAGTTCGCCGACTCCAGCCGGCCCGTCGCGGACGACAACTCGTTACGGGCCTCGCGGCCCCTGGCTAACGCCCTGTCGGCCAGGGACTGCGCGCGCTCCAGCTTCGGCCAGTACGCGGCGAGCGCGTCCCCCGCGAGGTCGTACGACCGCTGCAGCTTCTTCAGGTTCTTCGGGACTTCCTCAAACTCGTCCTGGAACGCCTTCGCCGTCTTCCCCGCCCACCGCAGCAGCGCGTCCTCGCCCGCCATGCCCTTGATCTGCCGCAGCGCATCGGCCACGTCGTCGGCGAAGTCATGTAACTCCCGGGCGAGCTGCTTCACCCGGTCCGGATCACCCGGCACCGGATCCTCGTCCAAGTCCAGTACGTGCCAGTCCGTCGGACGATTCCCCAACGCTCCCCCACCCCCTGGACCCACGGAGCCCCCATCGGCGTTCGCACAACGCTACTGACAAACAGGCGTGCGGTTAAGAAGGCCGGAGGATTGGGCTGGATACAGCGGGTCCATGGCCCCTCACACTGGATCCCCAGGGCCAGCGGGGCCGCTCGGCGACCGTCACCCGCAAGGGCCGACTGACCGTCGAGATCGTCTACCTGATCACCAGCGCGGACGCCCGCACCGCGCGTCATGGCGGGCTTGCGCAACACCGCGATCACACTGCTGCGCTTGCACGGACACCGCAACATCGCCACTGCCCTACGGCATCACGCACGCGACGCCGACCGCCCCATCAACCTGCTCTTGGCAGCATGATCAACAACTTTGCCGGAGCCCTGACTGCGGAGCCGATCAGCTCCGCTCTCCGTGTGCGGCGGTGCCCAGGCGATCACGCATAGGCAAGGCCCGGGTGAACCCCGAGCGGAGGGGTTGCTGATCTTGCGTGCAGCAGTCCCTTGCCTACCGTCTCCTCTTCGTCAGGGAAGCCAGATCCCTGCTCCCCAGTCGTCCAGCCGCTGCCGCCGGGTTTCGAAAGTGGGTAGCGCCCGGCTGACGGTTTGCCAGAACTCAGGGGAGTGGTTGGCGTGGTGGAGGTGGGCGAGTTCGTGGACGAGGACGTAGTCGGCCAGGGCTGCGGGCAGCTGCATCACCGCCCAGTGGATGTTGATGGTGCCGCTGGTGGAGCACGAGCCCCACCGGTAGCCGAGCGTACGAACAGCGAGATCTGTCATGGGCGTGTTCATCCGCTCGGCCCAGGGTCTCGCACGGGCGGGCAGCCATTGCTGCCCGCGCTCCGCATACCAGGCGATCAGCTCTTCAGCGGCGCAGTGAAGCCGGTCCGCGCGCATTCGCAATCGGCCGTCCACCAGCGCTACCGGGCGAGCGGCCTGTACGACGGTCTTGAGACGGTAGCTCCGGCCGAGGTAGAAGAAGCCTTCGCCGTCGAGGAAACGCCGGTGTGGGCGTTCGGCAGCGTCGGTTCGCCGCTCGCTCACTTTACTGTGGAGCCAGGTCAGGCGGGAGCGCAGAAGCTTCTCCAAGGCGGCTCGGTCGACGTCGGGCGGCACAGCCGCCACGATGGTGGCGTCACGTTCTACGGTGACCCGGACGCTTCTTCGTCCAGGCTCCGGTACCAACTCGATGGCCAGGTCGCCGATCTGCAACGGCTCAGCTGGGGCGTCAGGCATGTCGGCGGTTCAGGTCTCGGTGATGGTGGTGCACGATGTCGCGTAGCGCGCCGGCCAGGTTGTCGGCGGCGGGGCCGGTGTGGGTGTTCAGGACGAGCAGCATCCAGATGTCTCGCTGGAAGTCGTGCTGGGCCGCGGAGTTCGTCCAAAAGGCGTGCTTGATGCTGTGGCGCTGGGCGAGCTCTACCGTCTGGTGGGCGAGGGAGACGAAGTCTGCGCGAACTTCGTCGCTGACGACCCCGTCAGTGAGGACGGTGGTCAGTTGCTGGTAGAGGGCCCGTTCCAGACGGGTGAGGCTGCGGACATCCTCCGGCAGGCCGGAGTCCGTTCCATCCCGCGGGCCCGTCATCTCCTGGGCAAGCGCATCGAAGGCCTTCAACTGCGCGTCCCAGTCTGTCGCGTACTTCTTGAGTATGCCTTCTAGCCGCTCGCGCAGCTTCTCGTAGGCGACCGGGTTCTCGCCGAAGTGCAGTTCGATGTGGTTGCGGATGGCGTGCTTCATCATCGATGCCTTGGCTCTGGCACCAGGCAGCTGTTCCACCTTCGTGCGGAAGTCGTCCGAAGTGAGGCGGGTCGGTTCAATCATCCGTTCCACGCCGAGCGCCTTGACGTGTTCGTCGATAAGCTCGACGACTTTGCTCCCGTACGCGGCGGGGTCGAAGGAGTCCGTGTCCTCGCCGAAACGCTGCTTTGCGAGCTTGGCGACGAAGAGGAACAAGCGGGCGGCGGGCTGGTAGCGGCGGGCTTCCTCGCGCGGCATGATCAGGTTGAGGGTGGCGAGGAAGTCCCTTAGCAGCCGCCTGAATTCGATGCGCCGCGAGTCGTCGTCCAGCGAGGTCACCAGTTGATGCACCGCGGCCGTGTCGTCGGGGTCGATTAGATGCTTGGTCAGGTGGAAGTGGTGGCGCAGGGCGGCGCACTGCCGCTCCAGCTTGTTCTCCTCTTCCTTGAAATCGATCCTCGGCATGCCTTCGCGCTCGTCGGCGGCATATGCGGCCATCGCCTCCAGCAGCGCTGTGGAGACACCTGCGTAGTCCACGACGTATCCGGCGGTCTTGGCCTCGGCGGTGCGGTTCACTCGGGCTACGGCCTGGAGTAGTTCGGCCTCTCGCATCCTGCGGTCCAGGTACATGACCTGCTCCAGGCGTGCGTCGAACCCGGTCAGGAGCATGGTCCGTACGACCAGGAAGGCCACCGGCCTGGACGCCGGCGTCAGATCCGCAGGCTTGGGAAACGGGCTTCGGAATGACTTGATGGCCTTCTTCTGAGCGCCCTCGTCGGTCCACTGACGCCAGGATTTGTCGTCCTCCAGGTCAGCGGAGACAACCGGCACGAAGTCGATCGCCCTCAGCAGGTTCAACTGGGCATGGGCGGCGACCAGGACCCGCTGGCGTGCGGTGCGTTCCTCCTCGGGCTTGTGCTGCCACTTCGCCAGCGCCTGCGGGGAGATCTTCTCGACCTCGGCCACCAGCTCTTTCCTGGCAGTGAGCAGCGCCTCCCGGTAGCGCACGGCGATGAGCCGGGAGTGGGCCACGACCTGTGCCTTGAAGCCTTCCTTCATCGCGCCCTCGACGTAGTGTCGCAGCATGTGCCTGGCCTTGCGCTGGATCATGTCGTCCGCACTCAGCACGGCAGCGGATGTCGCGTACTTCTGCTGCAGCTCGTCGTACTGCTCGTCGGTGAGCTCTGGGAACTCGTCCTCAAGCTTCTCGTCGAGGCTGTCACCTTCGGCCACCGCACCCTTTGCGATGTGACCTTCGTAGAAGATCGGGACGATCGCTCCGTCGTTCTCGGCGTCCTCGATGCGATACTTGTCGATGAACTCGCCGAAGGTCGTGGTGGTCAGCTTCTTGCGGTTCATGATGATCGGGGTGCCGGTGAAGCCGATCCGGGCCGAGTTGGGCAGTGACTCCATGAGGTTCTGGTGTAGACCTGAGCCGTGCGAGCGGTGGGCCTCGTCCACCAGGATGAGGATGCCTTCGTCGCTGTTGACCAGTCCCCAGCCCGGCATCCGGTCGTGGGCGAGCGAATCGGCCTTCTGCTGGCGAGCCTTGTCGGTGTCCAGCTGCTTCTGGATCATCACGAAGACGAGCCCGGCCCCCTGACGCCCGAGCACCGTTGGCACATCGGCAGCACGCGTGATCACGTCGGGCTTCTCACCTGTGAGGGCGGCCGTCTCCGCGAGCTGCTCCTGCAACTGCTTGCGGTCGGTCACCATGACCACCTTGATGTGTTCCAGGCCCGGCGTCGAGCGGAGCTTGCGCACCAGGAACACCATCGTCAGTGACTTGCCCGAACCCTGGGTGTGCCAGACGATGCCGCCGCGTTTGTCCTCCCGGCCATGCGCGGCCTTCGTCTCGCCACGCAGCAGCCGGGCGACCGCCTTGTGGACCGCACGGTACTGCTGGTACCGGGGGGCGATCTTCACTCGGGCGGTCCGCCCTTCCGCGATCTCCACGTCCTGGAAGACGACGAAATTCTTCACAATGTCGAGGAGACGAGCAGGATGCAGCACCCCGGCCGCGAGAACCTTCTGCGCGCCGAAAAGGACGTCGTCCGGGTTGTAGCTGCGACCGGCGACCTCCTTCGCCTTGAGGGGGTAGGGGTCGCGCCACAACATGTAATCCTGCAGACGCGCCGTGAACGTGCCCAGCAGCGCCCGGTCCCCCGTACTGGCCACCGTCAACTGCACGGTCCGGAAGAGCAGTTCACTCCCGCACGGTGCGCCACGGCCGCTTGTCTGATTCGCGTAACGGCGCAGCTGCTGAACAGCCCGCTTTATCTCCCCGCCGACCGCGGCGAGCTTCTTGCACTCGATTACCACCAGCGGAATACCGTTCACAAACAGCACCAAGTCGGCGACCATCACCTCGCCCTGACTACCGGGAATAGCCATACGAAATTGGGAGATCGCCAGGAAATCGTTGTTCTCCGGCGTCTCCCAGTCAATGAACCTGACAGTCTGCCGCCGGCCCCTGTCCCAGTCCGCGAACCCCGGCACGTCTACGCCGTTCAACAGCGCGTGCGTCGCGGCCTCATTGGCTGCCACCAGCCCACCACCCGCGCTCGCGGCACCCCGAGTGAGGGCGGAGATGGCCTGCGCCGCCCTCACGTCATCCACCCACGGACTCCCGTCCGGCCGCCGGTTCACCCTGCGCAACCTGCGCCGAAGGATCTCGTCCAGCACCGCGCCGTCAAAGGTACTCCTACGGACGACGGACTCCCCTCCCGGCTGCAACTCCGCGTCCGCCGTGCCCCGAACGTGCCGCCACCCCATACTGGGATGCGTAAGCTGATCGATCAGCGGCTTCTCGACGTAACGGAACTCAGGGCCGGACTCGGACATGTTGAGCTACTCCTTCGGATGCGACGACAGACGGCCCTCACCGATCACTTAGCTGCGACTACGCGGCGCTGCTCGCGTCTCCTCCCGCTCTCCCGCGCCCCTACGAAAAGATCGTTAAGGAGCGCCCGCTTCAGCGCTTCGAGCTTCACGATATCTCGTTCTGCAATATCCAGCTGCTCGCGCCACTGAGTGATTGAATTAACTACCTGCTTCTGATCGTGAAGATTAATCAACGGAATGGGGGCCTTTTTTACCTGAGTCGAGTTGATGCTCGCCAGATTCGTTGTCTGTTTCGCAACGCTCAGGAAGTAGCTCTTGCCACGTGGAGATGCGATATATGCAGATAGGAAATCCGGGAGCATGATCTCTGCGACGCAACGCACCTTGAACACGTGGTTCTGATGGAGACATTGTTCAATGCGCCCATCCCAGACGCCGCCGCGACCCAACTTGTCGAGGTCACCACCTTCGGTGAGCAACACATCGCCTTGCTTGAGCGCGTATCGTTCGACATCTGTCGCTCTGACCGAGACAGTCTTCACATCGGAAGTGTCAATGTAGCCGTCCTGTACATTGGCAACTCGCAGATAGGGCAGGTCGATCGCATCGTCCCCATTCTCGTCATTTCCCAGCGTGACGCCAGCGGAAATTGCGGCAACCTTCTCCAAGGTGACCCACGCAACGTCCCGCGACTCGGAGACTCTTCGCATCAGTGCAGCAGATTCGGCGGCAGCTACAACCGCGAGCTTCTGCTTCTGAGCAGACACGGACGAGATCTGCCCATCTACTTCGTCGAGAATCTCAGCGATCCGCTGCTGTTCCGCTAGCGGCGGGAGTTTAACCGTCAGATTGAAAAAGTCTTCCACTCCAACATTCAAGAGCCCGTGATTGCGTACACCCTCCTTAGCGATCCATTGAATGTCTTCATCGAGCGTGCCAGCATTGAAGTAGTGCTGAAGGAATGACGGTTGGATTACTGTAGCATCTGGACGAAAGCAGATGTAAAGCGGTGAGACCACGCCAGCGTCATAACGCTCGAGGCTTCGCACCACACCTACGGGCCAACCATCTGAGTAACTCTTGTTGTAGGCAAAGTCACCTTTGGCCAGCAGGTAGTACTGCGAAAGATCCGCACTGGCTACCCTGCGATTGAAGAACTCTTCCTGACTAACGAGTCCGTGTGCGGCAGAGATGGTGAGCACATTGGCATTGCCCACGATGTTTCGCATCGTGACCCTTGCTGCGACGTCACCGAGCCTAACCGAAGACCAATTGGCGCGCGGCACGTTTGCATCCATGTCACGCATACCCCAGCTCCTCCAGGTACCCCCGCAGCCGTTTGGCAGAGGCCTCCCGCTCCCGTTCGAGGTCTTCCAGCGTCACGGCATACTTTTCGCCCCAGTTCCGGAATGCGACGATGAGGCCGCGCCTGTCTGACGCGACGAAGCGATCCATGCGCGCCCGCAGGTCGGCCTTTAGGAAGCCGAGCACGATGGCCTGCGCCTGGGCGTCGGTAAGCTTGGCCGCCGCTGACTTCAACTCCACGACGAAGGCCGCCTTCAGCTCGGCCAAGCGCTTCTTTGCCTCGGTCTGCTGCTTCTTGAGCACGCGGAGTTCCTTGGGAGGCAGAACGTTCGAGAGGTCTCGTTCCTCTTCGTCGTCCTCATCGGCGCCCTTGGTCTTCTTCGGCGGAGAGCCTGCCTTGACCTTGGCGTCCAGGTCGGCGGCGAGGGCTTCGGCTGTCTCCAGTCGCTCGACGTAGGCGGGGATGAGTTCAGGTACCAGGCGGTGTTCGCGTGCCTTGCGCTGGCCCGCCCGCATGCGTGCCTTCGTCTTGGCGTCCGCGTCGGCCGGTGGCTCCGCGAAGGCGGAGTCGATGCTGGCGACCCAGCGGTCCACCACACCCTTGAAGCCGGTTAGTGCCAGGCTGCGCAGGTCGTTGCGGGTGTCGAACCACCATGCGGCAATGGTGCCGGACAGCTGATAGTGGTCCAGCAGGTTCACCGACTGGAGGCCATGGGTGAAGGTGGTGAGGAGTTCCTGGCGGGTGGACCACAGTTGCTGGTGGTCGGGGAGTTCGTCCAGACGGGCGCGGTGCTCCTGCCACCATCTGTCGAACGCATCCCGGAGATCCGCTTCTTTGCCGGCTGTCAGGTCTGGGATACGGGCAGCGGTGGCTTCGTAGCCCTCGTCGAGGAAGCTGTAATAGTCCTCCTCGCGCTCGTTGAAGAGCTGCTTGCCCGGGTCGATTCCGAAGGCGTCGAACTGCGCTTGCCGGGCGTCGACTTCTGCCTTCGGGATGCCGCCGTGGAGGTGTGCGCGCACGTCCTGCGGCTCGGGGGGCGGGGTGTTGTCGACGTAGCGGCGGATGTTGAGGTTGTAGTCGTTGTCCGCAAGCTCCTGGTAAGGGACGACGCGGGCGAAGCCGTCGATGTTTTTCCAGCCCTTGTACGCGGAGATGATCTTCTCCGCATGCTGGGCTTCCAGGAGGTTCTGGGTACGGCCAGCGGTCATCTCCCGGTCGGCGTTGATGAACAGGACACCGTCACGGCGTCCTGTGAGGGCTCCGTCGCGGCCGCGCAGGACGAGGATGCAGGCCGGGATGCCGGTGCCGTAGAAGACGTTGGGCCCGATGCCAATGACGGCTTCCAGCCGGCCTTCCTCGATCATCTGCTGGCGAATGTCCTTCTCCACACCGCCGCGGAACAACACGCCATGGGGCATGACGGAGGCCGCGATGCCGTCCGGCTCCAGCACGGCGAGGCAGTGCTGGATGAACATAAGGTCGGCCTTCTTGCCGGACTCCGGACACCAGCCGTACGTCATCCGCTCCGGGTACTCCATCCCCTCCTTGCGGTAGTTCTGCGCGAAGGGCGGGTTAGTGAGGATCCGGTCAAAGCGCTGGAGTTCGCCGTCCTGAGTGTGCAGCGGCTTGGCGAGGGTGTCGCCGTGGTGGATCACGCCGTCGGCCACGCCGTGCAGCAGCAGGTTCATGCGCGCCATGGCCCAGGCGCTGCCGTTGTCCTCCTGGCCGTAGACCGACAGATGCGCGGCGTCGCCGCCGTGTTCCTGCACGTACTCCTTGCTGAGGATCAGCATGCCGCCGGATCCGCAGCACGGGTCGTAAACGGACTGGCCTTCCTGCGGTTTGACGAGGCGGACCATCATGCGGATCACGGAGCGCGGGGTATAGAACTGGCCGCCCTTCTTGCCCCCCTCGTCGGCGAACTCGCCGATGAGGTACTCGTACGCATACCCGAGCAGATCCGGGAACTCGAAGTCGTCGTTGCTGAGCCGGTACTGGTTGAAGTGATCGATCAGCGCCTGGAGTACCGGCTTGCTGAGTTTGGTGTTGCCGCTGGCGGGACGCTTGAAGTCGATGTACTCCAAAACCCCGTCGAGGGCCTGGTGATTGTGGCTCTCCAGCTGCGCGAGGGCGACGTTCAGTGCCTCGGCCGGATCCTTGCGCGAATCCCGCATGACCGTCAACCAGCGGGCGGCATCCGGGACGAAGAACTCGCGTGACGCGTACGCGCTGGGACTCGCCGCTAGCTGCTCCGCGCGCTGTACGTCCATGCCAGCCTCGACGAACTTCTCTATGGCCTTAGTCCGTGCCACATCGAACTGGTCGGAGGCGCGCTTGAGGAACAGCAGCCCGAAGATGTAGTCCTGGTACTGGGCGGCGTCCATCTTGCCGCGCAGGATGTCCGCCGCGGCATACAGGTGCCGTTCAAGCTGCGGCAAAGTCAGCTGGGCCACTCGCGCCTCATTCCTTTTCGTGATGCACATCGCGCACGCAGTTTGTACGCCGCCGCCCCACCATAGGGGCGGGCTATGACATTCGCTTCATTCGCCGCCTTCTGCCCGGCCTGCGCCCGGCCGCGGCTTCCACCGGCCCTGGTGCACGCTGCCCCGGGGCGTCGCCGCCCAGTATCTGGCTAAGCAGAGCAGGCCTGAGCGCTTCAAGCCGGTTCAGGAGCTGGCGTTGGAGACTCATCTGCAGGTCGACTTCCCCGAGCGCCCGAGCAATGAGGTGCTGCTCCTCCGGCGCGGGGAGCGCCACCGGAAGGTCCGCGAGCACGTCCACGGTGATCGTGGCCACCGTGCCCTGGTGCGTACGGGCCAGCATCTGATCCACCACTGGTGGATGAGCGAGATAGGCCGCCAGGTAAGGTGGATACACGGCATGCGTATCGGGCCGCAGCCTCATACACGAAGAGTGGTAGATCCAACCACGCTCGCCCTCACCTGCCAGCGCGATCCTGCCCACCGCGCCCTGCCGCACTACCACCAGATCACCAGGAACCAATCGGTACCGTGCCAGCCCTGCATCCACGCGCGGCAGCGACCGCACGCCGGACACATCCACCCGCTGCTCCACCGTTATATCGGCCGGCGAGAGCACCGGCGTCCCCTCAGCACCTTCAGCAAGATCGACGAACAGATCGCTCGACGGACTGGCGGTGATCCGGCACAGGTCGCCCAGCCGGTAGTCCGCACTCATACCGCACCACCGCCGACCCGCAGACAGCGCCCGGGCATCCGCGCCAGCAGCAGGGGAGTGGCCGTATCCGCCTTCGCCACCCACTGGGCCGCGGACTGCGACACGTAACCCAGCGACGTGATCACCGAAGCCCGGTCAGCGGCCAGGTCCCGCCCGAAGACGGGCTCCTGATGCGCCACCTTGTTACGCAGCTTCCGAAGATGATCAAGCCGGAAGTGCAGCGGCTGACGCACCCCCCGGTAGCCGGGGAAACCTGCGGCCATCGGGCGCCACAGCTGAGTCTCATAATCCGCACCTCGACCCAGCAGCATGACCCAAAAGCCCAGCGTAAGCTCCCGCTGAACACCCGCCGCCGTCCACGGCACCACATCATCGCGCAGCCGCCCCTCCGCTTCCTCGATCTTCCGCAGGGTTCCGTACGTAAGCCGAATTCTGGGCGCGCGCCACCAGTCCTCGCGCCCATAGTGAACGGCAAGGCGCCCCGCCATCGTGCGGCGCAGCGCGTTCTCCAGATGCCGAAGGATCTCGTACAGCGCCTTGGACACCTGCGTCTCCCACTCGAACCAGCCCAGCGCCTGGCGGCACTCCGACGAGCACAGTGACCCCGCCGGAGCGTACCGCTCAGCGTCCAGCGCCTTGATCAGATGCACTTCGTCAGTGGTAGCGCAGGTCATTGACGGATCCCCCCATCGGGCCGGCATTGCACAACGGCAAACAGGACGTTATGGTGGCTGACGTAAGCCCCGGTGTGTGCCTCTGCTAGCAAGCGCCCCGGGGCATAGCTCTGCCCTCACGCCTGCAACAGGAGGCTCGGGCACCATTTCGCCCTCACCAGCCATGAGGACCTTATCACACTCGGCGTACATGACAGAACATAGTCGGGTATTGAAATACACGACGCTTCCCCGAGCCGCTTCACCGGGGTACTTCAGCAGCACAATCCCGTGGAGCGCCACGACGAGATCGCCCCCCGAGGCCCGCCAACTCGGCCCCGTCCACTGACCTCGCCGTTTCGGTTGCGGCGATGAGGCGTCGTTGAGGGGTAGCGGTCGGGTGGCCGACGCGATTTCGGTGTTCGGACATGGCGGAGGCCCGGCGCGGTGGTCGGGTTCTCCGGGGTCCTTCGGGTCGTGGGCGGTCAGGGTTTGCCGGTCAGTCGGCGGGACGGGGCAGTGCGGCGAGGCGGTGGAAGGCCGTGGCCAGTTCGTTTCTCCAGGGCCAGGTCGCCGGTATCCGCAAGCGCAGGCGTCGGCCGCCGCGGGTGAGGCGGGCGGCGACGTGCAGCAGCCGATAGCGGAGCTTCTTCGGCTCGGCAGTGGCCAGCTCCCCGTCCAGCAGCAGGACGCGCGTCCAGGCCAGCAGATCGATCGCCGCGAGGCTGCGTTCGAGCCAGACGGCGTTGACGGCGAAGTCGCGGGAGGGGAAGCGGCCGAAGCCTGTGGTCTTGCCGCACCGGATGTGGTCTTCGACGGTGGCATGCCCGCGGTGGCGGACCTCCAGGAACTGTGCGGATCCGCCGCCGGAGTATGGGGTGTCGGTGAGGAACACCTGGTGGCGCAGGCCCTCGTCCTGGTCGAACAGGGACAGCTGGGCTCCGGGGTGCGGCCGCTCCCGGCGCACGATGATGCGGGTGCCGTCGGGGTAGCCGCCCAGATCGACCATGCCGGTCAGCTCGGCGACCTCGGAGCCGTCACGCAGCGTCCCGTCCTGGTCCAGGGCTCGATGCCAGAGGTGGTCGGGCATGGCCCGGACAGCTCGGCGGACCGGCTCGGTGAGGGCGTATCCGACCGAGAAGAAGGTACGGATTCCTCGTTTCCGCAGGTCGCGGACGTGGGCGAGGAAGGCTTTCGCGGATCCGGCGCTGTCGGCGCGGATGAGGATGTCGGTGCCGTGCCGGTGAGCGTCGGGGATCTGCGCGAGCGCCTGGTCGAGCACCGTGATGTGATCGGCGGCAGTGTTGGCGCCGGCGTTCCCGGGCCGCAGCCGCCCCGAGAGGGCCTCGCCGGTGTTCGCGAGGAAACACAGCAGCGGGTGGAAGCCGAAGCCGCCCTTATAGGTGGGTGCGGCCTGCTCTTTCCCGGAGTGGCAGGTGACCAGCGTGGCGTCGAGGTCCAAAACAGGCCGGGAAGTTCTCGTCCGCCGGCCCGGGCAGCAGGTATGCCCTCGCCGGTCTCGGCGGCCTGCATCCAGGCGACTTCCCGGGCCGTGGCGCGGGCCGCCCGCAGCGAAGCGAGTGCAGCCTCGTCGGTGTCGGCGAGCAACCGCCAAGCCGTGGGCGTGGAGGCGACCGGGCCGAACACCCCTGCCTGGTCCCGCAGCACAGCCAGATCCGCGATCGCCTCACCGCCGTCGGCGAGCATCACCGCCAGGTCGGTGGCGACCCGGCCCGGATCATGCCCGGTCCCGCGCGGCCGAAGCGGCCTGAGAGCGGCGGAGTACGCGGCGGTCAGCCCGGTGGCATCAGCGAGATCCGCCAGCAACCGTGCCCCGGCATGCCCGACCACCCCCGAACCATCGGCACTGACATGGACCTTGGGACGCAACCCGATAGCCTGCACGTAGAAAGTGCCCTCCGCCTGGACCGACAGAACCCCTCTGCAAGGTTCATCATCCCAGGTCAGGAAGGCACTTTCGCGTTTCCTCCCCAAAGCCAGCCCGTACCCAAGTGAAACGGCGAGGCTGACACCCCGTCACACGATCCAGCACCCATCCAGCACCCATCCAGTAAGGATCCAGATGACGAGACGTCACACGATCTAGTGCCGTGACCGGGAAGGTTCGCCGGGGTGGTGTTCGAGCCGGGTACCACTCGGCCGGTTGGATGTGACGACACATCCGCTCGGACGCGTGGAGGCGTGGTGGCAGAGCCGGTCAAGGTCCGCAGACTGACCGATCAAGAGGGAAAGCGGCTGCAGCAGATCGTGCGCCGGGGCAGCACCAGCACGGTGCGGTACCGGCGCGCGATGATGATCCTGGCCTCCGCCGGCGGGAACCGTGTGCCGGTGATTGCTCAGCTTGTCCAGGCGGACGAGGACACCGTCCGCGATGTGATCCACCGGTTCAACGAGATCGGGCTGGCCTGCTTGGACCCTCAGTGGGCGGGAGGCCGTCCCCGCCTGCTCAGCCCTGACGACGAGGACTTCGTCATCCAGACGGCCACCACCCGCCCGACCAAGCTCGGCCAGCCCTTCACCCGCTGGTCCATCCGCAAACTCGCCGCCTACCTGCGCCGCGTCCACGGCCGGGTGATCCGCATCGGCCGCGAAGCCCTGCGGTGCCTGCTCGCCCGCCGCGGGATCACCTTTCAGCGCACCAAGACGTGGAAGGAGTCCCCCGACCCCGACCGCGACGCCAAGCTGGATCGGATCGAGTACGTCATCGAGTACTTCCCCGACCGCACCTTCGCCTTCGACGAGTTCGGCCCGCTGGGCATCCGCCCCGTCGGCGGGTCCTGCTGGGCCGAGCGGGGCCGTCCCGACCGGCTGCCGGCGACCTATCACCGCACTCATGGGGTCACCTACTTTCACGGCTGCTACTCGATCGGCGACGACACTCTCTGGGGCGTCAACCGTCGCCGCAAAGGCGCGGCCAACACCCTGGCGGCGCTGAAGTCGATCCGGGCCGCGCGCCCGGACGGCGCCCCGATCTACGTGGTCCTCGACAATCTCTCCGCGCACAAGGGAGCGAAGATCCGCGCCTGGGCGAAGAAGAACCGGGTCGAGCTGTGCTTCACCCCGGCCAACGCCTCCTGGGCCAACCCGATCGAGGCGCACTTCGGCCCGCTGCGGCAGTTCACCATCGCCAACTCCGAGCACCCCAACCACACCGTGCAGACCCGAGCCCTGCACCGCTACCTGCGGTGGCGCAACGTCAATGCCCGCCACCCCGACGTCCTGGCCGCTCAACGCCGCGAACGCGCCCGCATCCGCAGCGAGAAAGGCATCCGCTGGGGCGGACGCGCACTGGCTGCCGCGGCCTGACCACCGCGCCAGACGCCACGGTCACAGCTCAGCGTTCTGCCGCGGACCTTCCCATCAAGCGGGCGGAACCCCGCAGGCAGGGACCTCAAAGACAAGTTCGAGACCGTCCTCCTCATCCCACTGCTCGCCGACCTCAACGAAGCCGAAGCCCGAGATCGTGGCCAGGGATGCCACGTTGTCGGGACTGATCGTCGCCCGCACGGTCGTGACCGCGGTTTCCGCTGCTGCCCGGCGAAGCAACTCGATCAGCGTGGATCGGGCATATCCCTGGCGACGGAAGTCAGGAGCGACGCAATAGCCGATCTCGACCATGCCGGCCTCATCGGGCGGTCCGTGGAACCCGGCATGTCCGACGACGAGACCCCTGTCGCCGACGACCGCTTGCCGCACCATCCACCGCGCACGGCCGGGATCGGAGGCCATCTGGTCGAGCCGGAACTGCCACAGCCACCGTGCTTGATCGGTCACGAAGTACTCGGTCAGCGAAACCCCGGCCATCCTGCTTGCTCCCGACAGGTCTCCATCGAGCAGAGCGGACATCACCCCGCCGGACAGCTCGACAAAACGGACGCGTTTCAGGCTCCGCTTGAACGGTCTCTGGTGATCAGCATCATGTGTCACCTGCGGATGCTCGCTGACTAACCGAAGGGTGTCCAACGATTTCGGCCTGGTCCGGCAAGCGACCCGCGGCATCACCCATCACCGCAAGCCCACCCCGGTGAACGTTCCCGGTCACGGCACTAGAACGGAAACCTGCAGGGGGTACGCCAACGGGGCCGCACCGAAACGGCACGACCTCGCCTGACCTGCAGTTTTGCTAGATCCGTGAATCGATGCTAACGCAACGGTTAAATGCTGAAGCGGAGCACGCGACGCCAGTTTTGGCCTGCGGAACGCCGGAGAGGATCCTGCGGCCGGAAATGGCGGGTCCATTCCCCCTGTTCATGCTGGATCGACGGGCTCGGTGAGGGCCTGCCCTGCGCCCTTGTGTTCGGCCGTGGGGGTGCCCGGCCGGAGGGCGTTGTGCATGATCGTGCGGCAGCGGTCCCAGGAGGCGGGGATGAGGTGGCCGTAGATGTCGACGGTGGTTTTGATGGATGTGTGGCCGAGCCAGCGGGATACTTCGTGGATCGGGATGCCGTGGGCCAGGGCGGTGGAGGCGAAGAAGTGCCGCAGGCCGTGGGGGGTGTACTTCGGGGTGCCGTCCGGTTTGACGATGCCCGCTTGGGTGAGTGCCTTGCGGAAGTGGTGGCCGTAGGTGACGGCGGTGGGCATGGTGCGCTTGCCGCGCTCGCGTGGGGCGAAGAGGGTCTCGATGCCGTCTGCGGTCCTGGTGCTCCATTGCTGTAGGTGGGTGTCGATCTCGTCGGCGAGGAAGGCGGGGGTGGGGATGTCGCGGTACTCGCCCTCGGCGCGGTGCTTGAGCGGGATGAACCGGGTGACGCAGTCCTCGCGGTGGGCCTTGGAGCTGACCTGGCGGCGGATGCGGAGGAAGCCGTCGCGGTGGCAGTCCGGGGAGAACGCGAGGGTTTCGCTGATCCGCAGCCCGGCGCCGGACTGGAGGTAGATCGTGAGCCGGTACTGGGGCGAGATCTGCTTGGCGATGAGGTCCACCTCGTAGAGGGTGGGGATCTCGTCCTCGTCGACGGCGTGGGATCCGGTGCGCGGGAGCTTGATGCCGTCGGTGGGGTCGTCGGAGCGCCGTTTCTCCCTGATCGCGGTCTTGAAGATGCTGGTGACCATCTTCATGCGGTCGCAGATGGTGCTCGGGGCGAGTTTCTTGCTGATGGCGGCGACGAAGGTCTCGACGTCCTTGGCCTGGATGCTGATGAGGGTCTTGTCGCCCAGGGCGGGGAGGAGGTGGATGCGCAGGAAGCTCTCGTAGTTGCGCCAGGTGCCCTCAGCGATGACCTGGCGGGCGAGCCAGTCGGGGGCGTACTCGTGCAAGGGGATGTCGCCGCGTTTGGGGTCGAGGTAGTAGCCCTCGTACTTGTCGCGTTCCAGGCGTTGGGCGAAGGCTTCGGCCTGGGTCTTCTTCTCGAAGCTGGGCTGGCGTTCGGAGCGTGAGCCGCCCGGCTCGCGGTAGCGGACGGTCCACGGGTGCCCGCAGCGGTCTCGTGTGCAGGGGTAGTTGCTGTTGCGTTTGTCGCTCTTGCAGCGCTGGTAGACGGTGGCCACCGGTCCTGCGTCCTCCTCGCGTGGCTGGCGCGGGTTCGCGTCAGCCGTAGTGCTTGTCGAGATAGCGCGTGACGTCGCGTGCGCGGAATCGCAGGAGGCGTCCGACCTTCTGAGGCGGGATGCCCCACAGCCGGTACTTGTTCCTGACGCTGGCCTGACTGACCCTGAGCCACGCCGCGACCTCCCCCACGGTCAGCAGCCGGTCACCACTGTCCGGTGCGGAACGCCCGCGATCCGTGGTGGTGCGGGGGCGTCCGCCTCTTCCTTTCCGGGGGTTGACGGTGGGCGGGATGGGGTTCGGCGGGGTGCCGGCTGCCGGGCCCGGGGTGGACCATGGACGCTCCGCCTCGCCCACCGTGTCAAGCCCGCGGCCCTGCACCTCCTCGCCGGGTGGCTGGGGCGGGGTCATCGTCCTCGCTCCGCTCGCAGGCATCGGCGCTGAGCAGGGGCATGTGCGGGGTGCTGTGGGGTTGCGGTCCGGCCGGGGTGGTGTCGGGGGCGGGTGAAGACCAGGACGTCCTCGTGCTGGATGACGGCCAGGGGAATGCCGCGGCGGCGGGCGTCTTGGACGTTCTTCATCTGGAAGAACGAGGGGCGGGTGATCAGGCGGCTGTCGCGGATGCCGGCGAGGAGGGCGACGCAGCGCTCGGTGGGGATGAGTCCGGCGGCTTGGCCGGCGGCGAGGACTGCGGAGGGCAGGTCGATGAGTTCGCCGCGTTCGCGCCAGGGGCGGGTGGTGACGACGACGGTGCCGCCGGGGCGTAGGAGGTGGCGGCACTGGGTGAGGATGGTGGTGAAGGCTTGAAGGAGCCGGTCGGTGGAGACGTGGGCGAGGTTGGAGGGGTCGTGGCTGTAGCGGTTGTCCTTTTTGACCACGCCGCGTTCGCCGGTCTCGCGGGTGGAGCGGACTTGGCCGTGCACGGAGTGTCCGTAGGGCGGTGAGGTGACGACGAGGTCGATCTCGCCGTGGTGCTCGGCGTAGATGAGCTGGGTGAGTCGGCGGGCGTCGCCGCAGCGTACGTCGCCGGAGCCTGTGCCGCCTGTGCGGGTGGCGTGGGCGATGTTGCGGCGGGCGAGGCTGGCCCACGTGGGTTCGTACTCGACGCCGAGGGCGTGCCTGCCGAGGTGGACAGCTTCGACGAGGGTGGTGCCGATGCCGCACATCGGGTCCAGGACCAGGTTGCCGGGTCGGGTGTAGGTGGCGATCGCGTGGGCGGCGATGTGCGGGAGCATCTTGGCGGGGTGGGCGGACGAGCCGGGCACGTAGCGGTTCCTGCGCTGCTGTGGGGCGGAGGTGGGTGCGGTGTTCCACACCGAGAGAGGGAAAGGCACGAGCGTTCTCCTTGGCTGGTCTAGGTGTGGCGGATCGCGGACAGGGCGATCAGGTCGCAGTGCGCGACGCCGGGTGAGGTGTCGGCGGGCAGGGCGGGTGCCAGGTGGTCGCCGGCGGGGTGGGCGTAGGCGATCACGATGTGCTGGAGGTAGCGGAATCCGGCGGTGCGGGCGGATGCGATCAGGGTGCCGAGCGGGTCGGTGAGGCGACCGGCGTCCCGACGCTGGCGGGTGGCCAGCAGCAGAAGACCGTCCGTGGGCAGGAGCCGGTGGGCGCGGTGGAAGAAGCCGGTCCAGCCGTCCCCGGCCGTGCCGGGAGTCTCGGCTGCCGGATTCCCGGTGCGGGCGGTGGGGAGGGTGTCGGGGTGGAGTTCGGCCAGGAGGTTGGGCGGATTCTTTGCGCTGTCCTCGTCGTCGGCGGGGGTGGTGAAGGGTGTGGTGGGGATCCGGGCGTCCATGCCGGGTGCCGTGTCCCGGATCGCGATCTTGAGCAGGGGTGCGGGCTGGTGGGCGGGGCGGTCGACGTAGTCGGTGCGGATCTTGTCGATTGCCCAGGCGGGCAGTACGGCGCCGGGGATCGGGCGGGCTGGGTCGTCCGGGCCGGGGAGCCAGATGGTCGTCGGCAGCGGCGAAGAGGTACGGGAGCGGGGGGTGGTGGGGTTCGGCATGCGATGGGCGGCGCCCGGGGCGGTGGGGTCCGGCCGTGCTCGCGCTGACGTGAGTAATAGAGACTCACCGGTTGATCTTTGCCACAGCACTCACGGCTGTTCGATCTCCCCGGCAGCGGCTTCTGTATGCGCCGGCTTCTCGCGGATCTTCCTGCCGTGGACCGTTGTTGGTACACGTCGTTGCGGGTGCGAGCCAGTCGTGTGCCATGTGCGAGCCACCGTCGATCCACTGAGGCGAGCCACCCAGCGGGAGAGCAGAGGAGCGTCGAAGAAGTTTCGTGTTCGATTCTCCTTGCTCCGTCTGAGGCGTCATTCCTGACCATGAGGAGGGGACCAGGGCGGGGCGGTCGCACATGCCGGACCACTCGGTCAGCGGTGGCACGGCATCTGCGTGCGGGTGGGCCGGCAGTGGCACGGAGGGCTGGGAGGTGTGGCGGCGGAAGTTGTCCACGTCGTCACAGGAGACTCGCCATGCACCACCGCCCTCAAGCTCACCGGCCCGCGCCCCGCTCGCACGGCAGGCTTCGTTCCCCGCTCGGGGATCTGGAGCAGTCATTCCTCGCCCTCGCCCAGGGAATCGAGCCGCTCACCTTCCCCGCGCACCTGGTGTGCGACGAACCCGACTGTGCGGCGTGGACGGTCGACCGGGTCCGTACGCACCTGGCCCACCCCGCCACCCGAGCCGAGTTGCGCGAGCAGACGTGGCGTGAGGTGGTCCGTCGTGCCCGCGATCTGGGGGAGCCGTGGGGTGTGGTCGCGGTGGCCATGACCGTTCCGGTGCTGCGCCGGATGCTCGCCCGGCTCGCCCGCCCCGCCCACCTGGAGCGCGCTGAGGTCGAGCAGGAGGCCCTGGCCGCCGTCGCCGCTGCCCTGCGCACAGTGGACCCGGGCGCGGAGCGGCTGGACAGGGAGCTGTTCAGCGCGGCCGACCGGGCTGCGCACCGCATGGTGTACGCCGCACATCGCCGCGCGAGCCGCGAGGCCGGCCCGCCGGCAGTCCACCTGGACCACCTGTGCGCCGTGCCGCAGTGGGACCGGGGTGAGGCGGTGGATGAGTTCACCGTGCTCGCCCACGCCGTTACGGCCCGGGTGGTCGGCGTGGCCGAGGCGCGGCTGATCGCCCGTACCCGCCTGGGCGGTGAGCCCATGAGCCGCCTTGCGGCCGAGCGGGGGGTGAGTGTGCGTCAGCTCTACCGGCACCGCAGCGCGGCCGAGCAGCACCTGGCCGCGCATCTGCGGGGTCGGCTACGGGACCTGTAAAGGCGTCCGGACGGGGGATCTTCGGTGGCGGGATGTCAATTCCCGCCACCGGCGTCTCTATTCACGGTGAACAGCGGCCCGCTCCGGCTCCGGGCCGGGCCGCGCGTTCTGGTCCGGGGCGGCGGCCGACGTCCCGGACCGGAGCGTCGCCATGGTGCGGGGTGAGTACGGCCGTCTCGTGCTGACACCCGAGAACCCTTCCCGCCGCATCCCTGTGAGGAGGCCGGCGCCCGGGCTAAGGGCCCAGCTCACCCCGCACCTGCTTCCCCCTACTCGCCCCGGCCACGGGGTGTCCCCGTTTTGCCGTGTGCCTGATGGAGGTGTGCTGCCATGCCCGCGAGTCGACGGCGGTCCCGGTCTGTGCCGCTGGGCCGTTGGTTCTTCCGCTCGGGGTTCGTCGCGGTTGTCACCGCGGTGGCGCTGCTGGCCCCGCCGCCGCGCGTGTGGGCGGTGGCGGACATCCCGACCGTCATCAACAACCTGCGGAACTGGATCGTCGGCATCCTCGCCGGCCTGGCCACCCTCTTCCTCACCTTCGGCGGACTGCGCTACCTGATGGCCGGCGGCGACCCCGGCGAGGTCGAGGCCGCCAAACGCGCGTTGAAGGCCGCAGGCATCGGCTACGGCCTGGCCATCCTCGCTCCGGTGATCGTCACCGTGTTGCAGGGCATCGTCGGGGTGGGCGGGGGCGGGCAGTGACCGGCGCCCGATATCGGGGCCGCGTACTGCCGGTGATGTTCCTGGCGGCCCTGGTGCTGGTCCCGCCCGTCCACTCAAGCTACGCGCACGCCGTAGATACGGCCGCCCTGGCTCCCGCCGCGCCCGATCCGCCTCAGCCCGAACCGCAGCGAGCGCCCTCTGCGGAACCCGAGTCCGGGACGAGACCGGATCCGGCGCCCGGCCCGACCCCCGCCCCGGGCCGGCCTGATGCCGAGCCGGAGGCGCCGTCCTCTCCCGAGCCGACGCCGAGCCAGACGCCGCAGGCATGCGAGTTGGACGGCGATCGAAGCGACTGCAACAACGCAGGCACCATGCTCGCCTTCCTCGACGTTCCCGGAATGATCGTGGACGCGATCACCTCGTTCCTGGGCATGCTGGTCGAGCAGATCATGAGGCCCGTCCGCGAACTGCTCGCCGACACTCTGCTGGCGACGCCCGATGTCACCAAGCACGCGGACATCAAGCGGCTGTGGACGGCGACGCTGGGCATCACGGCCGGGATCTACGTACTGTTCGTGACCGCGGGCGGCATCACGGTCATGGGATACGAGACGGTCCAGACCCGCTACGCCCTGCGGCAGATCGTGCCGCGGCTGCTGCTGGGGATGGTCGCGGCGGCGACATCGCTGACGGTGATGGGCAAGGCGATCAGCCTGTCCAACGCCCTGGCCCACGCGATCATGGCCACCGACATGTCGGACGCCGGGCAGGGCATGGTCGAACAGGTGCTGCCGTTCTCCCTGTTCGGCGCCGCGGGGGTGAAGCTGTATCTGCTGATCCTGGCGATCGTGATGATCGCGCTGGTGTTCGCGGTGTTGATCGGGTACCTGGTACGGGTCGCGGTGATGGCGCTGCTGGCGGTGGCCGCACCCTTGATGCTGGCGTGCCACGCCCACCCCCTGACCGACCCGGTCGCCCGCCTGTGGTGGCGTGCCCTGAGCGGTTGCGTGGTCATTCACCTCGCGCAGTCGATGACGTTCGTCCTGGCCCTGAAGCTGTTCTTCGCTCCCGGCGCCAAGACCCTGGGCATCCCGAAATCCGACCAGCTCGGCACGACCCTCGCCGCAGTAGCCCTGTTCTGGGTGCTGTTCAAGATCCCCGGATGGACGCTGCATGTGGCGCTGCGCAGCTCCCCGCTCAGCCACGCGCACGCACCGACCGGGCTACGGATCCTCAAGCACCTGGCGATGTACCGGCTCATGGGCCACTACCTGCCCGGCGCGAGCCCGCTCCGCCGACGCGGCGGAGGGCGCGGGCGTGGCGGGGGCGCAGCCGGGCTCGGCGTGGGCCGCGCCGGACCCGGCGGGGGCGGCGGAGGCTGGCCGAGAGGGGGCAGGGGCGGACCCGGCGGCGCTGGCGGCGGCCCTGGCAGCGGTGGCCGTCCCGGTGGGGGCGGGCGCGGGCCCGGTGGCGGCAGCGGCGGACCCTCCGGTGGCAGTGGTGGCAGGCCCGGCGGCGGTGGCCGGCCGGGCGGGGGTCGCGGTGGATCCGGCGGCGGCCCTGGCCAGCCCGGTGGGGGCAGGAACGGGCCTGGTGGTGGCAGGAGCGGGTCCGGGGGTGGCGCTGGCCCGCCCGCAGGCGGTCGACCGCCTGCGGGTCCCGGTCGAGGTGGTGCCCAAGGCGGGGCCGGGGCTGCGCCCGCCGGCGGCCGTGCGGCTCTCGCCCGCCCCGGTGGCCGGCCAGGGACAGCACTTCATCCCGCACCGCGTGCCACGGCCAGGCAGGGCAGATACCGCGCCGTCACCGCCGCCGCACATCAAGCCCGCATGGGCGCCGATGCTCCTGGCGCCGGTGAGCGACCAGGCCACGCTCCCCCACGCCGCACACGTAGGGCGACTCCCGTCCCGCCTACATCGAGAAGTCCGAGCGCCGTGCCCCACCCTGCCCAGGGCCGCCGGACCGGGCAACTGACCCTTCCTGTACTCGCCCGACGCGTCCCAGTGCGCCCACCGCGCCCCATGCAGTTGCGGCTGCCCCTCGAACCGCCCCGGAGGTAAGTCCCCCATGAACCCGCCCGACGAGCCAACAGATACCTCGTACGCCGTCCGTATTCCGGCCGACATCTCACGCCCCGACCGCCTCCTTGGGCCCTTCACAGCCCGGCAGACCGCCGCCCTCGCCCTTGCCGGGATGGTGCTGTACGGCGGCTGGTGGGCCACCCGCGCCTTGATGACGCCGCTGACGTACGTGGTCCTGGTCATCCCGGTCGCCGGGGCGGCAGCCGCTCTCGCCCTCGGCCGACGGGACGGTATCGGCCTGGACCGCTTCCTGCTCGCCGCGCTTGCCCACGCCCGCACCCGGGGGCGCCGTGTGCACGCGCCCGAAGGAGTGCCGCCGCTGCCGACCGCCGTCCCCAGCCGCTGGGCCACCGCCGCGGGTCCGCCTCCGGCCGCGGTGCGCATGCCGTATGACGGCATCAGCACAAACGGAGTGCTCGACCTCGGCGGTGAGGGAAAGGCAGCCCTGGCGACGTGCTCCACCGTCAACTTCGAACTCCGCTCGGCGGCCGAGCAGCAGGGCCTGACCGCGGCGTTCGCCCGCTGGCTCAACTCCCTGACCGGCCCCACCCAACTGCTGGTGCGCTGCCACCGCATCGACCTCGCCCCGCTCGCCACCGGCCTCCAGCACCAGGCCGCCGCGCTGCCGCACCCCGAGCTGGAGCGGGCCGCCCGCGCGCACGCCGACTTCCTCGCCGACCTCGCCACAGGCGGCAACCTCCTCGGCCGGCAGATCGTGCTGATCTCCCGAGAAGAAACAGCCGGGCCCGGCGGGCGGCGCAACACCGGTGGCGAGGGGCGGGTGCTCCAGCGCACGGCGGAAGCAGCCCGCGCCCTGGCCGCCGCTGAGGTCACCGTCACCCCGCTGAACAGCGAGCAAAGCGCCGAACTGGTCAGCGCCGCCTGCAACCCCGACACCCCCACCACGCCCGAGGACGGACCGGAAGGTGACCACGCATGACCCGGATCCGCATCGCCCGCCGACGCCCGAAGAGCAACGTACCGGTCGTCGACGCCGCCCGTCTGCTGGAGGTGAACGGCCCCGAGGCCATCGAGGTACACGCCCGCGCCCTCGCTATCGGCGAGCACCTGGCCACCACCTTGGTGGTCAGCGGCTACCCGGCCGAGGTCACCCCCGGCTGGCTCGCCCCGCTGCTGAACTTCCCCGGCCACCTCGACATCGCCCTGCACATCGAACCGGTCCCCAACCCCGTGGCAGCGGCCGGGCTGAAGAAGCAGCGCGCCCGGCTGGAGTCCGGCCGCCGCACCGGCTTCGACAAAGGCCACCTGGACGACCCGGAAGTAGAAGCCGCCGCAGCGGACGCCGCCGACCTCGCCTACCGCATCGCCCGCGGCGAGGGAAAACTCTTCCACGTCGCCCTGTACCTGACCGTGCACGCCCCGGACGAGGACAGCCTGGCCGAGCAGGCCGCCGCCGTCCGCGCGGTCGCCGAGTCACTGCTGATGACGGTGGTCCCGACTACGTATCGGGCTCTGCCGGGCTGGCTGGCCACCCTCCCGCTCGGCATCGACACCCTGAAGATCCGCCGCACCTTTGACACCGCCGCGCTCGCCGCCTGCTTCCCCTTCACCAGCCCCGACCTGCCGATCACCACAGGCGACAACGGCACGACCGGCGGGGTCCTGTACGGGTTGAACGCGGTTTCCGGCGCTCCGGTGATGTGGGACCGCTTCGCGCAGGACAACTACAACTCCATCACCCTGGCCCGCTCCGGGGCCGGCAAATCCTATTTGACCAAACTGGAGCTGCTGCGCCTGCTGTTCACCGGCGTCACGGCCTCGGTCATCGACCCCGAGGACGAGTACGTCCGCCTCGCCGAAACCGTCGGCGGGAACGTCATCGCGCTGGGCGCCGACGGCGTACGCCTCAACCCCTTCGACCTCCCGGCCGCCACGGACAGCGGCGAGGACGTCCTGACCCGGCGCGTGCTGTTCCTGCACACCTTCCTCGCCGTCCTGCTCGGCAACGACCCGACCGCGGCGGAAAAAGCCGTGCTGGACCGGTCCGTTCTCGCCACCTACACCCATGCCGGGATCACCGCAGACCCCCGCACCTGGCAACGCACCCCGCCCACCCTCGCCGACCTCACCACGACCCTGGCCGAAGACGGCAGCGAGACGGCAGCCGATCTCGCCGACCGGCTGATCCCCTTCACCACCGGCTCCCACGCACGGCTGTTCAACGGCCCGAGCAGCACCTCCACCACCGGGCATCTGGTCGTGTTCGCCCTGCGTCAGCTCCCCGACGAGGTCAAGGCACCGGCCATGCTCCTCGCGCTCGACGCGATCTGGCGCCAGGTCACCGACCGCGCCCAACCGGGCCGTCACCTGGTCGTTGTGGACGAGGCGTGGCTGCTGATGCGCGACGGGGCCGGTGCACGCTTCCTGTTCCGCCTGGCCAAGGCAGCCCGCAAGCACTGGACGGGGCTTGCGATGGTCACCCAGGACGCCGACGACGTCCTGGCCTCCCCGCTGGGGCGGGCCATCGTCTCCAACGCGGCCACCCAGATCCTGCTCCGCCAAGCCCCGCAGGCCATCGACGTGATCAGCGAGAACTTCCACCTCTGCCACGGCGAACGGGAGTTCCTGCTCTCCGCGACCCGCGGCGAGGCCCTGCTGCTGACCGGCGACCGCCGCCACAAGGTCGCCCTCATCAGCGTCGCCGCACCCGGCGAACACGACGTGATCACCACAGACCCGAGCGAACTCGCCACCCCTGATCCAGCAGACGGAGAACTGGACCCCGACGACCTCTTCGGCGATGACGCGGACGGAGAAGCATGACGGACCTGCTGACGCACGCTGCCTCCCAGCCGAGCGGGCCACTGGTGGACTTCCTCACCAACCCGGGCGACCTGTGGACCACGATCAGCACCCAGGCCATCGGCTGGCTCGCCGCCCACGCACCCGTCCTCGCCCCGTGCAGCGCTGTCACCGTGGCCAGCGGCTACGCCCTCAACACCCGCCTGCGCCGATGGCGCGAGCAGCGCCACGCCCAAGGCGCACGCTGCGTGGAGATCCTCTCACCGCCCACCGTCGCGCCCCGGGGCGGCGAGGTCCTGTGGGCCCAGCTCTCCGGCCTTCTGCGCCCCTGGTGGCGCCGGATCACCACCGGCCAGCCGCACCTCGCCTTCGAATACACCTGGTCCCACACAGGGTTGTCCATCCGCCTGTGGCTGCCCGGCACCGTGCCCCTGGGCCTGGTACGCGGGGCCGTCGAGGCCGCCTGGCCCGGCGCCCACACCCGCATCACCCCACCCGCCCCACTCCTCGTCCCCGGCCACACCGTTACCGCTGGACGGCTGCGCCCGGCCCGCCCCGACGTCCTGCCGCTGCGCACCGACCACGCCGCCGACCCGCTGCGGGCGCTTCTCCAGGCCGCCGCCGGTATGGGCGAGGACGAGTCCGCGTGCGTGCAGCTCCTGGCCCGCCCCGCCACCGGCAGCGCACTGCGCCGGGCCCGCCGCCACGCCCGCAGACTCAAAGCCGGCCGCGCCCCCGCCCGCCTTCCCGCCCTGACCGCCCTGCTCTTCCACCGCGCCCAACCCGCCGCCACCGTCAAACAGGACCCCGAACACAGCGCCGCCGTACGCCAGTCGGCCACCAAGCTCACCGGCCCGCAGTGGCAGTGCACCCTCACTTACGCCGCCACCTGCTCCCCCGCCACGGAACGGTCCGACGACGTGGCGCGCGGCCGGGCCCACGCGCTGGCCTCCGCCTTCGGCCTGTACGCCGACCGCAACTACCTCGCCCGCACCCGTCTGCCCCGCCCCGAACCGCACCTGAGCAGCCGAAGCCTCCCGCGCTCCCGCGCCGCGCTGCTGTCGGTCCCCGAACTCGCCGCACTCGCCCACCTGCCCCTCGACCCGGACGCCCCCGGCGTCCGACGAGCCGGCGCCCGCTCCGTCCTGCCACCCCCGCAGGTCCCCGAACCCACACCCAGCAACCAGGTCAAGCCCCTCGGCCGCTCCGACACCGGCGCCCGCCGCGGTGTCGGCCTCGCCGTCACCGACGCCCGCCACCACCTCCACGTCATGGGCGCCACCGGATCCGGCAAATCCACCCTCATTGCCAACCTCGCCCTGGACGACGTACGCCACCACCGGGGCGTCATCGTCATCGACCCCAAAGGCGACCTCGTCACCGACCTCCTGGACCGGCTCCCCGACACCTGCGCCGACCGCCTCGTCCTCATCGACCCCGACGACCCGCACACCCCGCCCTGCCTGAACGTCCTCGACGGCACCGACACCGACGTCGTCGTCGACAACATCACCGGCATCTTCCGCCGCATCTTCACCGCCTTCTGGGGCCCGCGCACCGACGACGTCATGCGCGCCGCCTGCCTGACCCTCCTCAAACACCGCGACCGCACCCGCCAACTCGCCACCCTCGCCGACGTCCCCCGCCTCCTCGGAGAATCCGCCTACCGCCTGCGCATCATCCCCGCACTCAAGGACCCGGTGCTGCGCGGCTTCTGGGCCTGGTACGAATCCATGTCCGAACCCTCCCGCGCCGCCGTCATCGGCCCCGTCATGAACAAGCTCCGCGCCTTCCTGCTCCGCGACTTCGCCCGCCGCACCATCTCCGCCGGCCCCTCCACCTTCGACCTCGCCCAGATCCTCGACGGCGGCATCCTCCTGGCCCGCCTCCCCAAAGGAGCCCTCGGCGAGGAGACCGCCCGGCTGCTGGGCTCGTTCATCGTCGCCGGCACCTGGCAAGCCGCAGCAGCCCGCGCCCGCCTCCCCGAACACACCCGCATCGACGCCACCCTCAGCATCGACGAGGCACACAACTTCCTCACCCTGCCGTACCCGCTCGAAGACATGCTCGCCGAAGCCCGCGGCTACCGCCTGTCCATGCTCCTCGCCCACCAGCACCTCGCCCAACTCCCCCGCGACCTGCGCGAAGGCATCTCCGCCAACGCCCGCAACAAAATCTTCTTCAACGCCTCCCCCGAAGACGCCCACACCCTCGAACGCCACACCCTGCCCACCCTGGCCGCACACGACCTCGCCCACCTCGGCCCCTACCAGGCCGCCGCCCACCTGCTGACCGCCGGCGCAGAATCCCCGGCCTTCACCCTCACCACCCGACCCCTGCCACCCGCGGTACCCGGCCGCGCCAAAGACCTACGCACCGCAGCCGGCGGACGCACCGGACCCCGCCCAGCCACCCGCCCCTGACCACGCCCGCCCCCGGTGAAGAGACTCCCCGTGCCCGCACTCCCCCGCCCTGCCTCCGGCCCCGGCTCCCGCTACACCGCCCGCGCCGCCACCACCCGCCGACGCCCCACCCGGCACACCGACATCGCCGCCCTGACCCGCATCCTCACCGCCCGCGACCTGTGGCTGACCCTGATGCTCCACGAACACCGCGTCCTGACCACCCACCACATCGCCGCCCTCGCCTACACCTCCCTGCGCTCCGCCCAACGCCGCCTGCGCACCCTCCACCACCACCGCCTCCTCGACTCCTTCCGCCCCCTGACCCAGACCGGATCCGCCCCCGAGCACTACACCCTCGGCCCCGCCGGCGCCCACGTCCTCGCCGCCCACACCGGATGCGACCCCACCGACCTCGGCTGGCGCCCCACCCACACCGGCCGCATCGCTTACTCCCCCTCCCTGGGCCACGACCTCGGCGTCAACGAACTCCTCGTACACCTCGCCGCCCACCACCGCACCACCACCACAACCGCACTGCCGCTGTGGCTGTCCGAACGCTCCTGCGCCCGCCGCTGGGGCGACATCGTCCGCCCCGACGCCTACGCCCACTACCAAGACGGCAACCAGATCCTGCCGTTCTTCCTCGAATACGACACCAGCAGCCAGCCCCTGCACCGCGTCGAAGCCAAACTCGCCGGCTACGCCGCCTTCACCACCACCACAGGCGCCCGCCCGGCCCTGCTCATCCACACCCGCACCGCCTCCCGCGACCAAGCCCTACGCCGCCGCCTGGCCACCCCCGCACGCGAACTGAACCTGACCATCGCCACCGCATCCGCCGACTTCACCACCACCGAACCCTGGGGCCCCTGGTGGACCCCCCTCATGCCCGGAGACACCCGCCGCACCACCCTCACCCACCTCGCCACCCGCTGGCCCCAGCTCACCCCCGCCTGCGATCTGGAACCCACCGACGCCGACACCACCCTCACCCTCCCCGTCCCCCCACTCCCACCCACCACCGAGGCCAGCCCGTGACCTCACTGCTCGCCAAGACCACCGGAAGCATCGGCTGCGCGATCCTCGCCCTACCGCTACTGGCCGCAGCCGTCATCGCCGCCCTGTCGGGCGGCCTGTCATCCGGCGGCAGCATGGCGGCCCCACCAAGCAGGAAGGCACGGGCAGACATCCCCCGCGACCTGCTCGCCCTCTACCAGCGCGCCGCACTGGAATGCCCAGGTCTGCCCTGGACGGTCCTCGCCGCGATCGGCAAAGTCGAAACCGACCACGCACGACACCCCACCATGACCTCCCCCGCAGGCGCGGTCGGGCCGATGCAGTTTCTCCCCTCCACCTTCACGAGGTACGCCCATCCGGTGCCGCCGGGCGGGAAGAAGCCGCCGACCCCCTGGGACCCGGTCGACGCCGTCCACGCCGCCGCCCGACTGCTGTGCGCCAACGGCGCAAACAACGGCCAGAACCTACGGCGAGCCATCTGGCACTACAACCACTCCCACACCTACGTGAACCAGGTCCTCACCATCGCCGACAGGTACGAGTCCACCGCCCAGGCTCCAACCAAGCCCGCGGCCAGAGCGGTTGCGTTCGCCCGCGCCCACCTCGGCACCCCCTACGTGTGGGGCGGCAACGGCCCGGCCGAGGGCGGCTTCGACTGCTCCGGCCTGATCAAGGCCGCCTACGCCTCCGCCGGCATCACCCTGCCCCGCGTAGCCCAAGACCAGCACCGCCACGGCCCACGCCTACCGCGCAACGCCCCGCTCCTCCCAGGAGACCTGCTGTTCTACGGCCCACGTCCGAGCCGTATCACCCACGTCGCCCTCTACACCGGCGCTGGCCACGCCATCGACGCCCCCAGACCGGGAGCCGCCGTACGCGAGGGCCCAGCCGACACCCACAGCCCCACCTTCCAAGGCGCCACCCGCCCCACCGCCAACAAGAGCCACCGGTGAACAGGCCACCACCCGATGAGGCCGCCCGGACGCTCCGCGTCCTGACCGCAGTGCTATGCGCGGTCGGAGTGCTCGCGCTGGTTTTCACCGCGGTCAACGTCACCGGCTTCGCCACCAGCCGCGGCATCCCACTACCGATCGCCATCCTGCTCGACCCCATGATCAGCCTCGCCCTGGCCACCACCCTCTACGCCGACGCCCGCCTCGCCGGCTGGGGCCTCCCCCCACCAGCCTGGTCAACCACCATGCGCTGGGGCGCCAGCCTGTGCGCAGCACTGATGAACACCTGGACCTCCCTCTGGCCCGACGGACACATCGGCCTCCCCCACCACGCGGACCCAGCCGCGGTACTGCTCCACCTCACACCCCCGCTACTCCTGATCGCCCTGGCCGAGACCATCGCCGCCTACCGCCGCATGCTGACCGAGCTACACCACCGCACCCCACCCGCACCCGCCACCGCACCCGCACCTGACCCACCCCGCACCCACACGCACCCGCCCCCGCCGCCCCACGAACCCGCCGCAGCGGCAGCACCCTCCGCACCCGCAGCCGCCACCAACACCCAGGCGCACCCGGACCCGACCACCTCCCACCCCCAACCCCGGCACGTGCACCCCACAGACCCCGACCTGTTCGCACGCGCCTTGGCCCTGGACACCGCATGGCGCGCACGAACGGGCCAACCGGTCTCCATCCGCCAACTCCGCCGCCAACTGCACCTCGGACAGCAACGCGCCCGCACCTTGCGCACCCGCCTGGACAACGCGCACCCAGCAGGTGCACCCGCACCCGACACCGCACCCCCGACATCTCTGTGACCAGGAGCGATCCGGCGCTTGACGAACACCTAAGAGTCGAGCGTCCATAGTCGCGGGCCGACCGGAACCACCCGCGATGCGCACGCAACCGGCAGCCCCACGCGGCCACCCACACGGCCGCACCCCGGCCGGGGTCCACCCACCGAACCACCACGGGAGACCCCACCCATGACGAACCAAACAACCCCCCACCACGACCCAACCCCCGAACCAGACACCCAAGACACCCCGGACCTCACCGGTCCCGCCGCAGACGTATTCACCGCCCTGACCGGCAGAACCGACTGCACCGCCGCCGAACTGGCCCGCACCACCGGACTGGCCCGCTCCACCGCCACCAAAGCCCTGGCACACCTGGAACGACACGGCCTCGCCGTACGCACCCGGGGCCAGCTCGAAGGCGGTCGCCGCACCCCCGACCGCTGGCAGCCCGCCCCGGAACGAGCAGCCCGATCCGACACCACGGAACACAGCGAGCCCACCGCCGAGCCGGACCCCAACCCGACACCCGCCCAGGACAACTCGGAGCAGAACGAGGCTGACGCGCCCCGCACCGACACAGCACAACACGCCGACAACACGGCTGCTGCCGTCAGGGACGGCCACAACGCCAACTCCAGCAATCACCCCAGCTCGACCGCCGAGACGGACGGGGCACAACCTCACGTAGATGACGCTCCGGCGACTCAGCAGACACCCGACAGGCCATCTGCCAACCCTGGCCCGGACACACGGCACACGCCCGCACCCCGTACCGGTCGGCTGACACCCGGGGCCCTGCGCGAGCAAGTTCTCAGGTACCTGCAAGCGCACCCCACCGAGGCATTCACCGCCACGCAGATCAGCCGGGCGATCGACAGAAGCTCCGGGGCAATCGCAAATGCCCTGGTCACCCTGACCGCCAAGGGACTGGCTGAACGGGTTACCGACACCCCCCGCCGCTACCGGCTGACCGACCCCCCAGGCGCCGACGGCAACTGACACCGCCACCGGTCCGTGCCCACCGCACCCGCAGCGGGCACGGGCCTCAATCACACCTCGCCACGACTACGGCTGTGCGGGGATGACACAGTCCTCCTCCCCGGCCGGGGCGCGCCCCGTCGGCCAGGCCACGCCCTCGAACGTCAGCTTCTTCGAGCCGGGCTCCAGGCGGACGACGGACAGCGCCTTGTTGTACGGGTTCCCGGCGTTCGTCAGGCATATCCACCCGGATGCTCCGTGCACGCGCAGTTCGGAGTTGAGCTTACCGAGGTCCTTGACAATCCGGTCGGCCGTCGGAACCTCCTGCTCGCTGGTGTGGACCGCCCGTGCCAGTGCCCGGGACGCGGTCAGGACGACGTCGTGCGTGACGATGGTCCGTCCGTCTTCGAGCGCCACCTCGCCGATGTCCCCGGCCTCCGCGATGTCCTGCCGCAGGGTGTTCATCGCGTCCTCGGTCTCCCTGAGGTACAGCGGCGGCTGCGCCCCGTTGTTCCGGTCCGGCTCCCGCTGCCACTCCGCCAGCTCCGCGTGCCAGGCGTCGGGGTGCGCGGGGGCGGCGTAGCGGATGGTCACGGCCGGCTTGCCGGACCCTGGGTCGCCGCGCAGCTGCGCGCGCTCCGCGGGGTCGAGGCGCCGGTCGAGCGTCGTGGCGTCGCTGCCGGTGATGACGGTGTACGACGTCTTCTCGCGGCAGTAGGTGTTGGCCAGCTTCTTGACGAACAGCTCCAGATGGAAGGCCCGGCCGGCGAAGTAGACCACCCGAGCGTTGGAGCGGCAGATGTTCCCGGCGAAGTCCTCGAACTCGTTCGGGGTGACGCCCGGCTCCTCGATGCCGGGAGACTCGAAGCGCATGTCCTGGACGCCCGTGCCACTGCCGGCATCGTCCCTGGCTTCAGTGAAGGCGTCCCGCAACGAGCGGTTGTAGTTGTCGTCCGGCCGGTAGTCAGCGACGAGCGCGGTCTCCGATCCCGCCAGCTCCGGGTCGAACGCGAGCAGGGAGCGGGCCTGGTCCCCGGTCGTGGACACCACGCGGGCGAGGCCGGGGTAGGGGACCTTCTCCGCACCCTCCGGATTGGCGAAGTCGTCCGCCGTCACCACGCTGGCAACTGCAGGGAGCCCGAGGTCTCTGGTCACGTACCGCAGGGCTTCCTTGGTCTCCGTCAGACTGAGGTTGAACCCCGCGACGACCCGTAAGCGGGGCTCGTCGTCCTCAAGCTGCCGGACCGTGTGCTCCCAGTGCCCGTAGCCGTGACCCGGGTTCGCCAGCACCAGACGGATGGGAGGCTTCGGAGCGTCGGCCCCGTTCGCCCGGGCCTGCGCTAGGTACGCCCCCTGCACCTCGCTCAGGATCTGCCGCTGCACCGCCGGGTTCCCCGACTCCATGGGGATCAGCAGGGCGACGGTCGCATGCTTCTCGTCGGCGACGGCCCGGTTCTGTTCCTCTATGCGCGCGAAAACCTCCGCCATACCCTCGACCTCGGGCATGAACACACCGGTGCCGTCGGAGACGCCCACGCACTCTCCGCCGCGCACCTCGAGGCCCTCGCCACAGCTCTCCGCCCCGCGGGTGAGGAGGTAGACGAGGTAACCGGTCAAGAGGATTGCCAGCACTAGCGTCCCCACGGCCACCGGGCCGGGAACGCGGCGGGACCGCCGACCGGTCGGGTGTTCTTCCTCGGCGTCCAGCACGACCTGGACCAGGCGACTCGGCAGAGGCTGGTCGTCATCCTCCACCAGCTGCGCTATGGCCGTCTCCCGGTCGTCGTACCGCTGGACGATCGCCTCGGCCAGGTCGTCCGACGGTACGGCGGGCCGCGCTCCCCGGCGGGGTGTGGCGCCGCCGCGTTGCGAGGTGGTGGTGACCACGGGGTAGACGCGGAGCTTGCGGGACTTCCCGCCGTACGCCTTGAGAAACCTGTCCCTGATGATCCGCCGAGCGGGAACGGTGTCCACATCCGGCAGCAGGATGATGGGGCGACGCGCTCTATTGAGGCGGCGCAGCATACCGTAATGCGCGTCGATGTCGGCTAACAGTGCTTGGACGAGCAGCAGTTGCTTCTCTTCCGCAGCCGCATCCCGCAGGTCGGCGAGCTTCTCGCAGACCGCCTCGAAAGTACGGAGTCCGGTGAACCGCTTCCTGCGGTACCAGCGCATTGTTCTGTAGTAGGGGAACCTGAAGGCGTTGATTCCCTTCAGCACCAGCACGACCAACCCCAGGCGTGTGCCGGCGTCGTCGTCCGGCAGCAGGGCATTCACCCGGGAGCGCAGGTCGGGCAGTATGCGCTGCCGCTCCTCGGTGATCGCCCTCTTGATCTGCTCCTTCAGCTCTCCGATCTGCCGCGGATGGTTCAGACCGGGCGCGGGCCGCCAGTCGTAGAGTGCCGTGCGGGCGGCCGCGAAGCGCGGGAAGATGATGGGCAGGCCGCGAGCCACCCGGCCGCCGTAGCCGCACCCCTCGGCGACCGCCTGCAACTGCTCGACGACCTGCTGCTCCTCGTCCTGGTCCGGCAGCACGCCGCTCGGATTGTTGATCGGCACGATGCCGCGATGGTTCTCGACGAGAGAGCGGAGCCACTCCGTGACAGGGTCGGACGCGCCCTCGACCTGAATCATCAGCGGACCCTGCCCACGCTGGAAACGAACCCGCTTTCGAGCGAATCGCCTCCTGAAGGTCAATTGCGCCAGGACCGCGTCCAAGTGCTGGTTCACCCGCACTCCATGGGAGAGGACGACGAACAGACGAATAGCAGAGCACTATAGAGCGCCAAGTGGCGCCAGCGGACCGGGAATTGGCTATTCCGCCTCAGCCCGAGACCAGGTGGAGGATCGCGGTGCCGTCCGGCACCGCCGCCACCTGCGGCACCACCGCCCAGGACTCCTTGCCGGGCGGCCCGTCGTCGAGTGCGACGGGGACGGCCGGTGCGACCGGTCCTCTACGGCGCCCATCGAGACGACTGTGCTGCGTAGCCGTCCCAGGCGGAGGGATCGACGCCCGCCCCGCGGCGCCGGCGTCCACCGCCCACTCCTGGGCCCCGGGGTCGAAGGCGGCGGCGAAGTGGCCGGGCCACTCCCACTCCTTGTCGATGTCCGTGCGGTCCGGCCGTCGCGGCGCCGCTGGGCCCGGCCCGGATCGGGGATCCGGGCCGGGCCGTTGACACGCGCGCTCCCGGCCACCTTGACCTGCTCCGATGAAACCGCGCTCAGCAGCACCAGAACACCGAGGTGCTGGAGCGGATCACCGCGCGACGTGGAAAGCGGTGGTCATTCGGCTTCCTCTTGGGGGCGGTTGCGTGCACTGGTGAGGATCTTGGTCCAGGTGCTGTAGCTGCTCGGCGGCGGGTCAGATCGCTGTTGCAGGTCTTCGATCAGCTCGGCGTTGGTCGCGTCGGGGCGCTCGGCGAGGAGCTGGCGGGCAAGGGTCAGTCGGTGGTCGCCGGCGTATGGGTGGCGGGCGTTGCGGCTGCCGGGTCGGCGGCCTCGGCGGATGGGTCGGTCTGCGCGGTGGTCGCGGTAGGCCAGGGCGCGTCGGCGATGCCATTTCGGGCGTTTGCGTCCGCTGGGAAGGTTTTCCCACTCGTCGGGTTCGGGCCAGCCGGGTGGTGGCGTCTTGACGGCCTTGCTGACGGTGCTGGTGTCCGAGTGTCCGAGGATGCGCGAGAACTCTGCCGGGCCGATGAAGTCGTCCTCAGGGGCGTCGGCTCCAGGCGGTTCGACGTCAGGCTGCTTGATGTCGTAGATCTTCATCCGCTTGCGGTTCCAGTCGTCCCATTCCTGTCCGTTCCAGCGGATGCGGCCTGCGATGCGTGTTCCCGGGGGGTGTCCGTTGGTGTTGCGCTCGCGCCAGAGTCGTTCGAGGTAGCGGATGGTGTAGCCGGTCTTCTCGGCGAGTTCGGCTCGGGTGAGCATGCCCTCGGGGTGACGTCGCTTCCTGTGCCACGTTTCCCAAGCGTCCTCGTCCCAGTAGAAGGTGCCGTGGAGCCGTAGGGCGTCGGGGTGGTCGTTGGTGTCGCGCTGGGTCCACCAGCGTTCGAGGGTGCTGAGGGCGTAGCCGTGCCGCTGGTGGATGTCGCGGCGGGAGAGGACACGCCTGCCGTCGATGGTGATCACGCGCTGTCCTCGTATCCTGGTGGGGCTCCTTGTGAAGGGGAGCCCGACGCCCGGCGCGGTTGCCCGCTTGCGCCGGGCGTCACCCTTGCCCGCTGTCGCGGTGCAGTTCCTTGTCTCCACCACCTTATTGAGTCGCGTTGAGGGGGGCTCACAGTCGGGCGGGGTTGGTCTGGTGTGTCCTGGGTCGGCGGGTGGCGGGGAGCGTCTGGCAGGTGGAGTTCTTCGGTGTGTTCATCCGTGGGCTTCGAAGGGGCGGCCCGCCGCGGGTGTTGCGGCGGGCCGCCGGGTGCGGGGGCTATTCGCCGTGGCGGAGTTCGTACAGCTCGGCCTGCAGGCGCATGGTGTGCTGCTGGCGCTGTTCGAAGTCGGCGGCGAGTGCGGCGGCTGCGCTGGCGGTGATCAGTGCGTTGCCGCCCTTGGCGGCCAGGTCGCGCATGGTGTCGGCGTTGTCTCCCATCCGCTCGCTGTGGCGGCGGAGCACGTCGGCGAGCGTGTCGCTGTGGGTGTGCAGCCAGTTTGCGGCCTGCTTCATGGCCTGGGTGTCGGTGGACATGTGTTGCCCTACTTTCTTGGCTATGGAAGGGTTTGTCCTGGCTCGGCGGGCTCCGCCGCGTCGTGCAGGGAGCCTGGGGCGCCCGGGGCATACAGGCTTGTATGGCCGGCCCCGGGGCCCGGGTTTGTCGTGATGGGGTGGTGGCCGGGGCGGGGTTGCCCGCCCCGGCTTCGGGTCACAGGTACCGGCGGGCGTATGCGGCAAGTCGGCTGATGAGCCGTACGGCACCGTCCCGGTAGGTGGTCTCACCGTCGCTGTGCAGGGTGTCGAGGCGCTGGGCCTCTCGCAGGATGCTGTGCGTGACCGCCTCCCGGCACCGGATGGTGCGGACGGCTTTGGTGCGGCTGCCGTCGAGGGAACGGCGGGCGACGAGGATCCTCTCCTTCTTCAGGTTGCCCTGGTCGAGGTGGCCGAAGCGGTACACGTGCCCTCCGATCCGCCGGTCCCAGACCTCGTTGACGGCGTCGCATACGCGGTATTCACGCTCACCGATCACGAACCGGCCAGGCACGTCAGCGGGTACGGGTGCTGCCGTGCCGGCCTGGTTATCGACGGGGCGCCGCTGGCGCGGGATGCGGGGGATGACGGGCTCGTTCAGGTCGTCCATTCGGTGCTGCCTCCTTGCTGTTGAAGGGGTTCCTCGGGCCGTTTCGTCCGAGGTGTCCGGTCGGGGGTTGCCCTCCCCTTTCAGACACTTTTATTGAACCCTGTTTTTCGGGTGGTTCAAGCACTGTCCGCTGGCGTGGCGGGGTGTTACGGACTGGAGGTTGATCCAGCGTGCCGCTATCGCCGGGGACTTCCGATTCCCGGTGTCGTCGACACCGCCTCGGTGTGATTCTCAACGCCGGGCAACGGCGGTGGCTTTCCTGCCGGGGTCACGGAGGGTTCGGTGTGAAGTCGACGCCACGGGCGTTGTCTGTTGCCGCCTGGGGGTGGCCGGCGGCTGCCCCGTGTGACTGGCGGGCGTCTCATGTCGCCGAGTGGTCGGGCGGGGGGATTTCGACGAGGGTGTTCAGGGCTCGGGCCAGGCGCAGGGCGAGGCTGGCGCCGTGGTCGGGGCCGTCGGCGTAGCCGCGGCAGATGGCGGGGGCGGGGGTGCCGAGGGTGGAGTGGCAGGGGATGTGTCCTTCGCGGGCGCGGGCGTCGCGGGCCATCTGCGCGACACGTCCCGCTTGGAGGTCGGCTTGGTTGCCGGGGTGGAAGATGCAGGTGGTGCAGAGGCTGGCGCACAGGCGTACCTGCCCGGTGATCGGGTCGGCGACATCGGCGTAGCCGGGCTGGCGGTGGGCCGGGACGTCCGGTTTGGTGGCTGTCACAGAGGCTCTCCTGTTATCTCGGGTGTGTGGGGGTGTCAGGTCACCGGCGGTGTCGGTTCCCGCAGCCGCGGTGGCCGCAGCCGCACGGCTCGGTTGCTGCGGCGCTGTTGCACTGGCACGGGCAGGCCCCGTTACCGCCCCGGGCGGATGTCAGCCCGCCCGGGGAAGGCGGGCAGTTGTCGGGCAGCAGCGCACGGTGCAGGTCGGGTGTCGTGTTCCGGATGGCCGCGGTGAGCAGGCCGGCGCGGGCCTTACGTGGGAGCCGGTCGAGGCTTTGCAGGCAGGGCGCCGCGTTCGGGTCGCCCGGGGTGATGCGGATCTTGCAGCGAGCGAGCAGTTGTGCGGCGGCCTCTGCTACGGCCCAGGCGAGGGCGGTCGAGTCCAGGGGTTCGCGTTCCTCGGCCGGCACGTGGTCTGCCGCGCAGGTCAGCAGTTCGGCCAGGGGTGGTTCTTCCCCGTTGACGGAGGAGGTGAGGAGTGCGCGGGCGTGCTGGAGGATCTGGTGCACGACCGTCGGGTGCTGTGGCGTGTCGATACCGGGCATGGCGGGGGTCCTTTTCGATTCGTGTCGGTCAGGGGTTTGTTCCTGGTCGGTGTGATCAGTGGGGGGTGAGGCCCGTACGGGTCTGCAGGGTGAACGACGCCGGTCACATCCCGGTGCGCCGTGCTGCGGCCTCCAGCAGACGGAGTCGTTCGGGCAGTGGCAGCCGGTCCAGGTCACCCAGCCGCGCGGGCAGGTCTTCGTCGAAGGGACTGGCCGTGCTCTGCGGGGTGGCGAGGTTGAGCAGGCAGGCGGCTGCCTCATCGACGACATGGCCGAGGGAGGGAGGGCGACTGCCGAGTTGGTCGTGATCGCAGAGTTCGACGACAAGACGGGCAAGCAGGTCGTGAAGGTCCGGGGACTCGTAGGGGTGGGCGGCGAGACGTTCGTGGGCTTCGGCGAGCAGAGCGCGGACGGCGGCGGTGTGGGTGTTGGTGCGTTCAGCGGACGACGTCATGGTGCTGGGTTCCTTTGCTGGGCTGGTCGGTTCGATGTCCGGTAGACGGAGTGCCGCCCCGGGCCGGGGCGGCACCGGGTGTGTCAGGGGTTGGTCGCGGCCAGGGCGGTGGTGGCGGCTTTGCCGATCGCGGTGGCGGCTTGGGCGGGGTCGGCGAGTTCCAGGAGGGTGGTGCCGGGCAGGGGGCGGGGGTCGGGGTCGAAGGCGAGCCAGAGCACCGCGCACCCGGTCTTCCGCAGGGCGGTGATGCGTCCGGCCGCCCGGTCGGCCTCCGCGGTGCGGTAGTAGCCGTCGGAGGCGATCACGAGCAGGCGGCCCGCGCCGGGCTGGGTGAGACCTGTTCCCGCTTCCAGGGCGTCGATGGCCTCGCCGAGGCTGTGGCCCATCCCGCTGGCGTCGAAGTCGGTGACCCGGGCGGGGGAGCGGCCGGGTGTGGTGATGGCGGTGATCGATTCGTCGTAGGCGACGGTGGCGCTGTGGGAGTCGGGGTCGGTGAGGGCGGTGGCCTTGGCCACGATCCAGGCCGCCGAGGCGATCGGTGCGGCGGCGACGTCCATGGATCCGGAGACGTCGACCGCGATGCCCACCCGTAGCGGCGGGGTCACTCCTGCCCGGTGCACGGTGTGCACCCAGGGTGTCGCGGTGGGGATCGCGCCCGCGGCTTTCTGTGCGTCGCGGGCGAGGGCTTGGCGCATGTTCAGGCGTCCGGGCGGGGCGGCCGAGGCGGTTTGTGTGGTGGTGCGTTCGCGGTAGGCGGCGGCCCGCAGTGCGCGGGCGAGTTGCCCGGCTGCCGACTTCTCGGCGCGGGTGGGTGGGCGGGTGCCGGTCACCGGGGAGCGGCAGATTCGGGAGTTCGCCTTGCCGGGGGTGTAGGGGCGCCCGCCGGGGGCGAAGACCTTCTCGGCGGTCTGTGCTGCTTGCCGTGCGTGGGCGGCCCGGGCGGCTTTCGCGCGTGTCCGATCTGTTCGGGCGGCTGCGGCTTGTGCCTGTGCTGCGGCCTGGGCGGCGTCGTTCGCGGCTACGGCAGCAGTCGCCTTGCCGATGGCCTCGGCCAGTTCGCCCTGATGTCCGGCGGTGGGGTCGGGGGTGGGTTCGGGGGCGGTCGGGTCGGTGCCGAGGGCCTGGCACCAGGCGCGGGCGTGGTCCAGCATGGCCTGGCTGTCCTGGTCGGCGGTGGTGTGGGCGGCTGTCCAGATCGCAGTGAGGGTGTCGAGGAGGTCGGGGCCGAGGGTGCCGGTGACGAGGGTTTCCAGCGCGTCGGTTTCGTCCTCGTCGAGGATTCCGGCGTCCCGGCGGGCGAGGATCAGCGCGGCTGCCGCTGCTGCCTGCCACCGGTCGGTAGGGGTCTGGCTGGTGAAGCCGTCGAAGACCAGGGTGTGGACTGCGGCCCGCAGGAAGCGCCGGTCGCCGGGGCGGCGGGCAAGGTGGGCGTGCTCGGCGCGGGATTCCTCCAAGAGCTGGGCCGCCATGTCCAGGGCGGTGCCGCGCAGCGGGGGCGGGGTCGTCCAGCGGGTGTGGGCGGCGTGCGCGGCCTCGTGGGTGAAGGCGCCCCAGGCGACGGGGTAGTTCTCCTCGTCACCGACCCGGGTGGGATCGATGGCGGCGGGCGCCGTCGGGGCGAACAGCGCGGCATCGATCTCCAGTTGCGCCATGGTGGGGAAGAAGGCGGCGGGGGCGCCGGAGCGGGTCCCGTGCTCGCAAGTGACGATCACGTCCTCGCGTCCGGCGAGTTCCGGGAGGCGTTCGGTCAGAGCGGCGGCGATGCGCAGCCACTGCCCGGCCCGTGGTGCAGGCGGGGGTTCGAAGGCGGGGCCGCCGTCGTCCTCCCAGCGGACCAGGGCCTGTTCGGTTTCGGACACAGCGGGCGGGGTGTGCTGGACGTGGGCCTGGGCGTGGGTCGGCATGGCGCAACGGGTTCCCTTCACACATGGTCGGTCGTGGGCTGGGTGATCCCGGGCCCGGTGCTCGGCCGGGCCCGGCGGGGGTCAGAGCTGGCGGCCGAGGGCCAGGGCGGTGACCGGGCGGCCGAGGGCCTTGGTGACGATCTCGGCGACCGTGTCCCGGTCCTCCAGCGGGGCGACGCCGATCAGGTTGGCGAAGGCCGCCTCGGTGCCGAGGACGTCGGCGATCTTCTGAAAGGCGATCAGTTCCCGTAGCTGGGGCGCCCAGCCGACGTCCCCCGCCTGCCGGAGGGTTGCCAGGTTGCGGGCGATCCGCACCGCCGCCCGGTTGACCTTCAACGAGGCGGCCAGGTCGTAGTCGGAACCCACCTGGATCTGCACACTGAACCGGGAGGCCAAGGCTTCGGTCAGGACCGCACCGTGAACACCCGGGTTATGACCGGCGATCACATAGAACCCGTCGGCGGCCGTAATCGTTTCGCCCTTGTGCGCCTTGACCTGGATCTGCCTGCGCCCGTCCATCGCCGGATACAAGGCCGCCAGCACCTTCGGCGAGATGAGCGTGGCGTCGTCCAGCAACAGGGCACGGCCCTCGGTCATGGCATTCACCAACGGCCCGTAGACGAACTCGTAGCCGCCGTTGGCGTCCTGGGTGTACTCGCCGATCAGATCACCGACCGTGGTGTCACCGTCCCCTGCCACCGTGATCAGGTCCGGGAACGCCGCCTCGATCAACGACGTCTTCCCCGTCCCCGGCGGCCCGTACAGCAACACCGCCACCTGCGCCTGGCGCAGCCGCCGCAGCGCCTCCACGTCCGGCAGTTCCGCCAGCGCCCTCGGGTGGTATTTCTGCCCGTTCGGGCGGACGACCGGCACCGGCCGCCCGCCCGGCGGCGGGGACGCAGACGCCTGCTGGGAGGTCCGCCGCGGCACCTGAGTGGTCTGGCCCGAGGCGGGCCGAGGTGGCGGTGCGGTGTGCCGGGCGGCGGCAGCCGTCGCCGATGTCGCCTGGTACCTACGGGGCGTGGAACCGGCCTGGACCGCCTCGCCCCGGCTCACCAGCGTCTCGCATGCGTTGCCGACCGCGCCGCCCGAATGCCCCAGCCGCCGCGCCAGGTCCGTGACCGTGAACACCGTCCCCGGACTCGCCGCCAGGACCTGGGCGATCCGCGCACGCAGTTCACCCGGGCGCGCCTTGGCGGTCGTTCCGGGCGCAGGACGGGCGGGCGCGGCGGGGGGATGCGGCGCGGGAGGGGCGGACTGCTGCCCGGCGGGGCCGGAAGGCGGGGAAGCGGGCGTGGCGGTGCTCGTCATCGAGACATTCCTTTCACCAAGAACAGGGGCGCCGCAGCCGAAAACGTTTGGCATTTTGGGCGCACTCCACCCGTCATTCGTTTTCGGGCGCACCCCATCGGCGGGATTTCCATTCCCGGACTTCCCGGGAACAATTCAAATATAGCTCGGCCCGCGCCCCGCCTGAAGCCACTTTCGGGCTTGAAAATGCTGGAATTCCCGTGAATTCACGACCGCATTCCAGGGGTTTCCACTACGGCGCGACGCAAAGCGTCGTGCCCGGTGGCCCTGCACGACCGATTCCCAGGCGCGCCGCACGTGCCGACATAATGGCGCACCGATTACAGGCACGGCGGCGGCCCGGCACGGCGGCGGCCCGGCACGGCGGCGGCCCGGCACGGCGGCGGCCCGGCACGGCGGCGGCCCGGCACGGCGGCGGCCCGGCACGGCGGCGGCCCGGCACGGCGGCGGCCCCCGGCTGCGCCGTGGGGGCCGCCGGCTGCGCCGTGGGGGCCGCCTCGACTCGTGGCCGTGGGGGTTGAGCTGGCTCAGGCCAGTCCTGTATGTGGTTGTGAGAAGAGGAATGGACGAATTGGAGGGGGCACGGGGCACGACGGGGTGCCCGGGTGCCGTGGATATGCAGGGGACGCGAGGGGCCGGCGCAGGCTGTGGGCAGATCGGGATGCGTTGCTGCACCGATAATCAGTCGCCCTCGTCCGCCACCGGCTCGCAGTGCGCCTGGCCTGCGCTTTCGGGCGGCGCAGGGGTGTCGCATCCAAGGGCGGACGCGGAAGCGGCGCCGGAGACGACACCGGATGCGACGGGGTGGACGCCAGCAGGCCACCACGCGCCGAGTTCTGAGGTGCGTGTGGGCGGTGAGCTGCGGCTTCACCGGGTCTGGTGCGCGTGGCTCCGGGGTGTGAGGAGCGCCTGGGTGGCCGGCTCGGGTTCGAGGCCGAGGTCGGCGAGGCACCGTGTCAGGCGGGTGTGGACGTGCCGGGCGGCGTCAGGGCGGCCGGCGGCTTGGTAGAGGCGGATGGAGTGCTGGGCGAGGCGTTCGTGGTCGGGATGGATGGTGCCCAGGTGCTCCAGCAGCGCCAGGACGGCGTCCCGTTCGCGTTGCGCGGCCTTGGCGTGTTCGGCTTGGTGAGCCAGGCGGAGGGTCGCGTCGATGGCCTTCATGGCGAGGTGTTCGCGGATGGTGTCGGACCAGAGGTAGTCACTGCCGTGCGCGAAGGGGCCGCGGTAGTGGCCCAGGGCTGCGCTCACGTCAGCCAGGGCCGCGTTGAGGTCCTCATTATCGCCGGAGGCGGGGAATGCTCTTTTCAAGCTTACGTTGAAATCCGTGAGGTCGGTTTCTACGAGTTCGGGGTGGAGTTTGTGGAGTTCTCCTCGGAGGAGGATGAATTCTTGTACGGTGATTCCGGTAGCGGCGCGCAGGGCACGTCTCACGGCGCGGCGCAGGTTCTTCAGGCCGATGTGTTCGCTGCCGGGGGCGAGGTGGAGTTTGTCGGCGATGTCGGAGGCGAGGAGTCCGGTGGGGTGGGCGGCGAGGAGGGCAAGGAATTCGCGGACTTCTCCGCGCAGGTTGGTGCCGATGGGATCCTGGTGGCCGCGGGCGTAGAGGGTGACGGGCCCGAGGACGTTGAGGCGCACGGGCTTGGTCTGCTTCGGCCGCGCGGTTTCGTCCGCGTGCGGGTGCGCCGGCACTGGGTCCGCCTTGGGTGCTGCCGGGGAATCGGGGGGATCGCTGTCGGAGTGCGGGCGCGGGGCGGGAGTGGGGGGATTACGGGGGCGGGCGTGGGGGCGCTGCCCGTTGGCGGTCAGGAGGACGTCGGCCATGTCGCGGCCGGCCTCGGGCGTGAGGTGGAAGAGCCGGAGGGGCTGGGTTTGCTGGCTGTGGCTTTCCGTGGTGACGGTGCCGTCGTCGGTGATGTGCCAGCAGGCGGCGCCGGGCAGCGCTGTGCCCAGGGTGAGGACGATCAGTGTGCCGGGGCTGCTGCGGGCGGCCAGGGCCTGTAGCTGTCCGGTGTGGGCGGCGTCCGGCACGGTGAGCAGGAGGAGAGTCCCCGGGGCGGTCTCCGTGGTGGAGTCGGGGTTTGCCTGTCCGGTTGTCGCGGGTGTGGTGTCCTGCTCGTCGTGGGTGCGGGCGTGGGCGATCAGGTGCTGTTCTGCGGCTCGGACGGCCTCGGCGAGGTCGGTGCTCTGGGTCAGGGCGGTGAACTGGACAGGCAGCCAGGGCAGCAGCGCCGCGGCCACGTCGCGAGGGATGACCGCCGTGACGCGCGAGGGCGCGGGGCGGTGGCGTTCGGCTGCGGTGAGGACGCCGACCAGCAGGGCGCGGGCCGCGTTGTGGGCGCCGGGACCGGTCCAGGCGCAGCCTCCGGGGATGGCCAGCTCGTCGACGGGGACCTCGGTGTCCTGCCGGACACCGATGGTGACCGTGCCTGGGGTGCGGGGTGGCTGGGGCGGGCTGCTGCGGGGAGCCAGAAGGTGGGGATCGGCTGGCGGTAGAGGGCGGGTGGCCGCGTGGGCTGCCTGTGCGGCCTTGTCCACCAGCGGGCTCAGAGCGGGTGGTTCCGTCTCCTGGCCGGGCTCGCGTCTGCGGTGTTGGTGCCAGTGCCAGTAGCGGCGTGCGGCCAGCAGGCCGGCTGCCGTGGTGATGCCGATCAGGCTCGCCTGTCCGAGGCTGATCGCGGCCGGGCGTGCCTGGGTGCCTGCCGGCTGGGCGGTGGTCTCGTTGCGCTGGCCGGACTGCGCAGGAGCGTCGCGCTGTTGCCGGGCAGTGTTCTTGTGCTGGTCGGGGGCTGACTGCGTCGGGGCGGGCTCGGCGGACTTGGCGGGGGGTGTCGGGGTGGGTGAGGGGTGAGGTGGTGGGGTGGTGGCCTGGGCTGCGGGGATGGTCAGGTGCCAGCCGGGCAGGATCAGGTCTGGGTCGGTGAGCTGGGTTCCGTCGCTTTGGACCCGGTCCTTGTTCATCGCGTAGATACGAGGCCACTTGAGCGCATCGCCCAGGTGCGTGTGCGCAATCGTCCACAGGGTGTCGCCCTCGATGACCGTGTACTCGATGGTGCGGGCCGCCTCATCCACACCGGGCCCGGCTGTCGTGGCCGGCTCCAGGGCCATCGCGGACACGGCAGAGGGAGCGGACGGCCGTAGAGGGGATGTGACGAGAGGAGCCGTGGCAGCGGTGTGTGCCCGCACGTCTCCTGTCGAGGGATGGGCGGTGGCCGTATCCGGGCGCCACAGGCCGATCAGGGCGATCACCAGGGTGCCGATGCACAGTGCAGCCAGCGAGCCCTTCACGGACACGGAGGCGACGTGCTCATGGTGCGCGTGCCGGTCGCGCAGCAATTGCGGGAAGTGGGTGGTGTACCAGACGGTCTCGCGGACCACGGTCGCGGCGAAGGCGGCCCAGCACACCCAGCCGACCATCGCCAGGAGGTCGATCATCAAGGGGTCGCTGACCGGCTGAGTCAGTCGCCAGGCGAACTCGCCGGTGGAGGAGGCGTGCTCGGGCCAGGGCAGGCCGGTGGCGTGCCACAGGATCGACGGCATCCCGGCCAGCAGGGCGAGCGTGACGGCCAGGGTGCCGCCGACCGTGATGGCGGCGGTCAGGCGCTGGCGCGCATGTGGAGGGTTCATTGCCGGTTCGCTCTCTACGGGCCGAACGGTCTCTACCGGGCGGCGCGTTCGGCGTGCGCGGTGCCCGTCGCGTGGACGGTGAGGGTGGGCAGGCCGATCAGCCGCAGGATCTGGGTGTGCTGGTGGTGGGTGACGTGGACGGTGACGGCATCGCCCTTGACGGAGGCGGTGGCGCTGTCCCCTGTGGAGGCGACGTATGCGCGGGCCTTTGCTTTGGCCTTTCCGTGTACGAGGCGGACTTCCCCGCCTTGCCGTAGCTGGCCGATGTCGAGTTGCTGGGCGCCGGTGCGGGCGGCTTCCTGCGCCACGTCCAGGGCCCGGGCTTTGCCGGCCAGGGCGAGGCCGCCGTCGACGACGATCCCGGCGAACAGCCACAGTGCGGCGAAGATCCCGACGACGAACGCTGTGACCTGCCCCCGGTCCTCCCCCGCCGCTCGCCGGATGCGCGCGTACGCCGTAGGTGTGCGCGCTGCTGGCTTCACGGCGTGCTCCTGAAGGTGTCGACAACGGAGAAGGCGGTGCCTGTCAGGGGGACGTGGCCGGGCAGCCCGGTGTGGGTGAGGCCGGCCAGGTCGGCGGTGCAGGAGACTCGGGCGGTCACCGTGGCGCCGGGTGCCAGTCCGCCGGTGGTCAGGCGGACGCTTGGGCGGGTGCAGGACGCTCCCGCCTCGCGCAGTGCCGTGCTGGCCGCCTGTTCGGCATGGGTGCGGGCGTCTTTCTCGGTGCGGGCGAGGGAGGCGGCGCGGGCGGCCTGGTGGGCTGCGTCCGCCACGACCAGGCGGGCATCGGCCAGAAGCCCGAAGGCCACCACGACCACAAGCACCAGGACGAGCAGCGGGGTGACGAGCACCAGCTCCACCGCCGCCGAGCCCCGTTGTGCGTCGTCACGGGCCGGGCGCACCTGCCGGGTCACCGCTGGTCTCCGGCGGGGGTGGTGAGGCGTTCGGTGGGGCCGGAGGCCGTGCCGGAGGCGTGCAGCTCCAGGCCCGGGACAGGAAGCACGCGGACCACGGTTCCCTGGACGTGCACGGTGGTCTGGGCGGTGGTGCGCTCGGCGGTCACGGACGGGGCGGCAAGGACCCGGCTGCCCAGCACGGCGAGGCTGCGCCGCGCCTGCGCCCGGCCGCCCGCCGCGGTGCCGTCCTGGGCGCGGGCGGCGGCCAGGCCGCGTTGAGCGGCGTGCTGGGCGATGTGGCGGGCGTGCCAGCCGAGCGCGAACTGCACCACCAGCAGCGTGATCAGCAGCAGCGCCGGGAAGACCAGCACGAGCTGCGTGCTGGCCGCCCCGCGGTCGCCGCGCAGCCTGCGAAGGAGGGTGGTCACGTGCCTATCCCAGGTCGATGCCGTTCGCCTTGGCGGTGACCTTGGCGACGATGATGCCCACCACGGCCAGGCCCAGGACCACCAGCAGGGCGGTGACCACGATGGTCTCAGTGGTGTAGCCGGCGTCCTGGCGGGCGTGGCGGCGCACTTCGGCCAGGTGGGCACGTACCGGGCGGGCCAGGGTGTCGAGTCGGAACATGAGGGGGTGCTCTTTCTCTTGGTCTCGTTGAGCGGTGCTCAGGTGATCGACATGACGTGGGCGAGGGCCGGGTAGCCGATCAGCAGCAAGAACGCGGCGAACAGGCCGACCACGGGCAGCGACATCCGCTCGGTGGCCGCCTGAGCAGCCCCGTCGGCCTCGGAGATCCGGCGTCGCCGCATCGCCCGCGCCTTCGCCGCGAGCGAGCCGCGGACCTTCGCGCCTTCGCTGCCCGCGAGGTTCAGCGTCGAGGCCAGCTCACTCAGATCCGCCACAGACAGTTGCCGTCCGAGATCGCCCAGGTGGGACCAGGGGCTGGTGCGGGTGAGCTGCCCGACGTGCAGAGCGTGCCGCAGTCTCGCCGCCGCCCACCCCTGGGGTGCCGCCACCGCCTGCGCGAGGGCCTGCTGGACCCCGGCGCCGCCCGCGAGCGCGATCACCGTCAGGTCCAGGACGAGGCTGAGGGTATGACGCATCTCGCGCCGCCGCCGCGCAGCCTGCTGACGCACCGACAGGTCGGGGACGAAGAACAGCACGACGGCCAAGACCAGTGCACCGGCCGACGGCATCCACCATCCGGCCTCGATACCCGCCCCCAGGCGCAGCACGAGCACGGCGGCCCACGGGGCGAACAGGCCAGCCATGGCACAGACCGCCTTGCCCGCCAAGTGCTGCTCCTCATCGGTGCCGCACACGGCCAGGTCCGCGCGCAGCGAGGCGGTGGGAAAGCCGAGCGCGCGCACCAGCGGTACGGCGCGCCGGCCCAGCCTCGTGGCCCACTCTGCGTCCGCCCCGCCTGCCGGGGCATCCACAGGGCGGGCGGGCGCGTTGAGAGCGGTGAGGACATCGGCGAGAGCGGGCCTGGGCGGGCGCAGGCCGTAGACGAGGCCGGTCGCTCCGGCGCCGAACAGCGCGCCCAGCAGCATGACGATCACCGCGTGCCTCCCGGTTCTGTGCCCGCCGCGGGACGGGGAGTGGTCGGGGTGATGAGGCGGACTGGCTCCTCAATGCGGCCGATCGCATGGAGGTAGGTGAAGCTCGCGGCGAACAGGGCGCCGACCACCGCGAGCACCGTCTGCCCGGTCAGCGTGTCGAAGGGGTCCAGATAGGGCCGGTTGAAGACCACCAGCCCCACCGCCATGCCCAAGGTGACGAGCACCGTGACCCGAACTCCGGTACGTACACTCGCGCGGCCGGCGTCGATGTGCCGGCGCATGGCGACCTGCTCGCGCACCGACTCCGCCAGCTCACCCAGCAGCGGCGCGAGCTGGCCGGCCTGCTGCTCGGCCGCCATCACCAGCGCGGCCACCACCACATCGGCCAGCGGGTCATCGACGTCCTCGGCAAAGGCCCGCAGCACGGCCGGCAACGGGCGACCCGAGCGGATCGCGGCGGCCAGCTCCCGCAGCTCCGGCTCCAGCGCCGTCGGGGCGATGTCCGAGGTCGCCAGGACCGCCTGCTCCAACCCGGCCGCGGCGGAGAGGGTGTCCCGCAGCATCTCCGTCCACGTCGCCAGCGCCTCCATCCGCTCCGTACGCCGCGCGGCCTGCCGATCCGGACCCAGCAGACCGGGCAGGGTCAGCAGGGCGACCGTGGTCAGCACCGCCGCCACCGGCCACGTCGTCAACGCCCCCACAACCGCCCCGGACACCAGAGAGATCAGCACGCGCCTCGTGGTCCACTGCCGCGGGAGCCGCGCCACCAGAACCTGCCACAGGCCCGGCCGCTCCTCACGCGCCGCACGCCGCACCACGCCGTAACCGACGGCCACCAGCCCGAGACCGAACACCGTCCCGCACACGACCGCGACCACCGTCCAGACGCCAGGGCCCACCACGGTCATGAGGCGGCCCCCCACCACTGGGAGGACGCCTGCGGCGCCTCCCACCCGGCTGCGGCAAGGTCCTGGAAGGTCTCGACGCGCAGGGGCGTCGCCGCGACAGCGCGCCCGTCGGGGCCGGGACGGTAGACCTCGTTGGAGACGATCTGCGCACCGTCCGCGTCGATGACCTCGCGCACCGAGTCGATGACCCGGCGACCCGCCCCGTCCCAGCCCAGATGGACAACAAAGTGAACGGCAGAGGCCACCATCAGGTTCGTCGCCTCCAACGTGAGCCGTTCTGGGGCCTGCGCGGCGTAGGAGGCAAGTTTGGTGAACACCCCGCGAGAGGTGGAGGCGTGGATGGTGGACAGCGAGCCGTCGTTGCCCTGGCTCATCGCGTTGCACATCGGGATGACCTCGGGCCCGCGGATCTCCCCGACGATGACCCGGTCCGGCGACATACGCAGCGCCCACCGCACCAGCTCCGCCTGATCGATGCCGCCCTGCCCCTCGATATTCGGCTCCCGCGCCTGCATGGCCACCACATTCGGATGCGCCACCACATCGACGTCCAAGCCGAGCTCGAAGGTGTCCTCGACCGTCACCAACCGCTCTGCGGGCGGGATCTCGTGGGCGAAGGCCCGCAGCACCGTGGTCTTGCCCACGTTGGTGCCGCCGCCGATCACGATGTTCTTCCGCGCCCGCACCAGCGCCCTCAAAAACGCGGCAAGCTCCTCATCACACACACCCAGCCGCACCAGCTCCGCCATCGAAGCCGCGGGGAAACGGTGGCGGCGTACCGTCACCGACACCCGGCCCGTCACCGCCATCACCGCGAACAACCGCGACCCGTCAGGCAACCGCAAGTTCAACCGGGGCACACCCCGATCGAAACGCCGCTCCTCCCCACCCCCGCGGGCCGCCAAGGTGCGCAGGAGCTTCACCAACTCCTCATCCGACGCGGCCACCGGAGCCTCACGCCGCCACCGGCCTGCCCCGGTCTTCACCCACACCACGTCGCAGCCGTTGACGCAGATGTTCTCGACCGCCTCATCGGCCAGCAACCGCTCCAGACTGCCCGTGCCGAACAACGCGTCCCTGACCGCCTGCGCGACCTCCTCCTCCACCACGACATCGATCACCGGACCGCCCCTGGCGAGAGCCAGACGTCGCTGCTCCCCCAGCTCCTCGGCCAGCAGCATGCCCACGGTGGCGCGCCGCGCCGATTCATCCTCCGCCGGCAGACCCGCCGCCTCACGTTCACCGGCGTACGCGGCCAGCCGGGCGGCCACACGCTGCCGCACCACCTGCGCCAGAGCCAGCTCACCACCCCCGGGCGCCACGGCGGGCGGCATCAACTGCTCGCTCATGATCCGCTCTCCTCGACTCCTGACCCCCGAACCAGGCCCGTAGTGCTCCGGGCCACCATCGGAGCCGCGCTGCCCGCGCTCCCGCTGTCACCATCCGCGGTCCCCGCCCCGGCACCCCCTTCGGGCTGGCCCGCCAGCTGGCGGGCCACGTTCCGGGCTTCGATCATCAACGGCGACGGGCGAAACCCAGCCGTGCGCAACGCCCCGTGCCTGGGACTGCTCATCGCCGTCACGCCCTTGGCATCCCAGGGCAGGAACGACACCCGCTCGACATCGAGAGCCTTGGTGATCTCCTCTGCCCGGTAGGGACACGGTCCGACCACAGCGAGAGCCAGCCGCCCCGCGTACGCACCAGCCTCAAGGCCGTAGGCGGACACATGCGTCAGCGGCTCCGCCCCGCCCCGGGACACCAGCACCACCTGATCTGCAGCCTCCAGCAGCGGCTCCACGTCCTCACCCAGACGCCCGACGTCCACCAGCACCGTGCCCCGGTCACGCTCGTCCCCCAGCAGCACACGCCGCCCGCTCTCACCGGTCAGCAGCCGCACCGCCTCCCGGCACGGGCCACGGCCCGGCACCGCAACCACCGCCCGTACCCCGAAGGGCAGTTCACACGCCGCCCCCAGCAAGGAGCCCGGATACCGCTGCCCTGCTGCCGCCGCGACATCCAGCAGCGAGGGAGCCGACGGCAGGCCGAAGCGGATCATCAGGTCACCGCCGGAGGCATCCGCCTCCACCACCACCGGCCGCACCCCACCATCCGCCTCCGGCCACACCGCAGCCAACGCCAGCGAAGTCGTCGTCACCCCCGGCGCGCCCGACACCGACCCAAGAACGACCAGCCGCCTCACGGAGCCTCACGCCCCTGAGCAGGAAGGACCACAACCCGCGGATTCTCCAACTGCGCCGCCTGCCGCGCCGCCGCGGTCTCCACCACCACCGTCACCACCCGCGGCCCACCCGCAGACTCCGGCTCCGCCACCCCCGTCACCGTCCCCACCACCGCCGACGGCGCCGCCCCCTCTTCGCCCACCGCTGCCACCCCGGCGGGGCCGGGAAGAACCGCAACGCGCTCCCCTTGAGCGAGATCCGGCGGCGCACCTCCCGGCTCGACAGCCAGCGCCACCTCCGAAGACCCCTTCGCCGGAAAAGCAGCGCTGCTGCCCACCTGACTCGGGGCCAGCAACGCCCCGGCCGTCAACGGCACCTTCGCCCGCCGCCCCAGCACCGCGCCCCGATCTTCCAGACGCACCACACCCACGTCCGCCGCAACCTCCACCACACGTAGATCACCGGGCTTCAGCACCCCACCGGCCGGCACATCCCGGGCCAGCACCATGACCTCATCGCGCTCCCCCACCACCTGCGCGACCAGCGTGAACCCGACCGCCGAGACCACCACCGCACCCACCCCGCCCCACACCCACCCCAGCCTCCGCCGCCGCGCCCCCGTCACCACCGGCCGCTGCTCCGGGCCCGACCCGCGCGCCCCAGGCACACGCAACCCGCCACCCTTCACGGCCGAAGAAGGCATGGAGGTACCCATCAACTCACCTCACGATCAAAAGAAACCCAACGTCCATCGCCCGGCCTGGATGCCGTGGCCGGGCCTGCTATTTCACGCCGTCAGCGCGTGACGACTGTCTGCACCTCATCCACCACCAGCTCCCGTTGCGCACCCCTCACCAACCCCGGCACCACCCCGCCCTGGCCACCCCCCTGCCAGTGGACATCCCAGAACACCCGCACCGACACCGTGTACGCCCGGTCCGGCACCGAGACCGACGCCCGCCGGTAGGTGTAACCGCAGTCCGGCGACGACGCCTTCGGGCTGTACACATCCGAATACGGCGTCCCCGGCCCACGGCACACCACCCGACCGCCCTCACCCATCGACCACACCGCCCGCCGCGGACGAGCCACCGCCCTCACCCGCACACCCTCCACCGCCGCCGACGCCGACACCGGCCCCCACCCGGAACGCTCCACCCACATCCACGTCGGCACATGAACAACCTGCACAAAATCCTCAACCGGACTCGTACGAATCACCGGCTCCGGCAACTCCAACCGCTCCACCGCCCGCCGAACGACAACCCCCACCGGAACCTGCCGCCGCCCACGGCCCGATTTCCGCTTATCCGCCTGCTCACCGTCAAAACGCGGCAAAATCCCGAACTCACCCAGTTCGTACTCCCAGCCAGTCGACGTCACCGTCGGCGGCCCCGTAACCTTCCCGCCGTCAGGTTGAGCCTCGCTTCCATGAGGGGCCGACCTGCTCTTCGCCGGACTGCTCGGCTTCCGGGTGACACTCCTCGCCTCGACGTCGCACGCGTCGGGTGCGCACGTCAATCCGGCTCCAATTCCCACCCAATCGTCAGCCGCCGCGTCGTGCGCCGATAGGACTACCGCGATACACACCGCTGCCACGGTCGTCGACAGGGGGGACTCGCGTCTCAGCATGACCCCACCTCATGGATATATAGGCGCTCCACCAGCCAGTCGTCGCCCCGTAGCTGAACCGTCGCATCGATGCGATGGTGGCCGCCGGGTACATCGTTCTCAAGCTCGCCGTCACGGGTGTACTGCAACCAGTCAGAGGAATCAGCACAGTCCCGGATCACCACTCGCGTCGCGTCGCCGCTCTCAACGGTGGGGCTGAGACGGATTTGCCCCTTGGCGACGACATCCTTCCGGCGGGATTCCGTCATCATGTAGCGCAATAGCTCCAACGCCCCTCCCCGGGCGTGAGCTTTCAACCGCGGATGCTCGGCGTCCGGAGTCACCGCAACGGCCATAACATCGTCCCACAAAGCCCGGTAAGCACCGAGCGCCTCCGCATTTTCCCCGCCGGACCGAGGGGAGGCTGCCTTCTCCGTGGACTTCCCCTCAGGCAACAGCCGGACATCGGAAGAATTACCGCTGGCACAGCCTGCCAGCAGCAGAACGGCGGCCATTGCACTCACGACCGGCAGATGCGCATTGACCCACCGTCGCATCACCACAGCTCCCCTCTCCAACACCATCTGCAGGGAGAATACAACACTGAGTAATCGAGCGCGTGGCTGAAGGACGCGCCCCACCTCATCGCCGTACCGTTCATTGACGTCGCTACGTTGCGAAACTCCGCATACCAAAGGCGGTGACTGTCGCTCGAACGAGTGACAGTCACCGCCTTTCAAGGACTCAACCGTAAGTCCAATGATCACCTCCTCCCAATATCCGGAGCGCTACGAGACCCTGAGCTGGCACCCGGAAGCGTCCGAGAGCACACGCCAGGCCGCCTTCTTTCGCGAACCCGCGTCATGCGCGGATCCCCAACTTCGAAGAAACACCCAGAGAATTGGGCGCAGACGCATGTCGCAAGGCTCTGCCTAATGCCCGGTGACACGGTTACGACATCCAAGGCAGCCTTGGATGTCATTACGACGGTACTGACATCCACGCGATCTTCTTCCAGGTGTCACGCCCACTCCCACCGGAAAGGCGGAACCCCCAGGAACCACCCGTTACCGCCTCGACCACGAGCAAGCCCCGCCCCCGCTCAGCGCCCAAGCCCAACACCCTGGGCAGCGGGCAGTCCTCCCGCGCCGCGCCGGCTGCCGCCGCCTGCAGAAACGAAGCCGGAATACACGGGAGTGACACATCCCGGTCATGCACCTCGACGATCAGTTCTCGCTCCGTTTGCCGAAGCCACAGCTCGTACGGGCCGATTGCGTGCTCCACGGCGTTGCCCACCAGCTCCGAAGCGGCCAGAACCGCGTCATCGACGGCCGAACTCTTCACGCCATGGAACGTCAGGGCGTAACGCAGCGACGACCGCGCTGCCGAACCCGCGTATGCCGCACCGTCCCTCCAGCGCAGCAGTAGCGTGCCGCGCAACGGCCGCACCGGGGGCGTCACCGCAGCCCCCCACGCTTCGCATGACGGTGCGTTTTTACGCGACGATGGCGGCCGGTCGGCACCAGCCAGGCGCGCATATCACGCATGACCATAACCGTCGTGACCACACTGGACGAGGTAATAAGGACAAGTGAAGGAAGAAAGATCATGACGCTCCCTGGTGTATATGCGATGGGCACTTCCACCACAACGACACCGTCGCTCTCACGAAGAGCGGAACCCCCTCCGAAAGAGTTTCACCGGAAAAAGCGAAGAGATTGACAGCGCCTCTGCGGCGATTCAAGTCATCCTGCGATCCCCACGTAAACCCCGAGAGGGCAGGCGCCGTAACAGGGCCATTCGACGACCTGACGCCAGCCCCCGTCTGCCGGCAGACAGGCGCGCAGAGCCTGGTGCGCAGTGCCGCACGCTTCCTCGTGGTGCCCCTTGCGCCACTGCGCGTCGGCCTGACGGAAGAGGTAGAGGGCGTGGGTGCGCACCGCACCGCCGTCGAAGGCCCGCCCCGCGGCCTCCAAGGTGTCCTCGGCGTCGCGCGGGCACCCCACGGCTCGGCTGATCCGCCCCACCTCTGCACGGCGTGACGGGCCAGCCTGGGGGGACGTTGCCCATGCGCTGTCGCTGCTCATGCCGTCAGGCGACCAAGCCTTCATGCCGTAGGAGCCCCGGCTTCAGCGGGCGCACGCCCCATTCCTCGTCGAGTTCCCGGACCAACTCCTCACCCGCGTCCGGCTTCCGGCCGGGCTCGTTTCTCGTGTGCGCTCCCACCACCGTCCCTGTGACGGGCAGTATCGGGGTATGAGGATTCTGGTCATGGGCGGTACGTGGTTTCTGGGTCGACGTATCGCCGAGGGGGCGATCGCTCGCGGCTGGTCGGTGACGACGTTCAACCGTGGCCGTTCCGGAAGGGACGTGGACGGTGTCCAGACGGTGCACGGTGACCGGACCGTGTCGGCGGACATCGAGCGGCTGGCCGGTGCCGGTCCCTGGGACGCGGTGATCGACACGTCCAGTGGGGAGTTGGCTCCCCGGGACGTGCTGCTCGCCACCGCCGGCCTGCGGGAACAGGCGGCCCGCTGGGTCCATATCTCGACCGTCTCCGTCTACGCGGACTGGCCTCTCCGCGAGCTGACCGAGGAAGCCCCTCTCCTGGAATGTCCGCCGGACGCCGACGAGACATACGGATTCACCGGCGAGGACGGCAGCCCCACCAAGTACGGCTTCCAGAAGGCCGGCGGGGAGCGCGCCGTGTCGGAAGTCTTCGGTGGGGACAGTGCGTTCATCCGGCCCGGGGTGATCCTTGGCCCGGGGGAGTACGTGGGGCGGCTGCCCTGGTGGCTTGAGCGCGCCAGGCGAGGCGGGGCCGTGCTCGCGCCTGCCCCGGCGAATCGGCGGATCCAGCCCGTCGATGTCCGCGACGTGGCGGAGTTCGCCCTCGACCAGGCGTCTGCCAGCAGCAGCGGGGGGTTCAACGTGGCGCACTCTGAGGGAATCGCCTTCGGGGACTTCCTTGGCGAGTGCCTCGCGGTGACCGGCAACAACGGGCACCTGGTCTGGGTGGACCCCGCGAAGCTCGTCGAGCACGGCGTGAAGCAGTGGACGGAGCTTCCGCTGTGGCGAACTCACGCCGGGGTATGGGCAGTAGATCCCGGTCGTGCCCTGGCCGCCGGGTTGCGGTGCCGACCGGTCGTGGAGACAGTCCGGGACACCTGGCGGTGGTGGGCCGGCAACGGGCGCCCCGTGGACCACCCCAGGTGGGCGGACCACGGGATCGCCGAGGAGAAGGAGGCGAAGATTCTCGCCTCCCTGTGATGTGATCAGCCCTCTCTGTGATCACGTCCTCCCTATGGCCACGTTCTCGTGGTGGTCAGGAATCGAGGGCCAGCAGTCCTGCGTGTGAGCCGAGCCGGTAGGGCGGTGATGCGTGGGTGAACTCGGCGATGCGTTCGCGCAGCTCACGGGGGGCCCGGGCGCCGTGGTAGGCGGGTTTCGACAGGTGGCGGCCGATGCGGGCCGCGCGGACGACGATGCCGGTCTTGCGTTGGTCGGCCGGGATCTCCCACACGGGTGCGAGGGCTTCGGCGGTGCCGTCGACATCGTTGCCCAGGAGGCGTGCCTGGGCCAGGTCCGCCGCCGCGCTTCCCCGCACGTGCGCGGAGCGGGCGCCCGGCGGTTTCTCGTCGAGCAGTGCCAGGGCGCGGCGGGCTGCGGCTTCGGCCTGGGCGGTGTCGCCGATCAGCAGGGCGGTGGTGCTGTGGGACATGGCCAGGCGTTCCGGGGTGAATCCGAACTCTCCGCCCACCTCGTCGTGCAGGTCGTCGAGCCAGCCGTGGGTGGCCTCCTGGGAGCGGTCCATGGCGGTGCGGGCGGCGGCAAGGTTGCCGCAGTGGGCGTGTGCGCGGGCCTGGATGGCGTACAGGCGGCGCTGTGCGACGTCGCCGAGACCGCTGTACGACAAGGCGCGATCGGCCTTCGTGACCGCCTCGTCCGAGTCGCCGGTGTGGTAGGCGATGTAGGCCAGGGTGCCGTCGGCGAAGGCTTGGAGGGGCGTGAACCGTGAGCTCTCGCCGAAGACGGCAGCAGTGCGGGACAGGCTTCGGGCGCTGGGGAAGTAGCCGAGGTCGAACGCCGAGACGGCCAAGAGGGCGGTGACCTGGCCGCTGAGGATCATCAGCAGTTGGAGCTGGACGGGTGCCTGGGTTCGGTCACGCTGGCGGTCGATCTGATGGCGGAGCCGGTCGGCGTCGTCGAAGGCCGACGCGGGTGGCATGGAGTGGTAGGCCCCGGCGAGGGCTGTCACCCGGTCGCGCAGTTCATCGATGGTGGTGTCGGAGATGGATGCTCCTGCTGTCGCGTCGGCGCCGTCGTGGGCTTCATGTGCGGTCATGCGAACACGCTCTTCCAGGTCGTACGCGGGTACCTCGGGATCGACGACCGCCGACGGCGGTGCGAACAAGTCGCCGGCGGAGTGACCGGGGAACATGGCTTCCAGGACAGCGCAGGTGTCGGCGCCGGGAAGGCCCAGAAGCTTGCCGCCCGTCCAACGCCGGAACTGCGTCTCACCGCAGGTCGGGTTGTCGGGGCTGCGGCCGAAGAGCCGCACGCCGGTCGCGTTGAAGCGCTTATCGAACGCGCGGTAGGTCAGCCTCTCGCGATCGCACAGCACCTTGAGCAGCGTCCTCGGTGCGCTCATTGCCGCTCCCAGTCGTCGGTACCGCACAGTGGCGGCACGGGTCTGCGGATCGATCCCGTCCTGGGAAGGGGATACCGCCCGGCAGCAAGACCTCAACAAGGCTCGCCCGGAAGCCACTTCAAAGCTACTGCGAAGCTGTGCGCGTCACCCGGAAGATACGCAGAGGCCACCCTGCAGGGCATGGCGAGGCCACCCGGTCCACGATCACTCTGATCGGCATCGCCCAGACCGCCGTGCGCGGGCGGATGCCTCGTGAACCCCCGTCCCCGCCCGCGCACGGCCCAGACCGGCCTGTCGTCCGACCGCCAGTCCGACTACTGATCGGTGGCTCTCCCATGTCGGACGGCAGGCCCCCTGCCTTCCCTCCCGCCCATCGACGACCCACCTGACAGTGGAGAAGCACATGCCTGTGCGAGCACCCGCAACGCCGAGCGTCATCCCCTACATCACCGCACGTGAAGGGGAGACTGTGGCCCCCGGCACCAGGCTGAGGGCGCTGTCCGCCCACCCGGTGCCGAGACTCGGCTACGCCGGTCGCGAGGTGCCCGCCGACCGGGACCTCTACGGTGTCCTGTGGGCGCGGACCTCGCAGAACCCTGTGGTGAACGGGCAGCGGCAGGGTGCTCCCCGGTGGGTGGCGATGCACCCGATTCGCCAGCGCCACTGCATGCAGCTTCTGCGCTGCCAGGTCGACGGCTGCCCGGCGAGACGGGCTGACGGAACTCGCTTGTTCCTCTTCCGGGGTGATCTTCCGGCGCCCGGCGGCCGTCCTGTCCTGACGTCCAAGCCGCCGGTGTGCCAGCGGCACGCTCCGGTCGCCGCCCGGCTCTGCCCGGTCCTGAGCAGCGACCCGTACGTCATCGTCACGAGGAAGGCCCTTCTGTACGGGGTGTCCGGCGTTCGCTACCGATGCACGGTGCGTGGCCCGGAGCCGGTGGAATCCGACGACCGCCCCATTCCGTACGGCACTTATCCGCACCAGTACTGGATCCTCGCCGCTCAGATGTGGCGCGAACTCCGCGACTACCAGGTCGTGCGGCTCAGCGAGCTGGGCCTCGACCTTCCCGCCTGACGGGCGGGGCCCAACCGGGCGCCCGCCTCCACCCCTTCCACATGCTCCGGGGCAATGGCCTGCGGGGCGAGACCTTGAGGGACACCATGACGGAAACACAAATGGCCACCGCCCTCGCCGAGCAGATCGTCCAACTCGACGAGCTGGACGGTGTGGCAATCGAGCGTATGCGGCATGAGGCGCTGACAGCGCTGGCGCCCTGGAAGGCCGAGTACGGCGAGTACCAGTCCGGAGGCTGGTGGACCACGTCGCTGATGAACGCCTCCGGCAGGGCAGACGACGTGCGCATCGGTGACTGCGCTGCCCGCCCGACCGCTCTGCTGGAGCACATGCCTGCCACCGCAGGACTGCTGGATGCCCTCGGCCTGAACTACATGTGGGTTCGACTCGCCCGGCTGGAGGCGAACGCCTTCCTGTGGGAACACCGCGACTACAACGAACTCGATCAGGTCGAACGCCACCGGCTGCATATTCCGCTGCACACGAACTCCTCCGCGTTCCTGGTCACCGGCGGCATGAAGGTCCATATGGCCCCCGGGCGGATCTGGCGCCTGACCCCGACGTACGCCCACGGGGTGTGCAACCTGCTCGGCCCGGACCGGATCCACCTGATCGCGGACGTGTATGCGGACGACGCATACGCTCGCCTCACCCGGCAGGCGAAGGCACCGGCCGATGCCGAGGCCCTGCCGCAAGCGTCCGAGGCGGACCTTGCCCGGCACCTCGCCACCGCGCGCAGTCTCGCGGAACTCGGCTACAAGGACGCCGCCGAGCAGTCGCTGCTGCGGCTCTTCTACGCCTTCTCCCTGCCCGAAGGCACAGCCTACGACCTGATCGCCGCCCTGCACACCGCACTGGGCGACACCGAGGCGAGAGAGCGCTGGACGGCTGCGAAGTACAAGCTCCTCGCCCTCGCCTCGTGAAACACCACGTGCACGTCGGCACACTCCTCACTCGCTCCCAGCCAGGAAGGACATTCGCACATGCCTACAGCTCTGTCTCCGGCCTCGCCCCAGTTGCGGCTCGCCGAACTCGCCGAGGCGAACCGGCCCACACAGTTGCCGCTGCTGACCCGTATCGCCGAGCTGCTGTCCACGTCCTCGGCGGTGACCCACCTGCTGGTGCGTGGTTCACTCGCCTCAGGTACCGCCGATCGGCTCTCGGACGTGGACTTCGTCGTCGGCGTGCACGACCGGGACCTGCCCGCCTTCACCGCCGCACTGGACGACCTGATGAAGGTCGCGGCAGGAGCCCTGCTGCCCGGATGGCGTGACACCATCGTCGCCGACCTCGGCGGCACCGGGTTCGTCTACCTCGTCCAGGATGAGGGCAAGCTCCAGCAGGTCGACCTCTACCTGACACCCGCCTCCGGCATGACCTCCCTGCAGCAGAAGATCGACGGGATGGTGCTGCTGGACCGACCGCCCACCGAGATCACCACGTCGCAGATCGAACGGGCCGCGATGCATGTAGCCGAGCTGGCAGCCAGGCCGAGGTCATGCACCGAGTTGCTGATCGAGCACCTGGTGCTGGCCGTGCTGCTGCGCAAGCGGATCCAGCGCGGGCAGCGGTTCGTCGCGTACGCGGAGTGGCACATGCTGCACGGCGCAACCAAGGATCTCATCAAGGCGGCCCTCGCGCCGACGTCGCGCTTCTGGGGCTGGTACCAGCTCCGGGAGGAACTCGCACTCACCCCCATCGGCCGGACGTGCCTGGCCGACCTGGAGACAGCGATCGCCTCACCGGCCGTTCCCCAGGCCGCCGATGTCGATGCCGCACTGGACCGGGTCCTGGCGCTCACCGCCCGCGCCTGCCCGAACGCCCTGGACGGCCTGACCGACGGCATCACCGCCTACCGCACTTACCTGGAGCTGACATGAGCACCGAGAAGGGCGCGTACGGGCGGCGAGCAACGGCTGTGTTCTTCGGCGGGGTCGTCCCCGCCTCGCCGGAGGAGGAACAGCTCGCGGAGGACGTCGGGGCGGCCCTGGCAGGAGCCGGGTTCGAGCTGCTGCACGGCGGCTACAACGGGCTCATGCAAGCCGCCGCCCGCGGAGCGGCAGCCAGTGGAGGCGGGGTCACGGCGGTGACCCTCACCGACAAGCACAGGGAGTGGGGCGAGTTTAACCCGCACGTCACCTGCGAGGTCCACCTCCCCGACCTGGGATCCCGCCTCAACCATTACCTGGATGCGGCCGACTTGGTGATCGCGATGGGCGGTGGTGTCGGCACCCTTCACGAGCTGACCGCCGCCATCTACCACGCAGGCAACATCCGCCCCGTGCCCGTCTGGATCACCGGCCCCACCGCCTTGAGGCTGCTGGACTTCCTGCGTCGGGAGAGATGGCTCCTTGAGACCCCCACTCGCCCTCTGGGCTTCCTGACCACGGTCCCGACGGCCTCCGACTTCGCCGCCCGGCTCAACGACCTGACCAGCCGGAAGGAGACCGAAGCATGACGCCCACCGCCACAAGCGCACTGGTGGAGCGGATCGCCGCCACTGCCTGTGTCCAAGCCCCGTTCGCCCTGGCCGACGGTGAGGTGCTGGACTCGTACTTCGACGAGTACAAGATGGCCGCTGACCCGCAACTGCTGCAGGACGTGGTCGGCCTCATGGCGCCCCTGGTCCCCGGGAACGCGGAGGTGCTGGCGGGCGTCGAGCTGGGCGGTGTTCCCCTGACCGTCGCNNTGTCCGCGGTTACCGGCCTGCCGGCTGCGTTCCTGCGGCGGCTGCCCAAGAACTACGGCTCGCGGCGGCAGATCGAAGGCGCCTGTGCCGAAGGACGACGAGTCGTTCT
>NZ_JCANSZ010000038.1:0-77081 GCF_059570535.1 Streptomyces sp. CNP082
TAAATCACACCAAGCTCGTCATTTGTGGCGGAGAGCGAGGGGCGGCGCGAGGGTGGTGCCGCCGGGCGCCGGGGGCGTGCGGGCTCGCGTTCCCGCGCCGGCTCTCCCTCCCGCTCCCCCTCCCGCTCCCCCTCCCGGGCGCGGGTGCTGCCGGTGCACGTCCGCCCGCGCCCCCGGCTCCGCCGCCGTGTCCCGCGCCGGCGCCCGGCCCCGCGGCCCATACCGGAGCGGATCCGCGCGTTCCGCTCCGGGCCGTTCCTGACACCGGTGGTGCTGGTGCTGCTGCTGGCCGCCTCCGCGGGGCTCTTCGCCGGTTCGTACACCGCGGCGATCGGCGAACCCGACGCCGCACAACCCGCCGGTCGCCGCTGGCTGCCGCCGGGCGCGTCGGCCAACGCCCAGCACACGGCGGTGTACTTCGCGGGGCACCAGCACCCGTTCCCGTACCTGGTGCTGACGGGGTGGGCGGTCGCCGCCACGGCGGTCTTCTGGACCTGGCGCCGCGGGCACCCGGGCGGGCGGGACCCGGTCCCGGTGGAGGGGGCGACGCGGCCGTAGCGCGGCGGCACCGGCCCGCTCCGCCGGGGGCGGGTGTCAGGCGAGGTGGACCAGGTCGGACCGGACGGGTCCGGTGGTGGCGGTGTGCGGCTTGGTGCGGTCGGGGCGGGGGGTGTTCATCAGCGCCGCGACCGCCGCCGCCGCCACGAGCAGGACGACGGACACCACCGCGTACGCCGAGGCGAAGCCCTCGACCAGGCCCGCCTTGACGAACTCCGGCACCGGCCCGCCCGCGGCCCGGCGCTCCTCGATCGCGCCGGGGTCCGGCACCCGGTCGGCGATGTAGTCGGTGGTGGCGCTGGTGGCGACGGTGTTGAGCAGCGCGGTGCCGATGGAGCCGCCGATCTGCTGCGAGGTGTTGACCGTGGCCGAGGCGATGCCGGCCTCCTCCTCGCGGACGCCGTGGGTGGCGTAGTTGATGGCCGGGGCCATCACCAGGCCCATCCCGACGCCGACGAGCAGTTGCGCCGGCAGCACCCCGGCGGCGTAGGAGGTGTCGACCTCGAGCGTGGCCAGCCAGCCGGTGCCGGCCGCGGCGAGCAGCAGGCCGGGCACCAGCAGCGCCCGCGGCGCGACGATCGGCAGCAGCCTGCTGGCCAGCCCGCCGGCGCCGAACAGCACCCCCGCGGTCATCGGCAGGAACGCCACCCCGGTCTTCAGCGCCGAGTAGCCCATGACGATCTGCATGTAGTACGTGAGGAACAGGAACATGGCGAACATCCCGACCGTGGCCACCGCGATGCCCAAAAACGCGCTCCCCCGGGCCCGGCTGAGCACCACACGCAGCGGCAGCAGCGGCGCGGCGGCGTTCCGCTCGTACAGCACGAACCCGGTGAGCAGCACCACCCCCAGGAAGAGCAGGCCGAGCACCAGCGCCGAGCCCCAGCCCTCGGACTCCGCCTCACTGCACCCGTAGACGACCGCGACCAGACCGGTCACCGCGAGCAGCGCGCCGGGCACGTCGATCCGCTGCCGCGCCTGCGCCCGGCTGTCGGCGGGCAGCACCCACCAGCCGGCCGCCGCCAGCACCGCGATGGGCACGTTCACGTACAGGCACCAGCGCCAGTCCAGGTACTCGGTCAGCACCCCGCCCGTGACCAGGCCGATCGCGCCGCCGCCCGCGGCGATCGCGCCGAAGATGCCGAACGCGTGGGCGCGTTCACGCTGATCGGTGAAGCTCGTCGTCAGGAGCGACAGCGCCGCCGGCGCGAGCAGTGCGGCGAACGCCCCCTGTGCGGCCCGCGCCCCCAGCAGCATGCCGAAGCCGGTCGCCGCGCCCCCGAGCGCAGAAGCGGCGGCGAAACCGAGGAGCCCCGTCACAAACGCCCGGCGCCGCCCGGTGTAGTCGGCGATTCGCCCGCCGAGGAGCAGCAGGCCGCCGAAGGCCAGCGTGTACGCGGTGATCACCCACTGCCGGTCCCCGTCGGAGATCTCCAGGTCCGTCTGGGCGGACGGCAGCGCGATGTTCACGATCGTGACATCAAGAACAATCATGAGCTGCGCCAGCCCGATGAAGGCCAGCGCAAGCCAACGCCGCGGGTTGGCTTCTGTTGTTGCGGACATGGTCTGCTCCCAGGGCAGTGGCCGGTTGTCGGCTTCCCAGCCTGTCGGGGACAGGGCGGCCCGGCATCGGGAGAGTTCCCCGGTTATCGCCTTAGAAGGAGTACGCGGGGGGACGCAGGGCGGTGCGTGTGCGATCCTCGGTCGGGTGAAGAACCGGTTCGTCAGTCCCGTGTTCGTCGGTCGGAAAGAGCAGCTCAACGCGCTGCGGTCGGCCCTACGGCAGGCCGATGCGGGCGAGTCGCAGGTGCGCCTCGTTGGCGGTGAGGCCGGGATCGGCAAGACCCGTCTGGTGCAGGAGTTCCAGCGGGAGGCGCGGCAGTGCGGCGCCGTCGTCGCCGTGGGCGCCTGCCTGGACCAGGGCGCGGCCGGGCTGCCATTCGCTCCCTTCGTCGCCGTACTGCGTGCGCTGCACCGCGAGTTCGGCCCCGCGCTGGCGGCGCACGCCGCGGGCATGGAGGGCGACCTGGCCCGGCTGCTGCCCGAGCTCGGCGAGATCGCGCCCGAGGGCCGTACCCGCCTGTTCGAGACGACGGCCCGGCTGCTGGAGCGGCTGGCCGCCGACCGCACCGTCGTCGTAGTGCTGGAGGATCTGCACTGGGCGGACCGGTCCACGCGCGATCTGCTCGGCTATCTCGTACGGGCCATGCTGCCCGCCCGGCTGCTGGTGCTGGCGACGTTCCGCTCCGACGCGGTGCACCGGAGGCACCCGCTCCGGGCCTTCCTCGGCGAACTGGACCGGCTCCGTGGCGCCGTACAGCACGTCGACCTCGCCCCGCTCGCCCGGGACGAAGTGCTCGCCCAGCTCGTCGGCATCCACGGCGACGCGGCGCCCGCGCCCACGCCCGCCGCCGCGCAGGAGGTCTACCGGCGCTCCGAGGGCAACCCCTTCTTCGTCGAGGAGCTGAGCCTCAGCGCGGCGGCCGGCCACGGGATGAGCGATTCGCTGCGGGACCTGCTGCTGGTCCGGGTGGAGTCGCTGCCGCAGGCCGCGCGGGAGGTGGTGCGTACGGCCGCCCTCGACGCCGTCGTCGAGCACGAGCTGCTGGCCGCCGTCGCCGGCCTCGACGAGGACGAGCTGCTGGCCGGGCTGCGGGAGGCGGTCGGCGCCCGCATCCTCATGCCGGCCCGCTCCCCGGGAGGTTCCCCGGGTGCCGACGGCTACGGCTTCCGCCACGCGCTCCTGCGCGAGGCCGTGCTCGACGATCTGCTGCCGGGCGACCGCCGGCGGCTCGGCCGCCGCTACGCGGAGTCGCTCACGGCCGACGCCACGCTCGTCGGCAGCGAGGAGCGGGCCGTGCGTCTCGCCCGCTACTGGTACCACGCGCGCGAGCCGGCCCGGGCGCTGCCCGCGCTGCTCGACGCGCTCGCGGAGACGCGCGGGCGGCACGTCTACGACGCCCAACTGGACCTGCTGGAGCAGGTGATCGAACTCTGGGACCGGGTGCCGGAGGAGCAGCGGCGCGGCCTCGTGTGGCGGGGCTCGCTGGAGTCGTACCCGGTGCGCGCAGAGCCGGGCCTGCACCTGGTCGACCTCCTCGCGGAGGCCGCGCGCGCGGCCCTCCTGGGCTGGGCCGGAGAGCGCGGACTCGCCTTCGTCCGGCAGGCGGAGCGGCTGCTGGATGAGCGTGAGGACCCGCTGCGGGCCGCCTGGTTCTGGATGGAGTGCTCGCGGCTGACCGCCTTCTCGGACCGCGGCGACGGCGCCGCCGAGCTGGCCCGCGCCCACGACCTCGTACGCGACACGCCGCCGTCGCCCACCCACGCGGACGTCCTGCACTACCTCGCCTCCCGGCAACGGCTGCACGACGCCGACGAGAACACCGTGGCGCTCGCCGCCCGCGCCGTCGAGCTGGCCCGGGCCACCGGGGCCACCGACCTGGAACTCAACGCGCGCGCCACCCTGGCGCACGTACGCGCGCAGCTGGGCGACACCGAGACGGCCATCGCCGAGCTGTACGAGCTGCGCGAGGCCGCCACCCGCGCCGACGCGCCCCGGCTGCTCGGCCGGGTGAACATCAACCTGACCGACGCGCTGCACAAACTCGGCCGGGCGGCCGAGGCCGTCGAGGCCGGCCTGGCGGGAGTCGAGGAGCTGAGCCGCCGGCGGCTCTACGGCGCCGCCTCCTTCACCGCCGCGAACGTGGCGGAGTCCCTGTTCCACCTGGGCGAGTGGGACCGGGCGGGGACGCTGGTCGAACAGTGGCGCGACAGCGCGACCTCCCGGGGCTACGCGTCCCTGCACCTGGTCGCCGCGCGCACCGCCGCCGCCCGCGGCGCGTACGACACGGTTCCCGCACTGCTGGCCGACGCCCGGCAGCAGGTGAGCCGGCTGGGCGAGCCGCAGTTCGAGCTGCCACTGGCGGTGGTGGAGCTGGACACCGCCGCCGGTCAGGGCCGGTACGCCGAGGCGTTCGCGGTGCTGCGGACCACGCTGGCGTCCCTGCCGCTGCCCGGTCAGGACTGGTATGTCACGCAGCTTCTGATCTCCGGCGCCCGGCTGGTGGGGGACACCGCGGGCCTGCCCCGGCTCGACGCCGCGGAGCGCCGGGACGTGGCCGACCGGCTGGCCGAGGCGGCGGCGGGGCTGGCTCCGACCTGGCCGGCGCTCCCGCCGTGGCTGGCCGCCGAACTCGCCCGCGCCCGGCAGCAGGACGACCCCGCCCTGTGGGCCCGGGCGGCCGGCGCCGTCGAACCGTACGGCTGCCCGCACGCCCTGGCGCGTATCCGGTGCCAGTGGGCGGAGGCGCTGCTCGCCGGCAGCGGGGACGATGCGCGCGAGCAGGCGGCGGAGCTGCTGGCGCAGGCGCACGCGGAGGCCGTACGCCTCGGCGCGAGACCGCTGCAGGAGGACGCCGAACTCCTCGCCGGCCGGGCCCGTATCGCCCTGTCCACCGGCGCCGACGGCGCCCCCGCGGCGCACGACCCGCTGGCCGGATTCGGCCTGACCGCCCGGGAGCACGACGTGCTGCGGCTGGTCGCGGCGGGACGCAGCAACCGGCAGATCGCCGAGGAACTGTTCATCTCCCCGAAGACGGCGAGTGTCCACGTCTCGAACATGATGGCCAAGCTCGGCGCCGCCAGCCGCGGAGAGGCGGCGGCGATCGCCCACCGGATGCGCCTGTTCCCGGAGCCGGCGGGGGAGCACTAGAGCATGGCCGGCTACCGCCCCCGGCCTCGCCGCGCTCGCCACCGACCTGTCGACGGGCCGCTGGCAGCGCCGCCACGCCGACCTCCTCACCCGGGACAGCATCGACGCCGGCTACCGCCTCCTGACCGCCGGCGCCTGACCGTTCTGGACGAGAAGCGACGGGCCCTCCGGAGTTGGCGTACCGGTTGGCGTAAGCGGGCACGAGAATGCCCCCTCCGCGATCTTGGAGGGGGCATTTTTGCTGCTCACACCAGGTGGCTGGGGCCGGGGTCGAACCGGCGACCTTCCGCTTTTCAGGCGGACGCTCGTACCAACTGAGCTACCCAGCCCGATGGCTGGGGACCGGGGTCCCCAGTCGGGTGGCCCTCAGGCGTGCCTGAGGGTGGCGGTCCTGACGGGATTTGAACCCGCGGCCTCCACCTTGACAGGGTGGCGAGCACTCCAAACTGCTCCACAGGACCAGGCTTGCGCGAGCCCTAGTCTCGCACAGAGTGTTGCGTGATCCCTACCGGGATTCTCCGTCGTCGGCTACGGGCCGTGACGTCGCTGGATCAGCGTAGCAGAACCCCCGCCGCGTCCCCTAAACGAAGCTACAGCCCGAAGAGGCGGGCCGCGTTGTCGTGGCAGACCGCGCGGAGCCAGTCCTCGCCGAGGTCCTGCGTCGTCAGCGCGTCCAGGGCGTCCGCGTACGGGTACGGGATGTTCGGGAAGTCCGTGCCCAGGAGGATGCGGTCCCGGAGGGCGGCCAGGCGGGGGCGGGCGTGGGGTGGGAACGGGGCTGCGGATTCGGTGAAGGGGGTGAACGCCATCGTCGTGTCGAGCATGACGTCCTCGTGGCGCTCCGCCAGGGTCAGGAAGTCCTCGTACTCCGGCATTCCCAGGTGCGCCACGATCAGCCGCAGCCGCGGGTGCCGCTTCAGCAGGGCGGCGATCGGGGCCGGGCCGGTGTGGGGGCCGGGGACCGGGCCGGAGCCGCAGTGGGTGACGACCGGGAGGGCGGTGTCCGCGAGGAGGGACCAGGTCTCGTCGAGCACGGGGTCGTTCGGGTCGTACGCGCCGACCTGCAGGTGGCACTTGAACACCCGCGCCCCCTGCGCCATCGCGCGCCGTACGTCGTCGGCCGCGCTCGGCTCGGCGAAGAACGTCGCCGTGTGCAGGCAGTCCGGGGTGCGGGCGGCGAAGTCGGCGGACCAGTCGTTGAGCCACCGGGCCATGCCCGGCTTGTGCGGGTAGAGCATCGAGGTGAAGGCGCGCACCCCGAAGCCGCGCAGCAGCGCCACCCGCTCGGCCTCCTCCTGCCGGTACGCGACCGGCCACCGGCGGCCGACCAGCGGGCCGGCGGCGTCGAAGTACGCCCACACCTTCGCCAGCACCCGCTGCGGCATGAAGTGGGTGTGGATGTCTATCAGGTGCGTGAGGCCGAGCGCGCGGCGGAACGCCGCCACCCGGTCACGTTCGGTATCGGTGCTGGTCACAGGGGGATTCTCCCGGTTCGGCTCGCGCGGTGTCGAGAACGTGGCTGCGCCGATCGTCCACCAGCCGGGCGGCGGGTCCGGCCCGGTCCGGCCCGCGGTCTGCCGCCGCGGCGCCCCGTCCGGGTGTGAGGAAGGCCGCAAAGTGCCGCACTTACTTTGTCAGAGCATAAAATGTGGACAATGCGGACGGAAGAGGTCCTATCCGGGCTGGGTACGGGCGTCTGGCGCTGGGCGGCGCACACCGACCGGGTGGTGCTGGATGCGCAGGCCGCCCGGCTGCTCGGGCTGTCGCGCGTCGAGGTCACCGTCCACGCCTCCGCGGTGCGCGCCCGGCTGCACGGCGCCGACTTCATCGAGCTGAAGGGCATCCTCGACCTCGCCCTCGCCGAGGGCACCCTCGCGGAGGGCCGGCTGCGCGTCATCGACTCCCAGGGCGGCGTCGTCCGGGTGGTGCGCTGCCGGATGCGGGCGCTGGAGTCGGTGCCCGAGGAGCAGACCCACATCGTCGGCACCGTCCAGGAGATCATCGACGCGCCCGCGGGGCCCGGCGAGGGGCCGCGGGGGACCAGCGACTGGCGGCTGTCGCGCGAGGCGTTCCTGCTCTCCGCCGGCCGTGCGCTCGCCGAGGCGCGCTCGACCGGCCAGGTGCTGCGGGTGGCGGCGTCCCTGTCGATGCCCGGCTTCTCGCCGGACGCGATGGCGGTGTTCGCGGTCGAGGGCGACGACCTGGTCCTCATCGGCCACCACGGCTACCGCCCCGAGGAGGCCGAGCTGTTCCTCTCCGTCGGGCTGGACGTCGCCTTCCCCGCCTCGGAGGCGGCGCGCACCGGCCGCGCCGTGTACCTCTCCGGCCGCGAGGAGTACGCGCGCAGCTTCCCCGGGGCGTGGGGGTACGCCAGGCCCTCAAGACACCAGTCGTGGGCGTTTCTGCCGCTGGCGGCGGAGGGGCGGACGGTCGGGGCGTGGGGGGCGGCGTTCGAGGACCTGGTGCCGTTCACGCCGGACGAGCGGTCGGTGCTGACGACGGTGGCGCGGATGCTGGGGCAGGCGCTGTCGGACGCGCACGTGCACGAGTCGGAGCGGGAGCTGGCGGAGGGGCTCCAGCGCAGCATGATGCCGACGGTCGCGCGCGTCCCCGGCTTCGACGTGGCGGCGCGGTACGTCCCCTCCGGCGGCGGGCTGCGGATCGGCGGCGACTGGTTCGACGTCTTCGCGCTGCCCTCCGGGCAGACGGCCCTGGTCATCGGGGACGTGCAGGGGCACGACGTACGGGCCGCGGGGCTGATGAGCCAGCTCCGTATCGCCATCCGCGCGTACGCTTCCGAGGGCCACCGCCCGGACGCCGTGCTGGCCCGCGCCTCCGCCTTCCTCAACCGGATCAACGAGCGGCAGGCCGCCGACCCCGCCGACGCCCGCTTCGCCACCTGCCTGTACGTCCAGGCCGACCCGGCGACCGCCACGCTGACCGTGGCCCGCGCCGGCCACCTCGACCCCGCGGTGGTGCTGCCGGACGGGACGCTGATCATCCACCCCAGCGCGGGCGGCCTGCCGCTGGGCATCGAGGACCACGCGGTGTACCCGCTGTCCGAGCACAAGATCGATCCGGACGGGACCATGCTCCTGTGCACCGACGGCCTCGTCGAGACCGGCGGCCACGACCTGTACAGCGGGCAGGCCCGGCTCGCCGCCGCGTTCGCGGGGACGCTCGGCGCGGGTCTGGAGACGGTGGCCGACGCGCTCGTGGACACGGTCACCGGCTCCGGTGCGTACGCCACCCGCGGGCCGCACTCCGGGCGCAGCCAGGACGACATCGCGTTCGTCCTGCTGCGCACCGAGGGGGCGGCGCGGCGGGCGCACCCGGAGTCGGAGCGGCACATGTACATGGCCGTGCCGCAGTCCGAGCAGCAGCGCATCTCCGACGCCCGGCACCAGTTGCGCGGCATGCTCCACGACTGGGCGGCGCCGGACCAGATCGACGCGGCGGAGCTGGCGCTCTCGGAGATGATCGCGAACGTCATGATGCACACGGACAGCACCGCCAACGTGCTGGCGGACCTGACGGGGCCGCCGGGGCAGCGCGTGCTGCGCATGACGATCGCCGACGCTGACGGCAACCTTCCGCACCGCCGGCACCCGGGCGAGATGGCGTCCTCCGGCCGCGGGGTGCTGCTGCTGCAGGAGCTGTGCGACACCTGGGGCGTGGAGCCGCGGGGGGACGGCAAGGCGATCTGGGCCGAGTTCCGCGAGGGCGAGGAGCAGTGAGCCCGTCGGTACGCAACACACCGGCGCGCAGCGCCAGATGTGCCGCCGAACAGAGCTGAACAAAACAGCGGCCTGAACAACTTCCCCCAGCACCCCCTGACCTGCGCCCCTGCCCCTCCGCCCGGAAAACCCGCAAACCGGAGGGAACCACTTCGTGCCGTTCGGCGGAATCATTTGTGCGAAGGAGGGGCGGGGACACCAGTGACTCCTGGCCCCTCGAGTCACAGGGAGGGGTTCAGTGCGCAGACACATCAAGAGGGCGGGAACCGCCGCCTTAGCAGCCGCCGCGGCGACGGCGCTCACCGCGGGCCTCACGGCCGCGCCCGCGGCCGGATCAGCCGGGCCCGCCGGATCGGCCGGCGCGGACGGGGCGGCGGACGGGGGGACCAGCCCGGCGGCGTACGCGCAGCAGGACGGCACCTGGGTGACGCTGATCACCGGTGACCGGGTACGGGTCGGCGCCGACGGCAAGGTCGCGGCGATCGACCGCGGGCCGGGCCGCGCGGAGATACCCGTGAGCACCTTCGCGACGGAGGGCCACACCTACGTCGTCCCGCGCGACGCCACCGCGCTCGTCGCCGACGGCACGCTGGACCGCCGGCTGTTCGACGTCACGCTCCAGTCCCGCCCCGAGTACATACGCCAGCAGCGCGCGGGCCTGAAGCTCATCGTCGACTACCGCGGCAAGGAGCCCGAGGCGCGGAACCGGCTGCACGCCGCCGACGGCACCGACGTCGAGCACCGCTTCCCGCGGCTCAACGCCGAGGCCACCACCACCGCCAAGGGCGACGCCGCCGCGGCCTGGAAGGCGCTGACCCGCGCGCCGGGCGGCGACGGCGCCGAGGCGCTGGCCGCCGAGTCCGGCGTCAAGCGCGTCTGGCTGGACGGCGTGCGCCGCGCCAGCCTGGACGTCAGCGTGCCGCAGATCGGCGCACCGGGCGCCTGGGACGCCGGCTACCGGGGCGACGGCGTGAAGATCGCCGTCCTGGACACCGGCGTCGACGAGACCCACCCGGACCTCGCGGGCCAGGTCGTCGCCAGCGAGAACTTCACGCCCGCGCGCGACGCCGAGGACCGCTACGGCCACGGCACCCACGTCGCCTCCATCGCGGCCGGTACGGGCGCTGCCTCCCCGGGGGCAGACGGCGCGTTCACCGGTGTCGCCCCCGGTGCGAAGCTGCTCGCCGGCAAGGTGCTCGACGACGACGGCTACGGCGACGACTCCGGCATCCTCGCCGGCTTCGAGTGGGCCGTCGAGCAGGACGCCGACATCGTCAACCTCAGCCTCGGCGGCGCCGACAGCCCGGAGACCGACCCGCTGGAGGAGGCCGTCAACCGGATCTCCGCCGAGGAGGGCGTGCTGTTCGCGGTCGCCGCCGGCAACGAGGGCTCCGGCGCCCGTACCGTCTCCTCGCCCGGCTCCGCCGACGCCGCGCTCACCGTGGGCGCGGTCGGCCCGAACGGCGGCCTGGCGGGCTTCTCCTCGCGCGGCCCGCGGCTCGGCGACAGCGCCGTCAAGCCCGACGTCACCGCCCCCGGCGTGGCGATCACCGCGGCTGCCGCGCCCGGCAGCGTCATCGAGCAGGAGGTCGGCCAGAACCCCCCCGGTTATCTGACGATCGACGGTACGTCGATGGCGACCCCGCACGTCGCGGGCGCCGCCGCGCTGCTGGCGCAGCAGCACCCGGACTGGACCGGCGCGCAGCTCAAGGCCGCGCTGTCCGCTTCCGCCAAGCCCGCCGCCAAGCGCGGCGCGTTCGGCCAGGGCGCCGGGCTCATCGCCTCGGACCAGGCGGTGGGTCAGTCGGTGGTGACCGAGCCGGCGTCGCTGAGCTTCGGCCGGCAGGAGTGGCCGCACCAGGACGACGAGCCGGTGACGAAGCCGATCACGTACCGGAACCTGGGCGATCAGGACGTGACGCTGTCGCTGTCGACGGCCACCGTGCAGCCGGGCGGCGCCGCCGCGCCCGAGGGGATGTTCACCCTCGGCGCCGACGAGGTCACCGTCCCGGCCGGCGGCACCGCCGAGGTGTCCGTGACCGCCGACACCCGCCTCGGGTCCGCCGACGGCGCGTACTCGGTGTACGTCACCGCGACCGGCGGCGGCCAGCGCGTCGTCACCCCGGGCGGGGTGGAGCGCGAGGGGGAGATGTACGACGTCGCCGTCGACTTCCTCGGCCGCGACGGGCAGCCGAGCCCGAACGGCTTCGCGCTGCTGGCCGGCATGGAGGAGAGCACCGCGGAGGTCTTCGCCGTCGTCGACAGCTCCACCGCCACCGTGCGCGTGCCGAAGGGCCGTTACATGCTCTACGGCGACATGGCGGCGTACGGGGGCGAGGAAGGCGAGGACCTGGCCGAGTACGACCAGATCACCCAGCCGCGCCTGGACGTCACCGGGGACACCACCGTCACCCTGGACGCCAGGACCGCCGAGCCGGTCAACGTGACCGTCCCGGACGAGGCCGCCGAGCGCACCACCGTCGACCTCTCGCTGCTGGTCTCCACGCCCGACGCGGGCATGGGCATCGGCACCGGCGTGCCCGGCGACGCCGACGTGCGCACCGCGCACCTCGGCCCCGAGACGGCGCCCGGCGAGCTGTTCCAGCAGGTGTACGTGCAGTTCGCGAACCCCGCGGCGCGCACCGACTACGCCACCGTCTACAGCCAGGCCAACCGCACCACCATGTGGAACGGCCTCAACCGGGCCACCCCGCAGAGCGAGTTCGCGGAGATCGACGTCACGCTCGGCACCTCCGCGGCCGACCGGCGCGGCGCGCTGGCCGCGACGCCGTGGATCGGCGGCACGTCGGGCGCCTCGGTCATGGACCGGGAGATCCCGTACGCGGGCACGCTCTTCGTCCGCGGCGGTGACCGCATCTCCTGGGCCCTGGACTACTACCAGTTCGGCGAGGAGTGGGAGGACGTCGCCTACTACGCGCCCGAGCGCACCTACGCCCCGGGCAGCACGCACGAGGAGTCCTTCAACGCCGCCGTGGTCGGCCCGATCCTCACCGAGGACATCGGCGTCTACCGCGAGGGGGACACGATCGACGCCCTCCTGCCGGTCTATCTCGACGACCCGGCGCACACCGGCTACTCGGCGTACGAGAACGCGGACACCACGCTGTACCGCAACGGCGAGAAGCTGGAGTCGGTGGCCGACATCCCGATCGGCACGCAGTTCACGGTGCCGGCGGGCAGCGCCGACTACAAGCTCACCACCTCCTCCACCCGCCCGGCCACGGTCGCGCGGACGTCCACGAAGGTCACCGCCACCTGGACCTTCTCCTCCGCCAGGACGGACGGCCTGGAGAAGCTGCCGTTCTCCGTGGTGCGCTACTCGCCGACGCTGTCGGCGCAGAGCAGCTCCAACGCGGGGGCGACGAAGAAGGTCCCGGTCAAGGTGCTGGGCGCGGCGGCGGGCGGCAACCTGAAGTCGCTGACCGTGTGGGCCTCCACCGACGGGGGCGCCACCTGGCAGGAACGGCCCGTGCAGGACGGCAAGGTGACCGTGGTCAACCCGGCCGCGGGCAAGACCGTGTCGTTCAAGGCGAAGGCCGTGGACAAACAGGGCAACAGCGTCCAGATGCGGATCTTCGACGCCTACCGCGCGCGGTGACCGCGAGCGGTCCGTACCGTACGCGAACGGCCGCTGACCCGCGTACGTACGCGACCGGGCGCTGACCCGCGCACGAGACGCGCACGAGATGCGCACGAGACGCGCACGAGACGACGGCCCCTGGTCCGCACGCCGGACCGGGGGCCGTTCGCCGTACGGACCCTCAGGCCGCTGTCCGCACCAGCTTGCGCCGCGGCGCCGCCCGCTCCGCCGCCAGCGACGCGAACAGCTCCTCCCACCGCGGATGCACCGCCTCCGGCGCGTACGTCCGCGACTTGGCGAGCGCCGCCGTGCCCATGTCCACGCGCATGCCCTCGTCGTCCATCAGCGTGCCCATCGCCGCCGCGAGCGCGTCGATGTCCTTCGGCGGCACGAGCAGCCCCTCCCGGCCGTCGGTCAGGACGTCCGCGGGGCCCGTCGGGCAGTCGTAGCTGACCACCGGCAGCCCGTGCGTCATCGACTCGATCATCACCATCGGCAGGCCCTCGAAGCGGGAACTCAGCACGAACACCGACGCCTTGGCCAGCTCGTCGTCGAGCCGCGGGGTGAAGCCCATGAGGTAGGCGTGGTTGTACACGTGGTGCCGCTCGATCAGCTCGCGCAACTGCGGCTCCTTGTCGCCGTTGCCGAAGATCCGCAACTGCCAGTCGGGGCGGGAGGCGACGGCCTGCGCGAACGCCGGGATGAGCAGGTCGAAGCCCTTCTGGCTCTTCAGTCTGCCGGCGGCGACCATGATGCGGTTCGCGTACGACGACTGCTGCTTGGCGCCGGTGTGGACGGCGTTGGGGATGCACACGACGCGGGTGCCGGGCAGCAGCCGCGCGTACTCGTCGCGGTCGCGCTCGGTGAGCACGGCGACGGCGTCGAAGCCCGGGTAGTGGCGGATGATCGCGGCGCGCACGTCGGGGGAGTGGGTGGCGAGGTTCATGTGCTCCTGGCCGACCCGGACGACGTCCGCCGCGGCGTGCTGCGCGGCGAGGATGTTGAGCGCGGGGCGGGTGGTGACGAGCGCGCCGCCGCGCAGCCGGGCCATCCAGCGGATCACCCGCGTCTCCACGTCACGGGTGAAGTGCTCGCGGGCGATCTCGCCGTGCGGCACGTACCGGGAGCCCCGGCGGCGCGCGGCGAACCGGGCGGTCCACGCGGACGGTTCGGGGGCGGGCGGTGCGCCGTAGGTGTCGACGATCGCGGTCACGCGCACCCGGCGGTCCAGCGGGAACCCCGGCGCCTTGCGGCGGCGCAGCACGCTGACCACCTCGACGTCGTGGCCGGCGGCGGCCATGGAGCCGGCCTGGTTGAACACCGTGCGGATGGTGCCGCCCTTGCCGTAGGCGTTCAGGAGCAGGTAGCGGATCTTCACGAGACGGTCCGGGAGAGGTCGTCGCGGAGCTGGCAGGCGATGGAGAGGTTGTCGCGGACGGTGTAGTAGGGCTTCACCTGGATGGTGTCCGCGTCGGTCGGCACGGACTGCGCGGGGTAGACCAGGACGTTCTTCTTCTGCTCGATGTCGTCGAGTCTCCGGGCGGCCCTGAGCCGTACGTCCGGGGCGTCACCGCCCGCGGTGAGGTGGAGGTCCCACTTCGCCGGCAGCGCGATCCCGGAGGGCGCGAGGTCGGCGACGGGCACGCTGGCCTCGAAGGTCTCGCCGCGCAGAATCGCGGGGTAGTCCAGGCGGTGCTCCGGCGAGCCGGTCAGGGTGACGGCCAGGCGCCAGCCGGGGGCCGGGGCCGGCGCCGGGTGCTGGGCGGGGTCCGGCTCCGGGTGCCGGGCCGAGGGCTGGGCCGGGTGCTGGGCCGGATGCTGGGCCGCGGGGATTCCGTGGAGGCGGCCGACGATGCGGATGCGGCCGTCGCGCGGCCAGACCTCGGTGACCTCGGCGCTGGGCTCATCCGGCGCGGCTGCCGCGGCGGGGTCGTCCAGGTAGCCCCACGCGGTGCTGATCTCGCGCAGCGCCTCGGGCACCTCCGCGGGCTCGGGCAGTGCGCGGCCCTGCTGGACGTGCCCGCTGCGGATCTTCTCCTTCCAGTCGCCGAGCCCCTTCGGCAGCTCGCCCTCCTCGCGGGCGCCGTAGTCGAGCATCCCCGGCTCGTAGTCGAGCTGGAGGAAGTCGCAGATGCCGCGCAGCACGCTCTCGGGGTCGGTGGTCAGGTCCTCGTAGCGCACCAGGTGACCGGGGAGTTCCCGGCGGGCGCGCTCGGTGGCGCGCGTGTAGTGCAGGGTCTGGAGCGCGGCCTCCTCCGGGGTGCGCCCGGAGGGGTCGGCCTCGTACCAGGACTGGGCGATGGAGGCGGGGTGGCGCAGCAGGAAGACGAACCGGGCGTCGGGCCAGCAGGTGGCGATGCGCTGGTACGCGAAGGCGTTGTTCGGCGTCTTCTCGACCAGGACGTCCTTGCCGGAGCGGACGAGTTCGCGGTGGAGCACGCGGTCCCAGAGCAGGTGCTCCAGGTCGGTGCGGTACAGATCGAGCTCGCCCATCGCCTCGACGGCCAGATCGGTGCCGGCGGAGACCTCCAGCCGGCGCACGTGCAGCTCGTGCGGGGCGTGCAGCCGGGAGTGGCCGCCGAGGAGCATGCGCAGCAGGGTGGCGCCGGAGCGTACCGGGGTGATGACGAAGACCGGCTGCCGGATCAACCGGTCGACCTGCGGGTTCGCGGGTGGACGGTAGTCGGCCAGCCGGCCGGCGCGGACGGCCGGGGCTGCGGACCTGGACTTCTTCCGGGGCGGGCCGGGCGTGCGTCGGATCTGGAGGCCGGTGAACCGGCCGAGGGCTCTGTTCAGTTGCCGCAGCATTGTCCGCCCGTCCGTGCGAGAGGTGTTTCCGGCCCGGAAAACGACGCGGAGGGCGAAGGGTTGCGCTCCGGCGGATTATTCAGATCTGCGTACCGGGGATCGGCGCCGGTGGGGCGGGGGGCGCGGGAACTGATTCGTGCACGGGGGGTTGACAGTCCGGCGGGCCTGCCCGACGGTGGGAGCGCTCCCATAGCTTCAAGCCTTGCACGCAGCACGCACGTTGCACGAACGCCGCGGGGCACCTGCACCGCGACGGCCACTGCACGTCGATCCACGGGCACTCCCCCACGTGCCGCGCACGCACGCAGAGCCCCGGTGGCGGGAGACGCCTTCCCGCTGCATCCCGCCACCGGTCCCGCTATCCGAGAGGAGCACGAGAGCCGCGATGACAGTGCGAAGAAGCACCGGTGGAGAAAACCCCGGCCGCAGCGGCGGCAGACGCAGGCCCAGCACCCGTACCCGTACGCGACGCAGACCCTGGCGCCCCGCGGCGGTACTCGCCGCGCTCGCCGTCGGCGCCGCCCTGGCCCTGACCGGCACCGCGGCGCCCGCCGCCGGCGCCGCCGCCCGCGTGGACAACCCGTACGCCGGCGCCACCCCGTACGTGAACCCCCAGTGGTCCGCGAAGGCCACGGCCGACGGCGGCGCCGCCATAGCCGACCAGCCCACCTTCGTCTGGATGGACCGCCGGGCCGCCATCGGCGGCGTCGGCGACGCCTGGGGCCTGGAACGCCACCTCGACGAGGCGCTCGCCCAGGGCGCCGACCTCTTCCAGGTCGTCATCTACAACCTGCCGGGCCGCGACTGCGCCGCGCTCGCCTCCAACGGCGAGCTGAAGCCCGAGGAACTCGACGTCTACAAGTCCCGGTACATCGACCCGATCGCCGATATCCTCGCCGACCCCGAGTACGCCGACCTGCGCATCGTCACGCTCATCGAGCCCGACTCGCTGCCCAACATGGTCACCAACGCCGGCGGCACCGACGGCTCCACCGACGCCTGCGTGCAGATGAAGCAACTCGGCAACTACGAGAAGGGCGTCGGCTACGCGCTGAGCACGCTGGCCGACATCCCCAACGTCTACACCTACGTCGACGCCGCCCACCACGGCTGGCTCGGCTGGGACTCCAACCTCGCGCCCGCCGTGGACGAGTTCAAGAAGGCGGCCACCTCCGAGGGCGCCACCGTCGGCGACGTGCACGGCTTCATCGTCAACACCGCCAACTACTCCGCCCTCACCGAGCCGTACTTCGCCGTCGGCGACAGCGTCAACGGCACCACGGTGCGGAACACCGACTGGGTCGACTGGAACCAGTACGTGGACGAGCTGACCTACGCCCAGGCGCTGCGCGACCTGCTCGTCTCCCGCGGCGGCTTCGACCCGGGCCTCGGCATGCTGATCGACACCTCCCGCAACGGCTGGGGCGGCCCCGAGCGGCCCGCCGGCCCCGGGCCCAGCACCACCGCGAACGAGTTCGTCGAGGCCAGCCGCATCGACCGGCGCATCCACGCCGGCAACTGGTGCAACCAGTCCGGCGCCGGCCTCGGCGAACGGCCCGTCGCCGCCCCCGAGTCCGGCATCGACGCCTACGTGTGGGCCAAGCCCCCGGGCGAGTCCGACGGCAACAGCCAGCCCATCGACAACGACGAGGGCAAGGGCTTCGACCGGATGTGCGACCCCACGTACGAGGGGAACGGGCGCAACGGCTACAGCCTCTCCGGCGCGCTGCCCGACTCGCCGCTGGCCGGCCACTGGTTCTCCGCGCAGTTCCGCGAGCTGGTCGCCAACGCCTACCCGCCGGTCGACGGCGGCGGCGGCCCCGGCGACGACACCGAGGCCCCGACCGTGCCCACCGCGCTCCGGGTGACCGGGACGACGGGCGCCAGCGCCTCCCTGTCGTGGACGGCGTCGAGCGACAACGTCGGCGTCAGCGCGTACGACGTCTACCGTGACGGCACGCAGGTCGGCTCGACGGCCGGCACCTCGTTCACGGACACCGGGCTCGCGGCGGACACGTCGTACGCCTACGCCGTCCGCGCCCGCGACGCGGCGGGCAACGCCTCGGCGCGCACCTCCCCGGTGACCGCCGTCACCGGCAGCGACGGCGGCGGGGGCGGCGCGGTGAAGGCGCAGTACAAGAACACCGACGGGTCCGTGAGCGACAACCAGATCCGGATGGGCCTGCAGCTCGTCAACACCGGCAGCACACCGGTGGAGCTGTCTTCGGTCAAGGTCCGCTACTGGTTCAGCGGTGACTCCGGCGGGACGACGTTTGCCACCTGGTGCGACTGGGCCGCCGCGGGCTGCGGGAGCGTCACGCACGGCGTGAGCGCGTCCGGCTCGGCGGCGCCCGGCGCGGACCGGTACCTGGAGGTGGGCTTCTCCGCCGGCACGCTGGCGCCCGGCGCGGCCACCGGCGAGATCCAGCTGCGGCTGTCGAAGAGCGACTGGTCGGCCTTCGACGAGTCGGACGACTACAGCCGCGCGACGAACACCGCCTTCGCGGACAACCCGCGTGTCGGCGTCTACGCCGCCGGCACGCTCACCTGGGGTACGGCCCCCTAGCAGGCGGGCGGCCCCTCCCCCGCCCGCCTCCCCCGGACCCCGTGTCCGGGCCCGACGCCCCCACCCGGCCCACCACCGGTGTGGGGGCGTCTTGCGCGCGGGCCGCCGTCCCTCTGACCCAGCGGGCCCGGGACGGATAACGGCGGACCCGGCCGTCGTCATGAGGGCAGGGCGTACGCGCGCTTGCCCGCCGCGGTCGGGGGCGGGGCCTTCTTCAAGCCCCGGAGCCCGCGCCTCGCACCCGCTCGCCCGCTCGCCCGCTCGACGAGCGCGTACAGCTCAGTGATAGTGGGGGAATGCTCCCCTTGCGGCTGCTGATCGCGTTGTGCGCGGCGCCGCTGGTCGTGGCCGCGTTCGTCGGCGTTGCCTACCTGGCCATGCGCGTCCACCCGCTGTTCCTCCTACTCGGCCTGGTCTGCGTCGCGCTGGCCCTGGTGGTCGGCTGGCACATCCACGACCGCTTCGAGGACAAGAGCCCGGGCGCCCAGGCGTTCGCCAGCGGCATCGTCCTGGTCGCCACGGTCGTCGCCGCGTACGTCATGGCGCTCAACACGGTTGCTCCACGACACCTGTGCACCGTGGTCGAGGCACACACGTGGCACCGGCAGATGCCCGGCCTGGCCAGCGGCGGGCAGGAGACCTACCACTACCGCCGGCTGGCCTGCGACGACGGGAGCACCGACTGGGTGGGGCACAAGGCGGCGGCTTGGGAGGGGACCGACACCACCGACCAGTACAAGGGAACCCGGCTGCTGGTGGCGTACGACCCGAAGGGACCGCTGCCGTCCCTGAACCTCGATAGCCAGGTCTGGTGGGTGGTCGGGGCCGGCATCGGCATGGTCCTCGTGATGGCGATGCACACCGGGGTCGTCATCGCCGATCACCGCCGCCGGCGGGCCGGGCTCACCCCCCGGGCGTCGTCACCTCGTCGCGGCGCTTGACGTACTCCCGCCAGCGCGAGACCGCTCCCGCACCGGGAGCGAACCGGCTCCGCGGCCGGGCCGGTTCGCGGGTCGCTTCGATCCAGCCCGCCCTGCTCAGCAACAGGGAGGAGTCGCCGGACGGTGCGGTTCAGTCGGCAGCGGTGAGGTGTTCCACCGTCACGCGGCGCCGGCGGTTCATCCGCTGGTGCATCGCGGTCGCGACGGTCGCGGACAACTGCCCGTCGGCACATCCCACGGCCAGGGTGACCGGCCCGTCGCCCGGCCCGTTCCTGGTACGGAACGCGGCGACCAGGGGGATGACGGCTTCGATCAGCTCCGGGATGCCGTCCGCCTCCGGCGGCAAGAGCGCGCACGCTTCACAGAGGGTCGTGCCGGTGAGGTCGTCGGGCTGTAGCTGCACGGGACTGCCGAACCGGCGGCGCAGGTCGATGGTGATATCCGCGTCGGGGGTCGGGCCGGGCCCGTGGCTGAAGCTCATGATGTGCATTGCCGCTGCGTCAGGCAGCTTCGCGGACGAGTCGCCCGCGGCTGAGCGGCCGTTCAGACGGGCCGGGCTGAGCCCTGACGCCGCCGGCCTGTTGACGTTGCCGTCGCTGTTCCCGTTGGTCATCGTTCGTCCCTTCGTTGCGGGCGACTCAGCGCATCTGTTGGAGCGGAGATCGTCAGCCGGGCCCACACCAGGGTGCCGCCGCGGCTGGAGAGCGCCCCCACTGCTGCCGGGTGAGCTTGTCGAGCATGAGCAGCCCGCGGCCGGACTCCGCCAGCGCGGCGGCATCGCTCCGGTCGGCTCGCCGTCGCAGCGGGCCCCGGCCCGGCCGCCGGGCCGAGGCCCGCGGCCCTGGTCCAGCACGCCGACCGTGAGTTGCGAGCCGTGCAGGTGCAGGCGCAACTCGATGCGGGTGGCTCATGGTGTGAAGAACTGCGTTGGTGACGAGTTCCGAGATGATCGCCTCGGCGTCACTGCGGGTGTCGGCCGGCACCGACCAGCCGTTGAGGAGATCGCACACGATCCGCCGCGCGCGCCGCGGCAGCGCGTCGTGCCCGCCCGGCAGTACGAAGGCCGCCCGGTGCCCGTGATCGCGCCGCCGGACATGGACGCCTGCGGCGACGCGGTCACGAAGGCCGGGCACCCTCGCCACGTGCCCGGCCGCACGGCCAGGACGAAGAAGGTTCATGCGGCGGCCCTCACCGCCGACAGCCAGGCCAGCCCGCGGTGCGCCAGGACGGCGGCGACCGTCTCGCAGAGGGCATCGGCGTCGGTGTGCGGTACGGACGACGACGGCGGAACCAGCCAACGCCGACCACCCGTGCGCACCCGGCCCGACGAGCCTTCGCGCGAGGCGCCGCTCCCGCACGGCGCACGAAGGCGCCCGACCTCCACCGGCGCGGGGTCGGGCGCCTGTGCGGCGCACGGACACTCAGCGCCGTACCCCCGACCTGGTGTGGGTGCGCGTAGAGTGGCAAAACTCGGGTCGCGTGGGCGATTTGTTCATGTTTGGCTTGAGGGTTACCCGGAGTTTGTCCCGGTGACGTCCACTTCGAGGGGCTGAAGGCGGCCTTCGGGGGTCGAGTGGGCCGGACTGGGCGCACTGCGGGGCTGGTGGTTCGGGGGCACCGCCGCTGTCATCCGAGCCCGGTGGGTCTGGGAGCCCGGCCGCGTCGGAGGTTCCGCGGCTCGCCACCGAGGCCGTGCACCCCGAGGCCGCCCCGACGGCCCGCGGCATGCCCCGCCGGCTCCACCCGGGCACCGGGGCTCCGCCCCCGACGCCCAGCGGCACGCCCCGCCGCCCCGCCCCGCTTCGGGCCCCGCCCCCGGCGGCCGGCCCCGCCTCAGCCCCGCCTCAGCCCAGGCCCGGGACCATCCCCAGCTTGTCGGGGTTGCGCATGATGTCGATCGCCGTGATCCGCCCCGCGTCCACGGTGAGCGACAGCACCCCGAACTGCCCGTTCCCGTTCCGGATCGCCAGCCCCGCCACGCCGTTGACCTCGACCCCGCGCATCGTCAGCGGCCCTTCCTTGGCCGTGTACGTCAAGATCATCTGCGCCACCCGCGCCGCCTCGCGCTCCGCGCGCGGGAGCGTGACGACCTTGCCGCCGCCGTCGCCGCGCAGCACCACGTCCGGGTCCAGCAGCGCGATCAGCCCCGGCAGGTCGCCCTGCTGGCACGCCGCGGTGAACGCGTCCACCACCTTCTGCTGCTCCGCCAGCGTCGCCGGCGTCCGCGGCCGGCCCTCCTCCACCTGCCGCCGCGCCCGCGACGCCAACTGCCGTACGGCGGCGGCCGAGCGGCCGACGACCTCGGCGATCTCGGGGAACGGGACGCTGAAGACGTCGTGCAGCACGAACGCCGTGCGCTCGGCCGGCGACAGCCGCTCCAGCACCACCAGCAGCGCCATGCTCACCGACTCGTCCAGCGTCACCCGGTCGACCGGGTCGTGCGAGCGGTCCGCGACCAGCGGCTCCGGCAGCCACGTGCCCACGTACTGCTCGCGCCGCGCCCGCGCGCTGCTCAGGGCGTCCAGCGCCAGCCGGCTGACCGTCGTCGTCAGCCAGGCGCTCAAGTCCCGTACGGAACCGGGGTCGTCGAGCCGCCGCAGCCGCAGCCAGGCGTCCTGCACGCAGTCCTCGGCCTCCACCAGGGAGCCGGTCATCGTGTACGCCACGCGCAGCAGCCGCGGCCGGTTGGCCTCGAAGGACCGCGCGAGCTGCTCTTCCGCGTCCCGCGTGACGCCCCGCGCGGGGTCCGGTCCGGTGTCCCGTCCGGTGTCCGACCCGGCGGTGTCCGGTCCGCTGCCAGGTCCGTTGCCCCGTGCGTCCGGTTTCGTCATTACCCCGTCCCGTTCAGGCAAATGGCCGGTCACGTGGTGACACATTCCGGTTCTGGTGAGAATCCATGTCACACCCCGGCGGGCTGCGTCGTCAACAGGCTACAGAACCCCGGGCCAAACCCCCGGGACGCTTGACAACCCTCCGGGGAAGAGATCATGACGATTACCGAGAATCGAGAACAAAGCGCAGAGCCGCCGGTCCAGACGGGCGTGTTCGTCCGTCTGGGCGGCTTCGCCTACCGGCGAAAATGGCTGGCCCTGGTCCTGTGGGTGGCAGTCCTCGTCGGCGTGCTGGGGGGCGCCACGGCCGCGGGTGACGCCTATCGCAACGACAACTCCATCCCCGGCACCGAGTCGCAGGCCGCCGCCGACATGCTGGAGGAGCACGGCGCGGCGCGCGCCGGGGACACCGTCGAGATCGTGCTGCACGCCGAGGGCGGGCTGACCGGTGTCCAGGACCAGGTCGAGCCGATGCTCGAGGAGGTCAAGGGGCTGCCCAAGGTCGGTGGCGTCCAGAGCCTTTACGACGAAAAGAACAAGGGGGCCATCTCCGAGGACGGCACCATCGGCTTTGCGACGGTGCAGCTCGAAGTGCCGGCGGAAGAGATGGTGAAAGAGGATACGGAACGTATCTTCGACGCCACACAGAAGATCGACGGCGACGGCCTCCAGGTCGAACTCGGCGGTGACGCCGCCCGGTTGCTGAGCGAGGGCGGCACCGGAGTCGCCGAGGGCGTGGGCGTGCTGGCCGCGCTGGTGATCCTGGTGCTGATGTTCGGCACGTTCATCGCCGCCGGACTGCCCATCGTGATCGCCCTGTTCGCGGTCGGCACGACGATCGGCCTCGTCATCATCGCGTCGCACACCGTCACCATCGCCGACTGGACGGCATCGATCATGATGCTCGTCGGCCTCGGCGTCGGCATCGACTACGCCCTGCTGATCTTCTCCCGCTACCGGGCGGAACTGGTACGCGGCGAGCCGCCGGAGCGGGCCACCACCACGGCCATGGACGCCGCGGGCCGCTCGGTGTTCTTCGCCGGCTGCACCGTCATCCTGGCGCTGCTCGGCCTCACCGCCCTCGGCGTCGGTTCGATCCAGGGCATGGCCCTGGCGGTGGCGGTCACCGTACTGATGACGATGCTCGCGTCGCTGACGCTGCTGCCGGCGCTGCTCGGCATCTTCGGCGAGCGCTTCGCCCGCCAGTTCGCCAAGCGGGCCGAGAAGCGCAAGGCGCAGGGCAAGGCCGAGGACGGCAGCGGCTGGCGGAAGCTCGCCGTCGCGGTGCAGAAGCGCCCGCTGGCCGCCCTGGTGGGCGCGGCGGTGCTCCTGGGGGCCCTCGCCTTCCCGGCGCTGGGCATGCGCCTCGGCTTCAACGACGCGGGCAACGACAAGAGCGACGCCACCAGCCGGCAGGCGTACGACCTGCTCTCCGACGGCTTCGGCCCCGGGTTCAACGGACCGCTGCTGATCGTGACCGACGGCGGCGACGCCGGTGCCGTAGACGCCGCCAACGCCGCGGCGCTGACGCTGAAGGAGACCGAGGGCGTAGCCGCCACCGCGCCCGCGACGCCCACCCCGGACGGCGAGGCCGCCACGGTCCTCGTCTTCCCCGCCAGCTCGCCGCAGGACGAGGAGACCACGGAGCTGGTCGACACGCTGCGCGACGACGTGCTGCCGGGGCTGTCGGCGGACAACGGCGCGGAGTACCTCGTGGGCGGGGCCACCGCCGCGGCCGAGGACTTCTCGGGCAAGATCGGCGAACGGATGCCGCTGTTCATGGTCATCGTGGTCGGGCTGTCGCTCGTCCTGCTGATGGCGGTGTTCCGCTCGATCCTCATCCCGCTGAAGGCCGCCGTGCTGAACCTGCTCAGCATCGGCGCGGCACTCGGTGCGATGAAGCTGGTCTTCCAGGACGGCATGCTCGGCTTCGAGGGCGGACCCATCGAGGCGTATCTGCCGGTGATGATCTTCGCGATCGTCTTCGGCCTCTCGATGGACTACGAGATCTTCCTGATCTCCCGGATGCACGAGGAATGGGTCAACGACGAGAACCGCGACCCCTCGCACGCCGTACGGGAGGGCCTCGCCCACACCGGCGCGGTGATCACGGCAGCCGGCTCGATCATGGTCGTCATCTTCGCGGCCTTCGTGCTCAGCCCGGACCGGATGCTGCAACAGGCGGGCTTCGGCATGGCGGTGGCGATCTTCGTCGACGCGGTGATCATCCGATGCGTGATCGTGCCGGCGGCGATGGAGATGATGGGGCGGCGCGCCTGGTGGCTGCCGGCGCCCCTGGCGAAGATCCTTCCGAAGGTGGAGCTGGAGAAGCACTGACAGGCCGGCGGCCCGAGGGAGGGGGAGCCGCGGAAGGCCCCGCCGGTCGTCGAAGGACGACCGGCGGGGCCCTTTTCGCCGTACGGGCCGGGGCTGGGGGCCGGGGGCGGGACCGGGGCGCGTACGGGACCGGAGGCTGGGGGACGTACGGGGCTGGGGCGCGTACGGGACGTACGTGCACGCCGTCGGCGGGCAGTACCCGCGCCTATGCGACGAACCGCCGGCGCCGCGCCCGCGCGGTCAGCCCTCCCGGGCCCGGGGCCGCGGCTCCCACAGCGGCAGCATCGCGTGCCGCACCTCCGCCAGCAGCTCCCGCATCCCGGTCTCCGCGTCCCGCGGCCGGCCGCCCGCGACCGCGTCCGCGACGGCCTCGTGCAGGTCGAGGGCCTCCGGCTCGGGGTGGTGGGGCATGAGGCCGAGCTGGGTGCGGCCCTGGAGCACGACGGCGACGACGTCGGCGAGCGCACCGAACATCTCGTTGCCGCTGGCCTGGAGCAGCAGGGTGTGGAAGGCGACGTCCGCCGCCAGGAAGCGGTCGAGGTCGCCGGCCTCGCCGAGGACGCGGAGGGACGCGGCGATCTCGGTGGCCCGTACGCGCTCGGCGGCGGAGGCGCTGCGGGCGGCGGCCCCGGCGGCGAGCGGTTCGACGGCGATGCGGAGTTCGGTCAGCGAGCGGAGCTGGGCGTTGCGGCCGGGTCCTGAGAGGCGCCACCAGATGACGCGGGGGTCGTAGACGTTCCACGAGGCGCGGGGCTGGACGGTGATGCCGACGCGGCGGCGGGAGCGGACCAGGCCCATCGACTCCAGGATCCGCATGGTCTCGCGGGCGACGGTGCGGGAGACACCGAAGCGCTCGCGGATCTGCTCCAGCGTGAGCACGTGGCCCTCGGGCAGGGTCGCGCCGGTGATCTCCTCGCCGATGGTGTCGAGTACGGAGCTGTGAAGGACGGCGGCGTCGGTGGCCGGGGGCGGCGGGGAGGCCGTCGTGACCTCCTGCTTCTCCCGGCCGACGCCCCGTAGTTCCACGGCTGAAGAGTATCCCGGACGGGACCCCTCCCCGGTTTCCGGCATTGGTGCTACCTTTCCGGGCGATTGGTAACACCATTCTAGGGAGGCTTTCATGTCCCCGCCGTCTCCCGGCTGTTCGGCCACCCCGGGCACCGCAGCCACCCCGGGCACCCGCACCGGGCTTGTGGTCATGGGCGTCTCCGGCGCCGGCAAGAGCACCGTCGCCGGGCTCCTCGCTGACCGGCTCGGCTGGGCGCTCGCGGAGGCGGACGACTTCCACCCCCGTACGAACGTCGAGAAGATGCGCGCCGGCACCCCCCTCACCGACGCCGACCGCGGGCCCTGGCTGCGGGCCATCGCCGGGTGGCTGGCCGGACGGGCGGACGCCGGCGAGAACGCGGTCGTCACCTGCTCCGCGCTCAAGCGCGCCTACCGCGACGTGCTCCGCGACGCCGGCCCCCGCGTCCGCTTCGTCCACCTGCACGGCGACCACGACACCCTGGCCCGCCGACTGGGCGGCAGATCCGGCCACTTCATGCCGCCGGCGCTGCTGGACTCCCAACTGGCGGATCTGGAGCCGCTGGAGGCGGACGAGGACGCAGTGGCGGTGGGGATCGGGGGGCGGCCGGAGGAGGTGGCGGCCGAGGCGCTGCGGCGCCTGGGGCTTGCAGCACCGACGGAATAGGGCGGGCCGATACGGGGACGCCCGTACACCCCGCACCCGCGCCCCACCCCGCCCACCCCCTCTGCACACCCCCGCCCGCCGCCCCCACCCCCGAACCCTGCCCACCCACCGGGACCCCGGGGCCTCCCGACTGCCCTGACACGACACCCCAGCCCTCACGACTCCAGCACCCCACTCACCCCACCCGTCCCCCGACCGCAACCCCGTCCCCGCAACCCCGTCCCCGTACCCGAGAAGCGATGGAGCTTTTCCGATGACGACGGTGCACCTGGCCCAAGAGGTCGAAGACTGGAACCAGACGATGTCCGCGGGCCCGCTGCTCGCGATAGCCGGCGCGGCCGTGGCCGTGCTCCTGTTCATGGTGATCTACCTGCGCGTCCACGCCTTCCTCGCGCTGGTCAGCATCAGCATCCTCACCGCCTTCGCCGCCGGCATCCCGGCCGCCCAGGTGGTCCCGGTGGCGACCGACGGCTTCGGCACGACACTCGGCAGCGTCGCCCTGCTCGTCGGCCTCGGCGCGATGCTGGGCCGGCTGGTGGAGGTCAGCGGCGGCGCGCAGAGCCTCGCGGACGCCATGATCCGGAAGTTCGGCGAGGACCGCGCCCCGTTCGCGCTCGGCGTCGCCTCGCTGATCTTCGGCTTCCCGATCTTCTTCGACGCCGGCCTCGTCGTGATGCTGCCGATCGTCTTCACCATCGCCCGCCGCCTCGGCGGCGGCGTCCTGCGCTACGGGCTGCCGGCCGCCGGCGCGTTCTCCGTCATGCACGTCTTCGTACCGCCGCACCCCGGCCCCGTCGCCGCCACCGAACTGCTGGGTGCGGACGTGGGCCTCGTCGTGGCGATCGGCGTGGTCATGGCCATCCCGATCTGGTACGTCACCAGCTACCTCTACGGCCTGTGGATCGGCGAGAAGATCGTCCTGGCGGTCCCGGACATCCTCACCGGCGGCCCGCAGGAGGACAAGCAGGACGCCCCGCCGAGCGCGTCCACCGTCATCGGGCTGCTCCTGCTCCCGCTGGTGCTGATCTTCACCAACACCGGCCTGGACACCGCCCGCGCGGCGGGCTGGGTGGAGGACACGGAGTCCTGGTACAACGTCGCCCGCGCCCTCGGCTCGACGCCGGTGGCGCTGCTGCTGACGGCCTTCGTCGCGTCGTACGTCCTGGGCACTCGCCGTGGAAGGGGCCTGGAGACGATCGAGAAGCTCGTCGACTCCGCACTCGGCCCGGTCTGCGCGATCATCCTCATCACCGGCGCCGGCGGCATGTTCGGCGGCGTCCTGCGCGCCAGCGGCATCGGCGACGCCCTCGCCGACGCGATGAGCGACCTGGGCCTGCCGGTCATCGTCGTCGCCTACGTCGTCGCCACCGCCCTCCGCATCGCCCAGGGCTCCGCCACCGTCGCCCTGACGACGGCCGCGGGGCTGATCCAGCCGGTCGTCATGGACGCGGACTACAACGCGGTGCAGCTCGCCGCGATCGTCCTGGCCACGGCGGCGGGCTCGGTCACGGCCAGCCACGTGAACGACTCGGGGTTCTGGCTGGTGGGGCGGTTCTTCAACATGGACGTGAAGACGACGCTGAAGACCTGGACGGTGATGGAGACGACGATCGGCCTGACCGCCTTCGGCCTGGCCTCACTCCTCTTCGTCATCGCCTGACCCAGGCTTCCCCCCCGCCGTCCCCACGGCCCGCCGGGCGCGCGCGGGGCACCGGAAGGAATCGTTTTGGCGATCTCCCCCGCCATCCCATATCCTGCTGGAGCCCCCGAGCGCGTTCAGTCAGCGCCCCGGCGGGCCGCCGGCCCTCATCGTCTAGTGGCCTAGGACGCCGCCCTTTCAAGGCGGTAGCACGGGTTCGAATCCCGTTGGGGGCACATATAACGCCATGTGTGCGGATTTTTCGGACACAGTAGCTTGGCTCTGTGGAGCAGTTTGGAGTGCTCGCCACCCTGTCAAGGTGGAGGCCGCGGGTTCAAATCTCGTCAGGACCGCTGCAGTTTCTTGTGAACTGCGTGGCTGGGTAGCTCAGTTGGTACGAGCGATCGCCTGAAAAGCGATAGGTCGCCGGTTCGCTACGGCCCTCCGGCTCCCGTTCAAAGCCCGTGACACTCCGCAAGCACGGTCACGGAGGATGATCGGGGCTCCTGGTTGAGGGCTTCCAGCGCTCGACCCGGTTCAGCGTCCTGGGCAGGCGTCGGGTCTCCCGACCGTCAAGCGCGCAGCAGGGTGACGGTGCGCCCGGACGGGGTGGTCTGCTACGAGAAGGCGGTGCGCTCGTGACCGGGGCAGCCTGAGGGCGGGTGTCGAAGACGACGAGGGCACCCGTGGCCAGCTCCCTACGGTCCAGGCAGTCGTCCAACTGCGCCAGCCCCTCGGACAGGAGATCGGCGTGGCCCTGGCGCCACCCCCCTGGTCAACGGCCTTCGCCGCGACCAGGTCACCGTCGTCGCCGGCCTGTCGAACTCCCGGAGTTCCGGCCAGGTACGGGCAGGGCATCGTTGTTCGACGCATTCCATCCACGCGGGGAGCTGGTCGCCGCTGCGGTCGCGCATCATCTCCGCGAGGTCACGGACGTGCCGGGTGGCCGCATCGAGTTCGGGGCAGCCGGTCCGGACCTCCTTGAGGGCCAGGGCATCCTGCTGCGGCGCGCGGCCGCCGCGCGGTGTCGGAGCCGAGCCGGACCGTGGGCGCGCGACGGTGCCGCTGCCACTTCGGAGCCAACGCCGGCGGAACAGGCCGCCGGGCTCCTCCAGACCGTGCTTGCGCACGTCCTTGTCGCGGCCCGCCTCGGCGATGGTGACGGCTGTCTGCGGGCTGACGCTGCTCATGTCGATGAGGAGGGTGCCGGTGCGGGCGTGTGCCAGGACGCCGTCCGGACCGAGCACGACCTGGGCGACCTGCGGATCCGCGGGGAGCATCGTGATGACCACGTCCGCGTCGGTGGCCGCCGCCGCGACGCTGTCCGCCCCCTGGCCTCCGGCCCGGACGAGGCGGTCCACCGCCGGACGGCTCCGGTTGTATCCGATGACGGTGTGTCCGGCCCGGACGAGGTTGGCGGCCATGGGCGAGCCCATGATGCCGAGGCCGATGAAGGCGACGGTGCGGGACTGGACGGCCGACGTGGCCATGTGGTCTGCGCTTCCTTCTGCTCGTCGAGGTGTGGCTGGAGGAGGGACGTTACGACAGCGCGCGTGATCCATGTCGGGCGAGCGCACCGGCGGCACGGGTGATGGAAAAAAGATGTATCCAATGATGCGGTAATGATGGATTCTTCCCCTTCAGTAATGCCCTGCGACCGACCTACCGTTGCGCCCATGTAAACGGCCTGGCCGCTGGCTGATCAGTACTTCTTCGACCTTGTGAGAGGTCGTTCGGGACCTCCTCGGAGAGCCTTGGAGAGCCTTGGAGAGCCGCGGACCGGCCTTGACGGTCTCTGGAGGGAAAGGCAATGGCGCCTGCGGAACTACTCATCGGAAGCCGGTGGCAAGCGTCGGCAGGGTCGGAACGGACCCGGGACGTGACGTCGCCCTTCGACGGCTCGACCGTCGGCACCGTGGCGGTGGCCGGCCCCGAGGACGTCGAGGTGGCCCTGGCGGCGGCGGAGCGGGGTGCCGCGGTATGGCGGCGTACGCCTGCCCATGAGCGGATGCGCATCCTGCTGCGTGCCGCACAGCTCGCCGACGAGCGGGCACCGAAGACCGCGCAGACCATCAGCGCGGAGTCCGGCAAGACCATCACCGAGGCCACCGGCGAGGCGGCGCGCTCCGGGAACCTGATCCGGCTCGCGGCCTTCGAGGGGACCCAGCTCTACGGCGACACGCTGCCGTTGGACGCACACAGCGACATGGGCCTGGACAAGGTCGGCTTCACGCTGCGCCAGCCCTGCGGGATCGTGGTGGCCATCACGCCGTTCAACTACCCGGCCCTGCTCGTGCTGCACAAGCTGGCACCCGCGCTCGCCGCCGGCAACGCCGTCATCCTCAAGCCCGCCACCTCGACACCGCTGACCGCGCTGGAACTCGCCGAGTGCTTCGTGGACGCCGGGCTCCCCGAGGGCGTGCTCTCCGTGCTCGTCGGGTCTGGCGCGGAGGTGGGCAACGCCCTCATCACCGACTCTCGCGTCCGGAAGATCTCCTTCACCGGCTCGACGGCCACGGGCGAGCACATTACGCGTGTCGCCGGGGTGAAGAAGCTCTCCCTCGAACTCGGCGCCTCCTGCCCGGTCGTTGTGCTGCCCGACGCCGACCTCGAACTCGCCGCGAGCGCGGTCGCGGCTGGCGGATACGTGAACGCCGGACAGGTGTGCATCTCCGTCCAGCGGGTGATCACGCATCCCGCCGTGACCGGCGACTTCCTGGACGCTCTCGTCCCCAAGGTCCGGGCCATCCGGACCGGGGACCCGTCGTCCCCCGAGACGACCATGGGCTCGCTGATCGCGACCGCCGAGGCGGAGCGGGTGGAGCGGGCCATCGCGCAGGCCGGGGCGGACGGAGCGCGCGTCCTGACCGGCGGTGAGCGGGACGGGGCCCTGGTGAGCCCCGCCGTCGTGTCCGATGTCGACCCCGCTTCCCCGTTCAGTCAGCAGGAGCTGTTCGGGCCCGCCGTCGCAGTCAGCTCAGCAGTGGACTGGGAGTCCGCCATCGCGCAGGCCAACGGCACGGCGTACGGCCTGGGGGCCGGTGTGTTCACCTCCGACGTGGCCGGCGCGGTCCGGGCGATGCGAGAGATCGACGCCGGCATGGTCCACATCAACTGGACGCCCCTGTGGCGCGCCGACCTCATGCCGTACGGCGGCCTGAAGGGCAGCGGCTACGGCAAGGAAGGCCCCCGCGCTGCGGTCAGCGAGATGACCGAGGTCAAGACCATCGTCCTGCACGGCCGCCCCTGGTGACCCGGCCGCGTCCCCGTACACACCCCCGATCAGGAGCCGACTCATGACCGATCGGACGCAACAGGGCACGGTGCGCCTCACCGTCGCCCAGGCCGTCGTCACCTACCTCTCCCGGCAGTACTCCGTGGCCGACGGCCACCGCCGCCGCCTCATACCGGCCGCGCTGGGCATCTTCGGCCACGGCAACGTGGCCGGGCTCGGCCAGGCCCTCGACCAGCTCAGCGACCAACTCCCCTTCATCCAGGGCCGCAACGAGCAGGCACTCGTCCACATCGCGACCGCCTACGGCAAGGCCACGCGCAGGCACGCCACCCTCGCCGTGACCGCCTCCATCGGCCCGGGCGCGCTCAACATGGTGACCGGCGCGGGCCTCGCCACCGTCAACCGGCTGCCCGTCCTGCTGCTGCCCGGCGACACCTACGCGACCCGCCACCAGGGGCCCGTACTCCAGCAGTTGCAGCACCCCATCGAGGCCGACGCCTCGGTGAACGACGCCTTCCGGCCCGTCTCCCGCTTCTTCGACCGGATCACCCGGCCCGAGCAGCTCCTCACCGCGCTGCCCGCCGCGATGCGGGCGCTCACCGACGTCGACACCGGCGCGGTCGTTCTCTCCCTCCCGCAGGACATCCAGTCTCACGCCTACGACTACCCGGCGGAGTTCTTCGCCGAGCACGACTGGCCGATCCGCCGCCCCGCGCCGGACGCCGACGAGGTCGCGGCGGTCGCGCGGATGCTCGCCGAGGCGGAGAAGCCGCTGATCATCGCCGGTGGCGGGGTCGTGTACTCCGGTGCCACCGGGGAGCTGGAGGCCCTCGCCGACGCGGCGGGCATCCCCGTCACGGAGACGTTCGCGGGCAAGGGCGCGGTCCAGCGCCGCGCCTGGTGGCAGCTCGGCGGCATCGGTCTGGAGGGTACTCCGGCGGTCAACGTCCTTGCCCGGGAAGCCGACTTCGTGCTCACCGTCGGCTCGCGGCTGACGGACTTCGCCACCGCCTCGCACTCCATCTTCCAGAACCCGGCCGTGCGCTTCGCGAGCATCAACGTCAACGTGCACGACGCGGGCCGCCTGGGCGCGACCGGCATCGTGGCCGACGCCAAGCGGGCCCTGGCCGCGCTGACGGACGCCGTACGCGCGAACGGCACCACCACACCGGCGGGCTGGCAGAAGAAGGTGCGCGCCCTGGACGAGGTGTGGCGGGAGCAGCGTGCCGCCGCGCTCGACCCGGACACCTCCTTCGACTTCGCGTCGCTGCCCGACGACTCCGATGTCGTACGCGACACCGGAGCGGTCCTCACCCAGGGCCAGCTGATCGGTCTGCTCCAGGAGCACGCGCAGTCCGGCGACACGATCATCGCCGCCGCAGGCGGTCCGCCCGGCGACCTGCAGAAGGTGTGGGACGCCACCGAAGGCCGGTTCGCCCACCTGGAGTTCGGCTTCTCCTGCATGGGCTACGAGCTGCCCGCCGCGATCGGCGTCCGCTTCGCCGAGCCGGACCCGTCGAAGCGGGTGCTGTCCCTGCTCGGCGACGGAACCTTCCTCATGGCGCCGACGGAGCTGGTCACGGCCGCCCAGGAGAGGCTCCCGCTCACGATCGTGATCCCGGAGAACCACGGCTACCAGGTCATCCACCGACTCCAGATGGGCCGCAACGGACAGGAGTTCGGCAACGAGTTCCGGTACCGCGACGGCAGCCTGGAGATCGGCTCCGGCAAGCCCGCCCGCCTGGAGGGCGACTACATCCAGGTCGACCTCGTCAAGACCGCCGAGGGCCTCGGCGCACGTGCCCTCCGCGCCACGACCGCCGACGAGGTGCGTGCCGCACTGGCCGAGACGCGCGACCACAAGGGCCCGGTCGTCCTGGTCGTCCCCGTGATCCCGCACGCCGACCTGCCCGGCGCCGGCGTGTGGTGGGACGTGGCCCCGGCCGAGGTCTCCGAGCAGGAAACGGCCGCGCAGCTGCGCGGCGAGTACGAAGAGGGTCTGGCGTCGCAGAGGTGGTACGGATGAACAGCTCTCCCCTGGATCTGAATCGCTCTCCCTTGGACCACGGCCGCCTGCGCGCCCGCCTCGCCGCCGGTGAGGCCACTCTGGGCACCTTCGTGGGCACCGCCTCCCCGGTCACGGCCGAGGTGTGCGCTGCCGCCGGGGCCGACTGGCTGCTGCTCGACCTCGAACACGGCGCCGGAGGCGAGGAGCAGGTCCGTACGACCGTCCCCGCCGCGGCGGCCTACGGGGTGCCGACCGTCGTACGTGTCGAGTCCGTGGCCCGGATCCGCATCGGCCGCGTCCTCGACCTCGGCGTGGCCGGGGTGATGCTGCCGCGCCTCGACACGGCGGCCGAAGTCCGGGAAGCGATACGGCACCTGAGGTACCCGCCCGCGGGGGATCGGGGCGTGGCCACCTACAACCGGGCCTGCCGTTTCGGACTCGACCCCGAAGCCCTGGACCGTGAGGGAGAGATCCTCGGCGTGGTCCAGATCGAGTCGGCGAGCGCGCTGGACGAGGTCGAGGCCATCGCGGCCCTCGACGGCGTCGACGTGCTGTTCGTCGGCCCCCGCGACCTCAGCCACGACCTCGGCGTGCCGGGCGAGTTCAGCGCCCCGGTCTACCGGAAGGCGCTGGAGCGCGTCCGCAAGGCCGCCGCCGACCACGGCAAGGCGTGCGGGCTCCTCGTCCCCGACGGAGCGGCCGCGGCCGCCAAGCGGGCCGAGGGCTGGACGTTCATCGGTATCGGATCCGACTCGACCCTGCTCGCCGCCGCCCTGTCCACCGCGCTCGGCCAGGCCCGGGCCCAGGCCCTGTGACCATCGGGAGACATCGATGACCCCCACCACCCCGGGCGCCGCACGTGAGATCGGCGTCGGACTGATCAGCGTCGGCTGGATGGGCAAACTCCACAGCCGCGCCTACCAGGCCCTGCCCTCCGTCTACCCCGAGCTGGGCATCAAGCCCCGCCTGGTGCACGCCGCCGACACGGCCGAGGACCGCGCCGGCTACGCCCGTGACGTCCTCGGCTATGAGAAGGCCACGACCGACTACCGCGCCGTCCTCGACGACCCGGACGTCGACGTCGTCTCGATCTGCGCACCCAACCTCTTCCACCACGAGATCGGCATCGCCGCCGCCAAGACCGGCAAGCCGTTCTGGATCGAGAAGCCCGTCGGGCGCGGCGCCGAGGAGACCGCCGAGGTCGCCGCCGCGGCGCGCGCGGCCGGGGTCGTCACTTCCATCGGCTACAACTACCGGCACGCCCCCGCCGTCGAGCGGGCCCGCGAGCTGATCGCCGAGGGCAGACTCGGCCGGATCACCAACGTGCGCGCCACCTTCTTCTCCGGCTACGCCTCCGAGCCCAAGGGCGCCCTGTCCTGGCGCTTCAAGCGGGACCTGGCCGGGCACGGCGCGCTCGGCGACCTGATGAGCCATGTCGTGGACCTGGTCAGCTACATCGTCGCCCCCATCGACGAGGTCTCCGCCCTCACCAGCACCGTCTACACCGAGCGCCCGATCCTGCCCATGGGCTCGGGCACGCACTTCGCGGTGATCGAGGACGGTGAGATGGCCACCGTGGAGAACGACGACTACAGCGCCGCCCTGGTCCGCTTCAGTGGTGGAGCCGTGGGCACCCTGGAGGCGTCCCGCATCATCGTCGGCCCGCAGTGCGGCATCGGCTTCGAGATCTACGGCACCGACGGCTCGGTCGCCTGGAACTTCGAGCGCATGAACGAACTGCGGGTCGCCCTCGACCGCAGCGGCCCCCACCAGGGCTACACCACCGTGCTCGGCAACGGTCACATGGGCGACTACGCCAGCTTCCAGCCCGGTCCCGGGAACACCATGGGCTACGACGACCTCAAGGTGATCGAGGCCAAGAAGTTCCTTGCCGCCGTGGCCGGCATCGAGCACCACAACTCGACGATCGAGGACGCGCACGCCGTCGCCGAGGTGATCGCGGCCGCGGCCGCCTCCGCGGAGAGTGGCTCCTGGCAGCCGGTGCCCGAGGTGCCGGGGGCGAACTTCGGTCATCCGGTGCGGAGTTGATCGTATGACCAAGCATGTCACCGAGCATGTCGTAGTGGCCCTCGGCCCCGTCGACACCGACACGGTGGGCCCCGTCCTCGGGGAGCGGGTCACCTTCGTCACCGATCCCACGCCCGCCGACCTCGCCCTCGCCGAGGGCGCCATCGTCCGCGCCGACCGGCGGGTCGACGAGGACTTCCTCCGGCAGACCCCCCGGCTGCGGGTCATCGCCCGCACCGGCGTCGGCGTCGACCTGGTCGACGTGGCGGCGGCCTCCGCCCGCGGGATCGCCGTGGTCATCACCCCGAACAGCGGCAGCCGGGCCGTGGCCGAGGGCGTCTTCGCCATGGCCCTGCACCTGACCAAGCGGCTGAAACCGCTGACCGACCTGGTACGGGACGGCCGCTGGGCCGAGCGGAACGCCGTACCGGTCGGCGACCTGGACGGCGCCACCATCGGGATCGTCGGCTACGGCCGCATCGGCCGCCGGGTGGGCGAACTCGCCGCCGCTTTCGGGATGTGGACGCTCGCCCACGACCCGTTCAGCCCGCCGCCCGCCGAGTTCGCCTGTGCCGACCTCGGTGAACTGGCCGAGTCGAGCGACGTGCTCACCTTGCACGCGCCGCTCGTGGAGGGCACCCGGCACCTCGTGAACGAGGACCTGCTGTCCCGCATCAAGCCGGGAGCGATCCTGATCAACTGCGGCCGGGGCGGCCTGCTCGACCCGGACGCCACCCTGGCCGCCCTGGAGTCGGGCTGGCTGTCGGGCGTCGGACTGGACGTGTTCGACCCCGAACCGGCCCCCTACCACCCGCTGTTCGACCACCCCGACGTCGTCCTCACCCCCCACCTAATGGGCATGACGTGGCGAGCGCAGACCCTGACCTTCGCCGACGCCGCCCGCGGTGTCGCCGATGTCCTCGCGGGCCGCCCGCCGACCGCGGTCGCCAACCCCGACTGGAACCACCGAAAGGCCACGGCATGACCACGTCACCCCTGAACAGGATCGCCGGTGCGCCCATCTCCTGGGGCGTGTGCGAAGTCCCCGGCTGGGGCTACCAGTTGACGCCCGAACGGGTACTGAACGAGATGCGCGAAGTCGGCCTGGCCGCCACCGAGATCGGCCCCGAGGGCTTCCTGCCCGGCGAGCCTGACGCCATGGCCCGGACGCTCGCCCACCACGACCTCCACGCGGTCGGCGGCTTCACCCCGCTGCTGCTGCACGTGCCCGGACACGACCCGCTGCCCGAGACCGAACAGCTCCTTCAGAGCTACGCCGCCTCGAACGCGGAAGTCCTCGTCCTGTCGGCCGTCACCGGCCAGGACGGCTACGACTCCCGCCCCGAACTCGACGCCGACGGCTGGAAGCTGCTGCTGTCCAACCTCGACCGGCTCTCCTCGCTGGCCGCCGAACGCGGCGTACGCGCCGTCCTGCACCCGCACGTCGGCACGATGATCGAGAACGGCGACGAGGTCCGACGCGTCCTGGAGCACTCGGCGATCTCCCTCTGCCTCGACACCGGCCACCTGCTCATCGGCGGCACCGACCCGGCCGAACTCACCCGCCAGGCACCCGAGCGCATCGCCCACACCCACATGAAGGACGTGGACGCCTCCCTCGCCGCCAAGGTCCAGTCGGGCCGCCTCGCCTACACCGAGGCCGTACGCGGGGGCATGTACCGCCCGCTGGGCGCGGGAGACGTGGACGTCCAGGCCATCGTCACCCACCTCAGCGCACGCGGCTACGACGGCTGGTACGTCCTGGAACAGGACACCATCCTGACCGAGGAGCCCAAGGAAAAGGGGCCGGTCGAGGATGTGTGGGCCAGCGCCGAGCATCTGCGCACGGTGCTGCGCGGGGTCGCGTAGCCGTATACAGGTCCTGATGTGTTTTTGATGGCTTCTGAGGGATTGACCGGCGCGTGCAGGGCATCCAAGAATGCCGAGGCGTCGTGCGCCCATTCTTATAGTTGCCATTCGTTGCGTGCCGGCGTCTTTTTCCGAACATGAGGAATCCAGGAAACAGAAATGACCGCTGACGAATTTCTGGCCACTTGTTGGACCACCGCGGGCGACGCCGCTCCCGATGAGGAAGACCAGCGCAGTCCGCTGAACCTGCGGGAGCGGGTGGAAGCGGCGCGCGACGCCGGATTCACGGGCTTCGGGCTGCTGTACTGGGACCTAGTGGAGGCCGAGCGCGCGTACGGGCTCGCCGGCATCCGGTCGCTCTTCGAGGACAACGGCATCAGCCACATCGAGTTGGAGCTGCTGACCGACTGGTGGGCCGATGGACCCCGGCGGGTCGCGTCGGACGCCGTCCGCGTCGGAATGCTGCGGGCCATCGAGGCGCTCGGCGCACGCACCTTCAAGATCGGCCCCGACGTGGCGGACGCGCCCTGGGACCTCGACGTCTGGGCCAAGGAGTTCGCCACGCTGGCGGCGCAGGCCGACGGGGTGGGCGCCCGGCTCGGGATCGAGCCCCTGCCCTGGTCCAACCTCAAGACGGTGCACGACGGCCTGAGGCTCGTCGAGACCGCCGGTCACCCGGCGGGCGGCCTCATCATCGACGTCTGGCACACCGAGCGCGCCCACACCCCGCCCGCCGACCTGGCGGACGTACCCGGGTCGCGGATCGTGGGCGTGGAACTCAACGACGCCGACAGCCAGGTCGTCGGCACGCTCTTCGAGGACACCGTCCATCGCCGTCGCCTGTGCGGAGAGGGTTCTTTCGACCTCCCCGGGATCATCACCGCGCTCCGCACGGCCGGCTTTCGCGGCCCCTGGGGCGTGGAGATCCTCTCCGACACACACCGTGCGCTGCCGGTGCGGGAGGCCGTCGCGGCGGCGTACCGGAGTGCCGCGGCGCTGGTGAAGTAGGTCTGGTAAAGGCCACAGGGGTGGCGGGGACGAATGCCCACGCCCTACCTCCGCATGAGCAGCTGGAACTCGAACACGTAGCGCGCCGCGTGGTAGAGATGCGTGCCGTACTCCACGGCCTCCCCAGCGGCGTTGTACGCCGTGCGCCGCATGGCGAGCAGGGGCGCGCCCTCGACTTCCCCGAGGTGTTCGCCCTCCTCGGCGGTGGCCGCATGGGCGCCGATCGCCTGATGCGCGCTGTGCAGACTGATGCGGGCCGCGCGCAGGATCCGGTACAGACCCGTGGCCTCCAGCAGCTCCGTGTCCAGGTCGAGCAGCAGGTCGGTCGGCAGGTAGTTGCGCAGGACGGCCACGGCGAGTCCGTCCGCGTACCGGATCCGCTCCAACCGGACCACGCTGTCGCCCTTCCTGATACCCAGCGCTGCGGCGACCTCGGCGGACGCGGGCACGACGTCGTTGCGTACCACCCGTGTGCTCGGTGCCTGCCCGGCCTCCTCCAGGTCGTCGTAGAGACTGGTGAGTTCCAGAGGGCGCCTGACCGTGCTGTGCACGACCTGGGTGCCGACGCCCCGACGCCGTACCAACAGCCCCTTCTCGACCAGGGCCTTGATGCCCTGCCGGACGGTCGGCCGTGACAGGCCGAGCCGTCCGGCGAGGTCGATCTCGTTGCCGAGCAGGGCGCCCGGGAGGAGCAGGCCGTGCTCGATGGCCTGCTCCAACTGCTGGGCGAACTGGTGGTGCAGCGGTACCGGGCTCGTACGGTCGATGGCGATGTCGAGCACAGCCGTGCCGCCCTCCGCCTTCCGGCGCCCGGGCATCATCAGTGGTTGCGCGGGAACCCGAGGTCGACGCCGGTGGGGGCGTCGGCCGGGTCGGGCCAGCGGGTGGTGACGACCTTGCCGCGGGTGTAGAAGTGGGTGCCGTCGTTGCCGTAGATGTGGTGGTCGCCGAAGAGCGAGTCCTTCCAGCCACCGAAGCTGTGGTAGCCGACGGGGACCGGGATCGGGACGTTCACGCCGACCATGCCGGCCTCGACCTCCAGCTGGAAGCGGCGGGCGGCGCCGCCGTCCCGGGTGAAGATCGCGGTGCCGTTGCCGAACGGCGAGCTGTTGATGAGGGCCACGCCCTCCTCGTAGGTCTCGGCGCGCAGCACGCACAGGACCGGGCCGAAGATCTCGTCCTGGTACGCCTTCGCGCTGGTCGGCACCTTGTCGAGCAGCGAGATGCCGATCCAGTGGCCGTCCTCGAAGCCGTCGACCGTGTAGCCGGTGCCGTCGAGGACCACCTCGGCGCCCTCGGCGGCGGCGCCGGTGACGTAGGAGGCCACCTTGTCGCGGTGCACGGCCGTGATCAGCGGGCCCATCTCGGACGTCGGGTCGTTGCCGGGGCCGATCTTGATCTTCTCGGCGCGCTCGCGGATCTTCTCCACCAGCTCGTCGCCGATCGCGCCGACCGCCACGACCGCGGAGATGGCCATGCAGCGCTCGCCCGCGGAGCCGTAGGCGGCCGATACGGCGGCGTCGGCGGCCGCGTCCAGGTCGGCGTCCGGGAGGACCAGCATGTGGTTCTTGGCGCCACCCAGGGCCTGGACGCGCTTGCCGTTCGCCGAGGCCGTGGTGTGGATGTAGCGGGCGATCGGGGTCGAGCCGACGAAGGAGACGGCCTTGACGTCCGGGTGCTCCAGCAGGCGGTCCACCGCCACCTTGTCACCGTGTACGACGTTGAAGACGCCGTCGGGCAGACCGGCCTCCGCGAACAGTTCGGCGATCTTCAGGGACGTCGACGGGTCCTTCTCGGACGGCTTGAGTACGAAGGTGTTGCCGCACGCGATGGCGATCGGGAACATCCACATCGGCACCATGGCCGGGAAGTTGAACGGCGTGATGCCCGCGACCACGCCCAGCGGCTGACGAATGGACGAAACGTCGACCCGGGTGGCGACCTGCGTGGAGAGTTCGCCCTTCAGCTGCACGGTGATCCCGCAGGCCAGGTCGACGATCTCCAGGCCGCGCGCGACCTCGCCGAGGGCGTCGGAGTGCACCTTGCCGTGCTCGGCGGTGATCAGCTCGGCGATGGCGTCGCGGTTGGCGTCGAGCAGCGCGCGGAACTTGAAGAGGATCGTGGTGCGCTTGGCGAGCGAGGACTGGCCCCAGGAGACGTAGGCGTCCTTCGCGGCGGCGACCGCGGCGTCCACCTCCTCGACGGAAGCGAGGGGGACCAGCTTCTCCTGGTTGCCGGTGGCTGGGTTGTGGACGGGGCCGTAGCGCTCGGACGAACCCTTGCTGGGCTTGCCGTTGATCCAGTGGTGGAGGTTCTTCATCGGGTGCGGGTTTCCTTTCGGACGGCCGGACTCAGGCGTGGTCGCGGCGACTGTCGGGGGCGGCGTAGAGGGGCAGGCGGGGGTCGACCGGCCGGCCGTCCCAGGTGTCCCGGACCCCGGCGTGGTCGGGGTGGTCGCAGATGAGCCAGGCGCGGTCGATGCCGGGGCCGGCCATGACGTTGAGGTAGTACATGTCGTGGCCGGGCGCGGCGACGGTGGGACCGTGCCAGCCGTCGGGCACGAGCACGATGTCGCCGTCGCGGACCTCGGCCAGGAGATCGGTGTTGCGGCCGTTGCCGGAGGGGGAGACCCGCTGGTAGCCGAGGCCGTCGTCACCGGCGATCTCGAAGTAGTAGATCTCCTCCAGCCGGCTCTCGCCCGGACGGTCCTCGTCGTGCTTGTGCGGCGGGAAGGAGGACCAGTTGCCGCCTGGCGTCAGGACTTCGACGGCGATGAGCTTGTCGCACTCGAAGGCCCCTGCGGCGGCGAAGTTGTTGACCTGCCGGCTGTACTGGCCGCTGCCGCGCAGCTCGACGGGAACGGCCGATGCGGGCTGGTAGCGGGCGGGCAGACGCCCCTCACAGCGTGCGCCGGTGAGGGCGAAGCGGCCGCCGCCCCGGGTGGCGAGGGAGACATGGGCATCGCGCGGGGTGTACACGAAGTCGGTGACGCCGGTGAAGACGCTCTCCCGCCCGGTCAGCCGGAACGTCCGGCCATCGACGGCGACCGTGCAGGAGCCGGACAGCGGGAGGACGATCCACTCGCTGTCGCCGGTGTCGAAGTCGTGCCAGCCGTCGGGCGGCAGGTCGAGGACGCGCAGACCGGAGTACTCCCAGCCGGCGGTCCGGGGGGTGACGTGGGCGGCGTATGGGCCGCTTGCGGTCTTGCCCGCGGGCAGGTGACACCGGTAGTCCCGGCCCTGCGGCTCGGGCGGACGGGTCACGGCGTGAGCCTCGTTCGGGCGGCGCCCGTTCACAGCAGACCCACGGCCGTGTCGACCGCGTCCTCCACGCTGCCGGAGGCGGGGTGGAGCAGCGAGCGGCCGACGACCAGACCGTGCACGGTGGGGAGTTGGAGGGCCTTGCGCCACTTCTCGTACGCGGCCTCCTGCTCCTCGGCGGACGGTCCGACGTCGCCGCCCAGCAGGACGGCGGGCAGCGTGGACGCCTCCATGACCTGCGCCATGTCGTCGGAGTTGTCGGTCACGGGGAGCTTGAGCCAGGTGTAGGCGGAGGTGCCGCCGAGGCCGGAGGCGATCGCGACGGAGTGGGTGACCGCATCGGTGCTCAGGTCGTTCCTGACGCGTCCGTCGTTCCGCCGGGAGATGAACGGCTCGATGAACAGCGGCAGTCGACGCTGGGCCATCGCGTGGACGGCCTGTGCGGTGGACTCCAGCGTGGTCAGCGAGCCCGGGTCGTCGTAGTCGATGCGCAGCAGCAGCTTGCCCGCGTCGAAGCGCAGCCGGGCGAGGTCCTCGGGCCGGTGGCCGGTGAAGCGGTCGTCCAGTTCGAAGGAGGCGCCCGCCAGGCCGCCCCGGTTCATCGATCCCATCGCCACCTTGCCCTCCAGGGCGCCGAGGAGCAGCAGGTCTTCGAGGATGTCGGCGGTGCCGAGTACTCCGTCGACGCCGGGTCTCGACAGCGCGGTGCACAGGCGTTCCAGGAGGTCGGCGCGCCGGGCCATGGCGTACGGCTGTCCGCCTGCTGCCAGAGCACCACGGGCCGGGTGATCGGCGGCGATGATCATCAGGCGGCCGCTGTCCCCGATCAGGGGGCGGCGCGTGCGGCGGGCGGCGGCCTCGGCGATGGCCTCGGGGTGCCGTGCCCGGATCGCCGGGAGGTCGGTGATGCCGATGGTCATGGGGTGACCTCTTTCGATGAGGCGTGTGGGGGGTCAGCGGCGGGCGAGGAAGTCGCCCAGCTCGGCCTGGGTGGGCATCGCGGAGGAGCAGGCGAGCCGGGAGGCGACGAGGGCGCCGGCCGCGTTCGCGTACCGCATGATCTGTTCCAGGTCCCAGCCCGTCAGGAGGCCGTGGCAGAGCGAACCGCCGAACGCGTCGCCGGCCCCCAGCCCGTTGACGACCTCGACGGGCGTGGGAGGTACCTCGGCGACCCTGCCGTCGCGGTGTACGGCGAGCACGCCCTTGGGGCCCTGCTTCACCACGGCCAGCTCCACGCCGGCGTCAAGGAGCGCCTGGGCACAAGCGCGGGACTCGCGCATGCCGGTCGCGACCTCGCACTCGTCGAGGTTGCCGACGGCGACGGTGGCGTGCCGCAGCGCCTCGGCGTAGTACGGACGGGCCTCGTCGGGGTCCTTCCAGAACATCTGGCGCCAGTCGAGGTCGAAGACGGTGATGCCCCGCTTGGCCCGTGCTTCGAGGGCGGCCAGCGTGGCGGAGCGGCTGGGCTCCTCGCTCAGGCCGGTGCCGGTGATCCAGAAGACGAGAGTGCTCCGGATGGCGTCCAGGTCGAGTTCCCCGGTCCTGATCTCCAGGTCGGGGGCCTTGGGCCGGCGGTAGAAGTACAGGGGGAAGTCGTCCGGGGGGAAGATCTCGCAGAAGGTGACGGGCGTCGGGTGGTCGGCCACGGGCGACACCCAGCGGTCGTCGACCCCGAACCCCTTGAGCGCCTCGTGCACATACCTGCCGAACGGGTCCTGCCCGGTGCGGGTGATCACGGCGGTGGAACGTCCGAGACGGGCTGCGGCGACCGCGACGTTGGTGGCGGAGCCGCCCAGGAACTTGCCGAAGCTCTCGACCCTTTCCAGGGGGACCCCGGTCTGCAGTGGATATATGTCGACGCCCGTTCGGCCCATGGTTATCACATCAAAGGAAGCGTTCATTCGTGGATCTCCTGCATGCGGGCACGCATCCCCCGTCGCGATCAGGAAGGCGAAGGGAAAGGGCCGGGGACGCCCGGCCATTTCAGGTGTAGAGGTCACGCGCAGCCAGCGTCAAGCAATTGTTCTGACATCTTGCCCTGATGGACAAATGATGTCATTACAAGCGTTGACCTCCGGGTGGCATGACGGTTCTATCTCGTCATAGGCAACAGCAGTGTTAACGACATGTGATCAGCAGCGTCTGCTCGGTCAGCCGCCTCTCCCTTTCCCCCGCAGCACAGTGAGGTGCCGGAAAGATGGACCGTTCGTCCCACCCCCGCCCCCGCAGAATCGTCCCCGTCGTCGCGGCGGCAGCCGCCGCACTGCTTGTCGCCGGATGCTCCAGCAGCTCCGGAGGCAAGAAGGCCGAAGAGAGCGGAAACGATATCTCGGCCGGCAAGGCCAACACTCCCCGCATGACGATCGCGATGATCACGCACGCGGCCCCCGGCGACACCTTCTGGGACACGATCCGCAAGGGTGCCCAGGCCGCCGCCGCCAAGGACAACGTCAAGCTCGTCTACTCCAGCGACCCAGCCGGCCCCAACCAGTCGAACCTGGTGCAGAACGCGATCGACCAGAAGGTCGACGGCATCGCGGTCACCCTCGCCAAGCCGGACGCCATGAAGGGCGTGGTCGCCAAGGCCGAGAAGGCCGGCATCCCCGTCGTCGGCTTCAACACCGGCGTGCAGGACTGGAAGAAGCAGGGCCTGCTGTCGTACTTCGGCCAGGACGAGAGCATCGCCGGCGAGGCGTTCGGCCGCAGGCTCAACGAGGCCGGCGCCAAGCACACCGTCTGCGTGATCATGGAACAGGGGCAGGTGGCCCTGGAGGCCCGCTGCGCCGGCGTGAAGAAGACGTTCGAGGGCAAGACCGACATCCTCTACGTCAACGGCACCGACATGCCGTCGGTGAAGTCGACGATCACCGCCAAGCTCCAGCAGGACAACTCCATCGACTATGTGACGACGCTCGGCGCCCCGTTCGCGATGACCGCCATCCAGTCCATCGCCGACGCCGGCAGCAAGGCCAAGCTCGCCACGTTCGACCTCAACAAGGACGCGGTCGGCGCCATCAAGGCCGGCGAGATCCAGTGGGCCATCGACCAGCAGCCCTTCCTGCAGGGCTATCTGTCGGTCGACTCCCTGTGGCTCTACAAGAACAACGGCAACTACAGCGGCGGCGGCGTGGCACCCGTGCTGACCGGGCCGGCCTTCGTCGACAAGACCAACGTCGACAAGATCGCCCAGTTCGCCGCGAAGGGAACCCGGTGATGACCACGACCCAGACATCGGCACCGGCGACGGGCTCCCCGTCGCCGGCCCCGCCGGCCGCTCAGAAGGACGGGCGGACCTCTGAACGGCCGCTGGCCATCCAGGTGTTGGCCCGGCCCGAAGTGGGCGTCTTCCTCGGCGCCCTCGCGGTGTTCGTCTTCTTCTTCACCGCAGCGCCGACGCTCCGTGACGGCAGTTCGATGGCGACGGTGCTCTACCAGTCGTCGACCCTCGGCATCGTGACCCTGCCGGTGGCCCTGCTGATGATCGGCGGCGAGTTCGACCTGTCGTCGGGTGTCGCGGTGATCACCTCGGCGCTGACCGCGGCCATGATCAGCTATCAGCTGAGCATGAACGTCTGGGTGGGCGTGATCGTTGCGCTCCTGGTGTCGCTGGGGGTCGGCTTCCTGAACGGCTGGCTGGTGGTCAAGACCGGGCTGCCCAGCTTCCTGATCACTCTGGGCAGCTTCCTGACGCTGCAGGGCGTGAACCTCGCCGTCACCAAGCTGTTCACCGGCAATGTGGCGACCGACGGCATCAGCGACATGGACGGCTTCAACCAGGCCAAGAAGGTCTTCGCGTCGACCTTCGACGTCGGTGGCGTCCAGGTCAAGATCACCATCGTGTACTGGCTGGTCTTCGCGGCCATCGCCACCTGGGTCCTGTTGCGTACCAAGTACGGCAACTGGATCTTCGCGGTGGGCGGCAACAAGGACAGCGCGCGGGCGGTCGGCGTGCCGGTGACGTTCACGAAGATCTCGCTGTTCATGCTGGTCGGCCTCGGCGCCTGGTTCGTCGGCATGCACCAGCTGTTCACCTTCAACACCGTCCAGTCCGGCGAGGGCGTCGGGCAGGAGCTGATCTACATCTCCGCGGCCGTCATCGGCGGCTGCCTGCTGACCGGCGGCGCCGGCTCGGCGATCGGCCCGGTCTTCGGCGCGTTCATGTTCGGCATGGTCCAGCAGGGCATCGTCTTCGCGGGCTGGAACCCCGACTGGTTCAAGACGTTCCTCGGCGTGATGCTGCTCGGCGCCGCCCTCATCAATCTGTGGGTCCAGCGCACAGCGACCCGGAGGTGACCCCCATGACAAGCAACGGAACCGGCACCCACGGCGCCATCCTCCAGGACACCACGCCCGAGGGCGAGGACCGTCCCATCGTCCAGCTCCGCAACGCCGGCAAGTCCTACGGCAACATCCGCGCCCTGCACAGCGTCGACCTCGCCGTCCGCCCCAGCCAGGTCACCTGCGTGCTGGGCGACAACGGCGCCGGCAAGTCCACCCTCATCAAAATCATCTCGGGCCTGCACCAGCACACCGAGGGCGAGTTCCTCGTCGACGGCGAACCGGTGCACTTCTCGACCCCGCGCCAGGCCCTCGACCGCGGCATCGCCACCGTCTACCAGGACCTGGCGACCGTCCCGCTGATGCCGGTGTGGCGCAACTTCTTCCTCGGCTCCGAGATGACCAAGGGCCCCTGGCCGATCCGCCGCCTCGACATCGGGAAGATGAAGAAGACCGCCGACGAGGAACTGCGCAACATGGGCATCCTCCTTGACAACCTCGAACAGCCCATCGGCACCCTCTCCGGCGGCCAGCGTCAGTGCGTGGCGATTGCCCGCGCCGTCTACTTCGGCGCCCGCGTCCTGATCCTGGACGAGCCCACCGCCGCCCTCGGCGTCAAGCAGTCCGGTGTCGTGCTGAAGTACGTCGCCGCCGCCCGCGAGCGCGGCCTCGGCGTCATCTTCATCACCCACAACCCGCACCACGCCTACATGGTCGGCGACCACTTCAGCGTGCTGCGCCTGGGCACCATGGAACTGTCCGCCGAACGCAGCGAGATCACGCTGGAGGAGCTGACCAACCACATGGCCGGCGGCACCGAACTCGCCGCACTCAAGCACGAGTTGGCCCAGGTCCGCGGTGTCGACGCGGAGGAGCTACCCGAAGAGGACGCTCTTCAGGCCGGCGCCCCCCAGGCCAACTGACCCTCACCGGCACCGGAGACATCACGAACATGCCACCTCAGCGAGTACTGGGTGTTGCCGTCGTCGGCACCGGCAAGATGGGCGCGGATCATGTGCGCAGACTCCAGCACGTCGTCAGCGGGGCACGCGTGAGCGCCGTCGTCGACATCGAGGCGGAGCGCGCCAAGACGCTCGCGGACGCCATCGAGGGTTGCACGGCGTACACCGAACCCATGGCGGCCTTGGCAGCGACGGACGTCGACGCCGTACTCATCGCCTCGCCGGGGCCCGCCCACGAGGCGGCCCTGCTCGAAGCCCTCGGCCGTGACCTGCCGGTGCTGTGCGAGAAGCCGCTCACCCCCGACGCGGCCTCCGCCCTTCGCGTCCTGGAGGCGGAGCAGCGGCTCGGGCACCGGCGTATCCAGGTGGGCTTCATGCGGCGGTACGACACCGAATACATGAAGCTGAAGCGGCTCCTCGACGGCGGAGGGCTGGGCAGGGCACTGATGCTGCACCATCGGCACCGGAACCTGTCCATGCCGCCGTGGTTCACCGACGAGATGCTCATCAACGACTCGGTGGTCCACGAGATGGACGTGACCCGCTGGCTCCTCGACCAGGAGATCACAGCGGTCACCGTGCACAAGCCGGCCCCGACGTCGCATGCTCCGGCCGGTATGAACGACCCTCAATTCGTCCTCTTCGAAACCGAGTCGGGTGCCCTGGCCGACGTCGAGATCTTCGGCCACTGCGGCTACGGCTACCAGGTGCACGCCGAAGCGGTCTGCGAGCGGGGCACCGTACGCATCGGTGACGAGCACGGGCCGCGGCTGAGCGCCGACGGCCGCTGGGGCGGACGTATCACGCCGGACTACGTCGAGCACTTCGACGACGCCTACGACCGCGAGGTCCAGGCCTGGGTGGACGCCACCCGGCGCGGCGGGATCACCGGCCCCAGCGTCTGGGACGGCTACGCGGCTGCGGCCGTGTGCGAGGCGGGCGTGCTGTCCCAGCGGGAGGGGCGGCGCGTCGAGGTCGAGCCGATCGAGCGGCCTGCCTTCTACCAGTAGGCGGTACACAGCAGTTGAGGGCGGTACCCGGTCGGGTACCGCCCTCTTTCGTTGCTTCTCAGCCGACGTCCGGAAGGACCGTACGTGGCCGGACCGGGAACCCGGCCGCCCGGTAGCAGGCGTCGATGAGCCGCATGGTGGTCAGCGCGTCGTCGGCGTCGAGCACCAGCGGTGCACCGTGCCGCAGATGGGCGGCGAAGACCTCCAACTGGTAGGTGTACGAGGAGCGGCGGCCGAGTTCCTCGGTGCGCTCACCGGCGGCCGTACGCACGACGACCCGGTCGACCAGGTGGGGCTGCACGAAGTTCACCACCGTGGCTTCGCCGCGCGAGCCCACGACGCGGCAGCTCATCTGCCACTCGTGATACGCCATGTGGCAGCGGGCGGTACCCGTGACGCCGGCCGGGAACTCCAGATCGGCGTCCAGCCACTCGTCGACCCCCGCGGCCCCGGCCTTCTCCCCGCCGCGCGCGGCGACCATCCGGGGCGCCCCACCTGCCCACGGCGCGAGCATGCGCTGGGCGTGCAGGCTGTAGCACCCGAGGTCCATCAGGGCGCCGCCCGCCAGCGGGAGCGACCACCGTACGTCGCTGTCCGGCGGCGCGGGCATGGCGACCACGGTCTCGACGTGCCGCAGCTCGCCCAGCTCCCCGCTGTCCAGCAGCTCGTACAGGCGCCGGATGACCGGGTGGAACAGGTAGTGGAAGCCCTCCATGAACACCGTGCCCGCCTTGGCGACGGCCGCGTGGACCTCGGCCGCCTCCGCCGCGTTGCTCGCCGACGGCTTCTCGGTGAGGACGTGCTTGCCGGCCTGGAGGGCGGCCAGGTTCCACGGCCCGTGCAGGCCGTTGGCCAACGGGTTGTAGACGACCTCGATCTCCGGGTCGGCAACCAGATCGGCGTAGGAGTCCGCCACCCGCTCCACGCTGTGCGCGGCGGCGAAGGACTCGGCCCGGCCGCGGTCGCGGGCGGCCACCGCGACGAGGCGGTGGCCGGTCGCACGGGCCGGGCCGACGATCGACAGCTCGGCGATCCGGGCCGCGCCCAGGACGCCGATCCGCAGGGGCTGGTCCGTCATGCCTTGCGCACCTCGTCGAGCCGTACGGGCCGGTGGTCGTGGAGCGACAGGGTGCACGCCTCGGCGATCCAGCTCGCCTCGATGGCGTCCGCGACCGTGCAGGGGGAGGTACGGGTGCCGGCGACTACCTCGGTGAACGCGGTGAGTTCGGCGCGGTAGGCGGCGGTGAAGCGGTCCATGAAGAAGTGGTGCGGGGTGCCGGCCGGGAAGGTCACCCCGGGCTCCACCGAACGCAGCGGCAGTTTGTCCTCCAGGCCGACCGCGATGCTGTCCTTCATGCCGTGCAGCTCCAGACGCACGTCGTAACCGCGGGCGTTGTGGCGGGAGTTGGAGATGACGGCGATGGCGCCGTCGTCGAGGGTGAGCAGGGTGGACGCCGTGTCGACGTCACCCGCCTCACGGATGTAGTCCGCGCCGCGGTTGCCGCCGGTCGCGTACACCTCGACCACCTCGCGGCCGGTCACCCATCGCACGATGTCGAAGTCGTGCACGCTGCAGTCGCGGAAGATGCCGCCGGAGACGGCCACGTAGGCGGGCGGCGGCGGGGCGGGGTCGAGGGTGGTGGACCGTACGGTGTGCAGATCGCCGAGTTCACCGCTCACCACCGCCTTGCGCGCGGCCACACAGCCCGCGTCGAAGCGCCGGTTGTAGCCGATGTGCACCTCGACGCCGCCGCCTTCTACCGTACGCAGCACCTCCAGGCTCTCCTCGACACCGCGGGCCACGGGCTTCTCGCAGAAGACCGGGATACCTGCCTTCACAGCGGCGAGGATGAGCTGGGGGTGCGCGTCGGTCGCGGCGGCGATCACGACGCCGTCGACTCCGGCGGCGAGCAGGGTCTCGGGGGAGTCGGCGGCGGTGGCCCCGAAGCGTTCGGTGGCCGAGGCGACGGCCGCGGCCACCGGGTCGGTGACCACCAGGGAGTCCACCGCGTCGAGCCCGGAGAGGGTCTCCGTGTGGAAGGCGCCGATGCGGCCCAGTCCCATGATGCCTATACGCATGAGAATCGTGCTCCTTCTACTGAAAGTGCGGCTCAGTTCCTGCTGAAGTGCGGCTCAGTCCTGGCCGCCGAAGACGATCTGGTCCCAGTCGATGACCGAGCCGGTCACCACACCGCTGCGGTCGGAGAGCAGGAAGACGACGAAGTCGGCGATCTCGTCGACCTGCCCGAGCTTGCCCATCGGCTGCGACCGGGCGGCCTTCACCCGCCAGTCGTCGCCCGCGTCGTGGAAGGCGCGCTGCGTGGCGTCCTCGCCCTCGGTGTCCGTCCAGCCGATGTTGAGGCCGTTGATCCGGATCCGGTCCCAGCGGTGCGCGTGCGCGGCGTTGCGCGTCAGGCCGGCCAGACCGGCCTTGGCCGCCGAGTACGGCGCCAGGAAGGGCGGCCCGCCGTGCGCGCAGTTGGAGATGATGTTGACGATGGTGCCCGGCGCCCTGCGGGCCGTCATGTCGGCCACCGCCGCCTGCATCGCGAAGAACGGTGCCTTCAGGTTGATCGCGATGTGCTGGTCGAACAGTTCCGGCGTGGTGTCCAGCAGCGAGCCACGCGACGTCAGCCCGGCCGCGTTGACCAGGCAGTCGATGCGCCCGTGAGCATCGATGGCCTGTACGGCGCTGCCACGCGCCTGCGCCGGATCGGAGAGGTCCGCCCGCACGAAGCGCGCTCCCGTGTCCGCGGCGAGCTTCTCGCCGACCTCGGCCCGGCGGCCGGTGAAGACGACGCTCGCGCCCTCCCGCACGGCCGCCCGCACAATGCCCGCGCCGACGCCCTGGCTGCCGCCGTTGACGAGGACGACCTTGTCCTCAAGAAGTCCCATCAGTGCTGTGTCCTTTTCAGCTCCGGCGGCGCTTGGCGGCCGCCTGCAGTTCCTGGCGCAGCCGCCCGGGGGCCCAGCCCTCGTCGACGGCCTGCCACACGGTGTCCGCCTGGGAGGACGGTGCGAGACCGTCGACCGGCGGGTCGAGGTCCAGGTTGGCGGGGAAGGGGTAGCCCTCGGTGGTGGCCGCGATCACGCGGCGCAGCCAGTCCTCCGAGACGCCCTCGGCCTTGCGGCGCAGCAGCACCGGGAAGAGCGCGTTCGCCATCGCCTCGCGGTCCACCGTCTCCATGGCGCGGCCGAAGGCGGAGGAGATCTGCAGCAGGTTCGCCATGCGCTTGATGTCGGTCGAACGGTTGTGTCCGGCGCCGTGGAACAGCGCCGGGTTGAAGAAGACCGCGTCGCCGCTCTCCAGCGGGAGCTGGACGTGGTGGGCGCCGAAGTACTCGACGAACCGCGGCAGGCGCCAGGCGAGGTAACCGGGCTCGAACTTCTGCGAGTGCGGCAAATACAGCGTCGGGCCGGACTCGACGGGCATGTCGCAGTGGGCCACCGCGCCCTGCAGGGTCAGCACCGGCGAGAGGCGGTGGACGTGCGCCGGGTAGGCGGTGGCGCGTTCCTGGGTGAGGAAGCCGAGGTGGTAGTCGCGGTGCACGTTCTGCGCGGCGCCGCCCGGGTTGACCACGTTGATCTGGGAGGTCACCTGGTAGCCGGGGCCCAGCCAGGCCTCGGCGATCAGCGCCAGGACGTCATTGGCGTAGTAGTCGGCGAACACCTCCGGCGCCCGCACGGCCACCTTGTCCAGGGCGTTCCAGGCGCGGTCGTTCGCGCCGGGCCTGGCGAAGTGGTCACCGCGGGCCGCGCTGCTCGCCCGCTCCTCCTCGATCAGTGCGCGGAAGGCGTCGGACGCCCGGTCCACGACAGCCACGTCCGGGAAGGCGCGCTTGAAGACCACGATGCCGGGCCCGTCCAGCAGAGCCCGGACCAACTCGTCCTGCACGCTACGACGGCCCTCCGGGGAGGTCGCCAGGGAGCGGAGCCGCTCGCTGTCGTAGAGCGGCACGTTCTGTTCGACCCGCTCGGCCGAGGGGTGATCGCCCGGATCGGTGCGCTGCTCCACGAGTGAGCGGAACACGTCGAGATCGCAGTCCGCCTCGGTCAGCCAAGTCCGCGCTCCCGCGGCTGTGGGAGACATCCGGGTCCTTTCGCAGTCCGTGCATTTCTGCCAGTGTTGATAACCCAAACCCATCATTCAATGCTTATCGGTACATCAAAAATCCATCATCAGCCTTGGGATCAGTCATGCGACACCCCTACCCGATCAGGGAAATCGCTCGCCAGGCCGGACTGAGCACGGCCACCGTCGACCGCGTCCTCAACGACCGGGGCAATGTGACGGAGAGCACCATCAGGGAGGTGCACGAAGCCATCAACGACCTGGACCGCCAGCAGAGCCAGGTCCGGCTCGGGGGCCGCACCTTCATGATCGACATCGTGATGCAGACCCCGGAGCGGTTCTCCACCGCCGTTCGGGAGGCGCTCGAAGCCGAACTGCCCTCCCTGCATCCCGCTCACGTGCGCTCGCGCTTCCACTTCCGTGAGAGCTGCCCTCCCGCCGAGCTGATCGGGACCCTGGACAAGATCGCGAAGCGTGGTACGCAGGGCGTGATCCTCAAGGCCCCCGACGAGCCGGAGATCGCCGCCGCGGTCGGCCGGCTGGTCGCGGCCGGCATCCCCGTCGTCACCCTGGTGACCGACCTGCCCCACAGCCCGCGCCTGGCGTACGTCGGCATCGACAACCGCGCGGCCGGTGCCACCGCCGCCTACCTCCTCGGACAGTGGCTGGGCAAGCGGCCCGGCAACGTGCTCACCACCATCAGCCGAGGCTCCTTCCGTGGCGAGGAGGAACGCGAGATGGGCTTTCGCAGCGCCATGCGCCTCGCCGACCCCCGACGAGCCCTGGTGGAGGTCACCGACAGCGACGGCCTGGACGCCACCCAGCACGATCTCGTCCTGGAGGCGCTCAAGCGGGACGAGGACATCATCGCCGTCTACTCCGCGGGCGGGGGCAACCTCGCCACCCTCGACGCTTTCGACGCGCTCGGGCGGGAGTGCGCGGTGTTCATCGCCCACGACCTTGACCACGACAACACCCGGCTGCTGCGCGATCGCCGCCTGTCCGCGGTCCTGCACCACGACCTGCGCCAGGACATGCGCCGCACCTGCCAGATCATCATGCGCGCCCACAAGGCACTCCCCGACGACGGCCCCTCGCTGCCCTCGGCGATCCAGGTGGTCACGCCGTTCAACATGCCGCCAGGGGCCCCGTCCATGCCGGTCGTCGGCTGAACCCGCTGCGTGTCCTTGAGCCAGATCTTCACGATCGGCGAACTCGGTCGAGCCTTTCACCCATCGCAGCCTGAGCTGGGCGTATCCCTTACGACCGGCGGATTGGACGAACGCTCCCCATCGGCCGGTGATGAGCCTTCGGGGTCAGGAGGGCAGCGTCGAGCTTCCGCTCAGATGCCGATGAGCCGGACACGGTCACCGCACAACCGGGTCATGTCGTCGACGTCGGACGTCAGCATGGCCACCGGGCCCGGCTGGCGCAGCGCCACCTCGGCCACGGTCGCGTCGATCGCGTACGTGTGGCCGTGCTGACCCGCGGCCCTGAGCAGTTGCGCGGACGTCTTCGCCACGCTCTCGGTCACCGGCTCGACCTTGACACGGAAGAGCACCCACTGCAGTCGAGGCATGTTCACCCGTGCATGGCTGACTTCCACGATGGTGTTGGCGCCGATGACGAAATCGGTGGGCGTTCGGGCTTTCACGGCGGTGCACGGAGGCTTGCCGGGCTGAGCACTGTCACCGTCCTTACCGTGCGCGCGGACTACGCTGTGCGGGCCTGGCTCGGGCTGCTGCCGTAGGCCGTCTTGAAGGCGTGGCTGAAGTGGGCCGGGCCTGGGAAGCCCCAGCGGCTGCCGATGGCGCCGACCGGCAGATGCGACAGCGTGCCCACCAGGTCGGCCACGTTGTCGGCGAGCCGGGACGTGCCGAGCGACTCCAACTCGTCCGCCTGACACGCCAGTCCGTACAGGAAGGGGCGCACCACCGTGCCCAGCCCGTCGCGGCACGACACCGAGATCGCCATCACCCGTGCCAGGTCGCGTTCCGGCATCCCGAGCATGGCCCGGGGGGAACATCAGGGCAGGGGCACGAAGCTCCGGCTGACGACGTCCCGCCAGAACTCCAGCCTCGTCGCGGTGTTCGCGTCGCTCGGCGTCGTCATCGAGGACATGCGCCTCTCCCCTCCCCGATCCGACCCCCGAGGATGCGGGCCCGACGACTGCCCGACGACCGACCCCTGGCGTGGAGTGTATGCCGCCGGGGCCGAGTGCAGCCGGTTCGACGGCGGATTCAAGGGGCGGCCCTGGTTCGGCGACGCACCGAGCGTCTCGCCCCTGCCTCAGGAAGGCGAGTTCTTCCCTCGCGGGGTTGTCGTTCAGGGAAAGCGTCCAGATTGGCACCTGCCGGCCGGCGACCGGATAGTGGGCGGACATGCTGGCGTACTTGGCCGTTCCCCCTTCCAGTCGTCCCCTGGCCGCGCCGTGATCCAGCAGCGCGGTCGCGATCCGCCTCGGTTCTGGCGCAACGCGAGTACGGATCACTGCGTCCATGTCGTCACGCGTCGTCCGCTGCGTGGCCCGGCGCCCGGAGGGGGACTTCGCTGCCGTAGCGACCTCGCCGTGAACGCGCGGGACGAGGACGCGGAGATCGCCGTCACCTCGGTACTGAGTCAGTTCGACCGCGTACACGTCGGTCTGCCGCAGCTGCCGGTTCAGGAACTCAACGATCGCCCGTAGCTCCAGCGGGATCCGATCCGCGACGAATAACAGCCGCATCTGCCCAGCGGCCAGTCGTTCCTCGACCGTCGTCCAGAACTCCTCCGGGGAGCGGCCGCCGAGCAGTTCCCCGTACGCCGCCTCCAGCGATCGGCCGTCCGCGACGCAGGTCTCCTCGAAGGAGCGTTGAAGCAGTGCTCCGGGCCAGTAACGCGCTCCGTTCGCCGCATAGTCCAGCATCTGACCCACCACCTCGCGCCGGATACGCGTATCGCTCGCCCGCTTGACCTCCACCAGCGTCGGTATCCCGTCAGCGTCGACGAACAGGTGATCCAACCAGCGGTCTTGAACGCGGCCGGCTCCAGGGCCAGCAGATCGCTCCCCAGGACGAAAACCGGCTGATCGTTTCCACATCGATTGATACCGGAAGCCACTGACAACAGAGCCTCCGCCGCCGGTCTGCCTATCGCTCGGGCCGGTACTCAGCCCAGGTTTTGGGCGTCTCAGAGACCCTCACCGCTGTCAGCTCGGGGAGCCTCTGAATCCAGTTGTCGAAGATCCAGGCTGCGAGATTCTCGGCGGACGGGGAGATACCCCCCCCCATCGCCTCATTGAGGTGGCGGTGATCGAGGGTGTCGTCCATCCACTTCTTGAAGGCATCAAGTTCACGGTAGTCGCGTACGAAACCCGCCTCGGTGAGGTTCTCTCTACGGGCGGACAGCTCCAGTACGACAACGTAGTTGTGGCCGTGCATGCGGGCGCAGGGGTGCCAGCTCGGCAGCCGGTCGAGGACGTGACTGGCCGAGAAGTGGAACTCCTTGGTGATCGTCAGCATGGCGGCTCCAGTCTGCCACCCGCTCCCGGGGTTCTCCGCACGTCACCTTCCCTGGTCACCAGCCGATCCCGTCGCCCTCGCGGATGGAATGGTTGAGGGGGACCTCGGTGAGGAAGCGATCCCGCAGGCCCCGCTCCGTAATCAGGTCTGCCTTGCGGCAGACCTCGACCCGTGCACGCTCAAGGAGTGCTTGAGCCGTCGCTTGCGCACCGGCAGCGGCCAGAGTGACGGCGGAGTGGTAGAGGACTTCCTCGGTCCGCAGGGCTGGCATGTCTCCTACGTCGTCGAGGATGCGTACGGCCTCACGGGCCTGCTCGCCGGCATCGCCCACGGCGCCTCGCCTCAGCAGGATGCGGCTGCGCAGAGAGTGCGCGGCGATCCTGCTGCGGATCATGCCACTGCGCTGAGTCTCGACGCAGGTGGTGTTGGCCAGGCGTTCTGCCTGGTCCAGAAGTTCTCCGGATTCTTCCGCAGCAAGGAGCAGAACCTCGGCGTACAGGTTACGGACGATGGGAACGAGGTTGGCCAGCCAGGTCCGCTCGGTCTCCGCCCACGCGTTGGTGATCAGCTCCAGGGCTTGGTTGCGCTGCCCCGGCCTATCGACAAGAAGGCGAGCGAGGAGTGCCGTGTTGTAAGCGTGCCAGCCGCTGTCGCCCCCGCGGTCCGCCTCGAAGTCGAGGGCTGCACGCAGGACGTCCTCCGCCTCCCGGTCGGTGCCGAGAGCGGCGTAGACCTGGGCCAGGTAGTTGAGGGCGATGGGCAGTTCGGCCTTCAGCGGTTCGTCGCGCAGCCGCCCGGCACAGCGGCGCAGCCTGGCCAGTGCATCACTGAGGTGCCCGCTGTCGAAGAGGGTGACGCCGAGCTGCATCTCTCCCAGGTTGCGGGCGTGCTGGAGGACCGGGTCGTCGCTGCCGCCGAGGCGCGGATCGGAGGCGTACATGCGCTCCGCCTCCCGGAGCTGGGCAAGCCCGTCGGCCAGCCGCCGCTTGGAGACCTGGCGTCCGTACTCGACCCGGGCCACGAAGAGCGAGACAGGGTCACCGTGCCGCTCGGCCAGCTCCACGGCTGCGCGGAGCTTGTCCAGGGACGGCACCAGTCCCTGGGTTGCCAGCAGGGTCTTGCCACGCAACAGCGTGGTACGGATCACCAGCTCGGGGGTGCCGCAGCGCCTCGCCGCCACCTCGGCCTCGGCGGCCAGGGCGTCGATGTCGGGACCCCCCGCCGGCTGATGCTGGCCTCGCCAGCGCACCTCCGTCAACGACAACAGCAGCTCAACGGCCTGGATGAGGCGCCGGTCCCGGCTCTCCTCATACTCGGGCAGGTCCCGGACCGCGTTGATCACTTCTTCGCAGTGCTGCTCCGCCTCGGCGAAGGACAGCCCTTCCATGGCGGCGTCCCGAGCCAGCTCGTAGTGCACGTCGGCCGAGGCGACCAGGCACTCCGTGCCACCGTTGCGCAGATGGTGGGCGACTTCCAGTCGGCGCTCCAGAGGCGCACCGTGCAGCGGTTCGGAGGTGAGCGCAGCCGCGATGCGCGCGTGGCGGGAACGCGTTTGCTGCGGGCTCTGCCGGGCGTACACCATGCTCCACAGAGCCCGGTGTTCAAACCGGTAGCGGTCGGACGCCTCCAGCCGGGCCCATCCGGGAAGGCGCTCCGGCGCGATCAGCCGATGGCGGGCGGCGATGCGTCTCAGCCGCTCCATCACGTCATCGTGCGATGCGCCCTTGACCGCGGCGACAGTCCGCGAGAAGAACGCCTCACCTTGGGTGGCGCCGATAACGAGCAGCTCCCGGTCCTGCTCTCCGAGTCCCCCCAGGCGATCCTCCACCACGCGTGCGAGGCTGGCGGGCAATTCAACCCGGGTTCCGTCCTCGGGACGCCACTCGTCCAGGCAGAGAGCAATGAAAACAGCATGGCCGGAGGTCAGTTGACTCAGCTGCTCCGGCAGGGAAGAGGGAGCGGCAGGATGTCGGGTCCTCACAAGCTCGGCCACCGCATCGGGTGGCAGCCCTGTCAGTGACGACCTTTGCAGGATCTCCTCCGTCGTCCAGCGGTGGAGCAATTCCTCGACCGTGGAGCCGGAGTCCGCCGCGTACACCCCGTCCGTGGCATGGCTGAGGACCACGGCAAGCGGTTCGCCGGGGAGCCTGCGCAGCAGCTGGTCAAGGACGAGCAGACTGCTGGGATCGCTGTGCTGGATGTCGTCGATCAGGAGGACGGTGGGCGGGCCCTGCCTGACCAGGTCCAGCAGTCCCTCAACGATCTGTGCGGCCGCTCCCTGCTGGAAGGGCAGCAGACTGTCGAAGGGCATCGAGCCGGAGGCGAGTGACGCTTCAGCGACCTCCCTGCCAAGGGTGAACAGAGCCCCCAGCCCGGGCACGAGCGCAGAAAGCACCTCCGGGGCGGATCGAACGACGCTCTGACCGCTGAAGTTCAGCAGTCTGCGGAAGACACCAGGCTCCTTGACCTCGTGATCCTCCGCCAACTGCAGAAGAAGATCGACGACGGGCCCGTAACGCAGTCCCGGCCCGATCCCTGGATGGCAGCGAGTCGATACGACCCTGCCCACGCCCGCTCCAGCAGCGGTGGCAACCTCCGTCTCGAACGCCCTCAGCAGCGCCGACTTCCCCACGCCCGAGACACCGTCGACCACGATCGCCCGGCCACCGCGCCCCTGCGCTAACGCCGCCATCAGCGAGCGCAGTTCGGCCATGTGCTCCACACGGTCAACGAACCTGGTCCGTACCACAACCCGCTCCAGTCCTCCGTCACGGACGTTTCCGTACCCACACCGTTACGTGGCGTCCACCGTAGATCATTCGAGGCCCGGCCCCCAGACGGCCACCGGTCGCCTGGCATTCCCCGAGTTCGGTGCCGAGACGCCGCTCGCGCTGGCCCACGGCTTTTCTGAGGGGCTCGGGGCTCCGGCAGATTGGGCCGAGTCCGCCGGACGCTGGACGGACGCCCGTGATGACTGGTTGGAGGGGGCAGCTCTTCTTGCCGTTGCCCTCGGTACGGCGACGTGCGCCAGGCAGCGTGAGGCTCCAGGTGAGAGCCGCTCCGCCTACACCGCCATGCTGGGTTTCGCCGTAGCCGTACAGGTTCACCATACGGTCGAGGCGGTGCTCTACTTCGCTGGCGTCGCCGTCGCACGGACCTGACCTGGTTGAAGGCGCTCTGGGAGCAGGTCGGCAGGCAAAGGTGGGAGGGGGCGGGCACGCCGACGTCTGTCGGCGGAGCCGCGATGAGCGCCGCCCCTTGACCGCTGAGACCGCGACGCCCTGGCCCGCGACATGCTCGCTGTGCCCCGGCGCGGGAACACGGTGGCCACATCACCGCGATTCAGATAATCTGAACCCATGACGGTGATGAGCGCCTCCGAAGTCTCGCGGAACTTCTCCGCCGTGGTCGACCGCGTCGCAGCCGGCGAGCGCATCGAGATCATGCGCAACGGCAGGCTCGTAGCGGAGCTGGGTCCGCATGTCGCCCGCCCCAACGGCAAGGCTCTGCTCAAGTCGTTGTCCCGCCTACCCCGCGCGGAAGAAGGCGACGACTGGTACGAGGAGATCCTCGCCACCCGGACCCTGCTCACCGAAGACGGTGACCCGTGGGCCGAGTGATTCTCGATACCGGGGTGATCGCCTGTGTGGACCGGGGCAAGCTGGAGTGGCGCGACGCGATCGGCGAGGACGATGACGCCGTGATCGCCGCGGTGACCGCTGCGGAACTACTGCAGGGTGCCGAGCTGGGCGACCCCCGGTTTCGAGATCGGCGCCGCACCTTCGTGGAAGGTGTGATCGCGGACATCCCGGTCGAGCCGTACGACATAAGCATCGCCCGTCATCACGCCCATCTGCTGGCCCACTGCCGCAGCACCGGCGCTCCGCGTGGTGCGCACGACCTGATGATCGCGGCAACGGCCGCCGCGACCGGACGTACCGTCGTGACGACGGACGCGAAGGCGAAGTTCGGGGAGTTGCCTGGAGTAACTACCCGGGTACTCGCGCCGTAAGGCAGGACTTTCTGGCCATCCCGGCAAGCCTGAATGTGCGATCGCGATGACCGAACATCCCGTGCTGACGTGTCAGCACGGGGCCCGGATCGAGCAGGACCCAGGAGGACGCAAACAGGTGCGTTACCCGTTCTTCCCCCGTTTCCGCAGGTCAGCGAGGTAACGATTTCGGGTTCGAATCCCGTTGGGGGCACCGCAAAAACCCACCTGACCTGCGAAAACGCGCTCAGGAGGGTTTTCTTTTGCCCTCGAAGTGGCCACCGGACCTCGATGACGGCCGCAGTCCCGTAGCGGTCCCGTGCCAGCAGCTTGCGGATAGGCATCGCGTCCGGGCCTGGCCCGTACGGTGGAGGCGACGGCCGCCGAGGACGGTGGTGGGCACCGATGGCGCTCCCCGGACTGCACCCGCGCCCGGGGAATCTGCGCGAGGTCGCCGAACGCATCGAAGCGGCCACAGGACTGCGGGTCGAGATCATCGGAGGCAGCCTGGTGCTGTCCCCCACCCGGTGCGGCAAGCACGCCGGCACCATCCGCCGCCTGCGGGTGCAGATCGAATCGCGGCTGCCCGAGGGCCTGGCGCCGTACGAGATGACCTCGATCGCCTTGCCCGACGACCCGGACGACTGCGCCACCCCCGACCTGATCGTGCTGCCCGTCGCCTGAGACGAGGACGACGCCTGGCTCGCCGACCCCCACGACGTCGCCCTCGCCGTCGAAGTGATCTCCCAGTCCGAGAAGGCCAAGGACATCACCGACAAGAACGGCTGGTACGCCCGCGCGGCAGGACGCCGGTGTCGATGGGGGACGGCAGGGGAGCGGGAAGGTCGGCCGGTTCGCCGTAGTCGCCGTGGAGGGCTCCGCGGTAGCTGGCCGAACCCGACGACGAGGGCGGACAGGGCGCCGCGTGAAGGTGTTCTTCCTCGATGACGGCTGGAACGACTGCCCGTGGTGGCAGGCGAACGATCGCAAGCTGCTGAAACGGATCAACCACCTCATCGCCGACATCGACCGCAACGGCCACGAGGGGATCGGCAAGCCCGAACCGCTGCGGAGCGACCTCGCCGGCTACTGGTCACGGCGCATCAACTCCGAGCACCGGCTGGTGTACCGCATTGACGAGGACGACACCATCCACGTCGTGGCATGCCGCTTCCACTACGAGCGCGGATGAGGACGCGCCGCCCGTGACCACCGCCGCCTCCCGGGGGTCTCATTTCTGGTGTGGGGTCACCGCGCGCAGGTGGTCCGGTGTGGGCTTCACGACGTGGGCGCCGTACTCCGGGTGCTTCGGGAGCCATGCGGCGACGTACGGGCACACCGGGACGATGCTGTAGCCGCGGGCGACGACATCGTCGACCGCATGGCGCACCAGCAGGGAGGCGAGGCCCTGGCCGCTGTAGTTCTCGTTGACCGCGGTGTGGAACAGCACCCTCTGGACGCCGCCCGCTGTCTCGACGTCGACGTAGTCTTCCTCGCCGATGATCCGGGCAGCCGGGTCTGCGGCGCTGCGGTCGACGAGGACGTAACGGGATTCCTCGGGCCGGTCCTGCACGTCGAAACGCTGGTCGGTCATGGTCTTCCTCCTGCTGGCGGCGTGGTCTCGGCGGCGGGGGGCTGCTGGCGTGGCCGCAGCCGGGTGTTGGGGAGTGCCGGGGCGGGCAGTGCCGGGGGCTGGCCGGGCGGGAACGGCCCGAACAGGGGTGGTTTGCCGGTGTCGGCCGGGTCGGCGGGGTCGAATCCGAGCTCGGCCTGGTAGCGGCGCCGGAACTCGGCGATCTCCTCGTGGCTGCGGCCCACGAAGTTCCACCACATGACGATCTGTTCGTCCAGCGGTACGCCGCCGAGCAGGATGACCCGGGCGCCGTCGGGGCCGGCGGTGAGCGTGAGCGTGTCGGAGCCGGGCGGCACGTAAGCCAGGCAGCGGTGCTCGGCGTCGGTGGTGTTGACCCTGACGGTGCCGGTCTCGGCGAGGGCGGCGTGCTCGAAGTCCGGCCGGACGCCGAGGGTCACGGTGGCGCCCGGGTCCAGCAGCAGCTCGGCGCCGAGGAGGTCGGGGGTGCGGGTCTGGACCGGGGAGGCGGAGCCGAGGAGTTCGCCGAGGAAGACCCGCGCCGTCGCGCCGGGCAGGGGCACCGGCTCGGGGCGGTAGTGCTCGAAGTGGTGCGGGCTGAAGCGCGTGGCGTCGGGGAGTGCGTACCAGAGCTGGACGCCGTGCAGGGTGTCGGCGCCGGCGGCGCTGATCTCGGAGTGGGTGATGCCCTGCCCGGCGATCATGAGGTTCAGCTCGCCCGGCCGCACCGGGGCGCTGTTGCCGGCGGAGTCGAGGTGGTCGATGCGGCCGGTGAACAGCCAGGACACGGTGGCCAGCCCGGTGTGGGGGTGCCGGGGGACCTGCATGCCGCCGGTGACCGCGACGTCGTCGGGCCCGTAGTGGTCCAGGAAGCACCACGCCCCCACCAGGGACCGGTTGCGCTGCGGCAGGGTCCGGTAGACGGTCATGGCCCGCGGCCCGCCCAGGGGTACGAGCCGCGGCTCCAGGACCTCCACGGCATGGCAGGGCTCCCCGGGGGCGAGGACGGCCAGGCCGGGACGTTCGTCGAGGTTGCTCACCGGACCGCCTTCCCGTGCGCCGCCGCGGAGCGGTGTGCGGCCTGCCGCACCTCCGGCATGACCTCATCCAGGAGCGGTCGCATCTGTCTCCTCATCGTCATCGCCCTCGTTGTCTCTACGGGCCACGGCCGTGCCCAACATGATCGTGCGCCACCGGGCCCAGCACAGCAAGCCGCGCCCCGGACCGCGGCGCCCCCGTGGGCCGTCGGCGTTCGCTCTCGGACAAGCATCCGTGCACCAGGGCAGGAGGCCGGTCTGGGGCCGTGCTCCGGGGCCGTACTACTGTGGCGGGCACCGAGAGGAGCGCAGTTGTGACATCCGACGGCTTCCGCTTCGAGGAGATAGACGTCACCAGACCGCACCCCGCGCGGATCTACGACTATCTGCTGGGCGGCAAGGACCACTACGCGGTCGACCGCGAGGCCGGTGAGCAACTCGTCGCCGCGGCGCCCGAAGCGCGGATCGGCCTGCGCGCCAACCGCGCCTTCCTCCAGCGAGCCGTACGCCACGTCGTCGCCGGCGGCATCCGCCAGATCCTCGACATCGGCACGGGCCTGCCCACGGCCCCGAACGTGCATGAGACGGCCTGGGAGACCGCGCCCGACACCCGCGTCGTCTACGTCGACAACGACCCCATCGTCCGCGCTCACGCCGACGCGCTGCTCAGCAGCTCCGGCGCGACCAGCATCGCGCTGGCCGACCTCCGCGACGTACAGAGCGTCCTCGACCACCCCGACGTCCGCCGGGTTCTCGACTTCGGCAAGCCGGTCGCGGTGTTCCTGGTGGCCGTACTCCACTTCCTCACCGAGGAGGACCGGCCCCGGGAGATCGTCGCCGCCCTGCGCGACGCGCTGCCGTCCGGCAGCTACCTGGTGCTCTCCCACGCCACCGGCGACTTCGCCGACCGTACGGACGCGCAGGCCGTCTACAACAAGGCCACCGCGGGCCTGAACCTGCGCCCGCGCGCGGAGATCGAGCCGTTCTTCGACGGCTTCAGCCTGGTCGAACCCGGCCTGGTGCAGGTCCCGTTCTGGCGCCCGGACACACCGCCGCCGGCGCGGTACGGCGAGATCGGCATCTACGCGGGCGTGGGCCGCAAGAACTGACGGGGTACGGCCCGGCGCGCGTGTCAGACCCCTGCCCTACGTTGGCCGGATGCACGCACACGCGCCCCGCATCGACCGCCCGGCAGACCTCGACATCGTCCGCAAGTCCTATGACCACGTGGCCGACAACTACGTCCATCTGTTCCAGACGACGGGGATGGCCGACATCCGCCGCCACCCGTGGCTCAAGGCGTCGATCGACGCCTTCGCCGACACCGTGGCCGCGTCCGGTCCCGCCGCCGGCCCCGTCCTCGACGTGGGCTGCGGGCCGGGCCAGGTGACCGCGTACCTCGCCGACCGCGGTCTCGACGTCTCCGGCGTGGACCTCTCGCCCGGCATGGTCGAGAACGCCCGCCGCCTGCACCCGCAGTGCCGCTTCACCGTCTCCTCGGCGACCGACCTCGACCTCGCCGACGGGTCGCTGGGCGGCGTCCTCGGATGGTGGTCGCTGTTCAACCTCCCGCGCGACGTACTGCCCCAGGTGCTGGCCATGTTCGCGCGCGCACTGAAGCCGGGAGGGCACTTCCTCACCGGGACCCACGTGGGGGACGGGGACGTGGTGCGGACGGAGGCGTACGGCCGGGAGGGTGTGCGCTGGACGACGCACCGGTGGCGGCCGGAGCAGCTTGTGGAGATGACCGAGGGGGCGGGGCTGAGCGTGGTCGCGGAGCTGCGGCTGCCGGGGGACGGGCAGACGGGGCCGGGGGTGGTGGTCATGGCGAAGAAGCCGGAGGCCTGAGCCGGACCGGGGCTGGATTGGCGCCGGACCGGGGCGGATTGGGCCGGGCCGGGCGAGAGAGCCCGTGGGCGGAGTCGGAGCCGGTTCGGAGTCGGTTCGGAGTCGGTATCGGAGTCGGAGTCGGTGTCGGAGACGGCGGGGGTACGGGACCGGGGCCGGGGGCCGTGCGCGGGGGCGGCCGGGGGTAGCGAAAATCCGACGACACCCCGCCACCGGCCGCGCTAGCGTCCGCAACCATGTCTCACATCTTCGAACGCCCTCCCCTCCTCGCCGACGAACGCGCCGCCGTCACCGGCTGGCTCGAACTCCAGCGCAGGATCCTCCGCTGGAAGTGCGAGGGCCTGAGCGAGGCGGACGCGCACCGCTCCGTCGTCCCCACCTCGCCGCTCATGACCATGACCGGGCTCCTCGTCCACATGCGGTGGACCGAGCACGGCTGGCTCGAGGTCCGCTTCCTCGGCAACGACAGCGCACCGAACCCGGCCTTCGACGGGTCGGCGGACGACGACGCCGACTGGTTCGCCGACGGCGTCACCCTGGCGCAGGCCCTCGCGGACTACGAGGCCCAGTGCGCCCGGACCGACGAGATCGTCGCCTCGGCCTCCCTGGACGACGCCGGCCGCCACCCTGACTCCAAGGGGAACGTCGCCAACCTCCGCTGGATCCTCCTCCACCTCGTCGAGGAGACCGGACGGCACGCGGGACACGCCGACATCGTCCGGGAACTGATCGACGGGACGAAGGGGTACTACTAGGGCGCCGAGGTCCGGGACCAAGTCAGCGCCAAGTGAATCTTCAGTCTCCGCGCGTAGCTTCGGCCATACTCGGCAGAGCGGAGTGGCGGGCAGCGCCCACGTCGGTGACATCCCTCGACGGCTGCCGCCGCTCCCGTGTGCTCCCCCGCCGCCCGGGATGCCCCACGGGCGGCGGGGTGATCGGGTTCTGTCGCCCACCGAGGAGAGAGATGACCAAGAAGCTGCATGCCGCCCTCGTCGCCGCCGCCGCTGCCGCCGCCACCCTGCTGGCCGCACCGGGCGCGTCCGCCCAGGCGACGGCCGAAGGCTACGACCGCTGCCCGGCCGACCACTACTGCCTGTTCTCCGGCCTGGACGGCACCGGGGACATGGTCGCCCTCCAGGACGACACCCCGAACCTGGCCGCGGTCGGCATGGACGACCGCGCCAAGTCGGACTGGAACCGCACGGATTACTGGATCAACCTGTGGTCCGACGCCGACTACAGCGGCTGCATGGCCGTCACCAGCCCCGGCGGCAAGGGCAACTTCTTCTCGTCCTTCCAGGACTTCTTCAGCTCGGTCGCGATCGACGAGCCCAACGGCATGTCCTGCTGACCCGCTGACCCGACCCGCTGACCCGACCTGCTGCCCTGACCGCCGCGCCGGGACCCCTCCCGGCGCGGTCGCGCTAGCGTCGCCGCATGGCGTTCTGGCGGCGTAACCGTACGGGGAAGAACCACAGCACGGGCGCGGGGAACATCTCGGTCAACGTGTTCGATCCGCGCACGTCCGGGCCGGCCGACCGGCCCGGACTCCTGCTCGGCGAGCGGCGGTTGCCGCGGATCACGGTCTCCAGCTTCACCGACCGGCTCGCCGCACACGCCCGTACGCTCCATCCGCCCGGCACCGGACCGGTGAGCGTGATCATGCAGCACCGCACGTTCGCCGAGGACGACGGCGTGGTCTTCATGGGCTTCGCCGGCCGGCCCGGGATCGTCGTCCGGATGACGCCGCGGCTGCGCGCCGACCTGTACGGCCTGGGCGAGGCGATCACCACCGACGGCGCCGTGCTGTACCTCGACGGGCACGAGGGGTTCCTGCGCGCCACGCTCGTGCTGCCCGCGATGTCCGTCGAACTGGACACCGGGATGCTGCTCCGGGAGGGCAACGTCCAGGAGTTCCTGGAGGCCGCGTACGCGACCGAGACCGTCGAACTGCACGTCCAGCACACCACCCACGACCGGCTGCTGAACTACACCTGCGTGGCCTCCGGGCTGAGGGCGGCGCTCGACGAGGGCTTCGACCTCTACACCCAGCCCCCGCCGGCCGACCCGCGGTCGAGCCTGCTGGCGGTCAACGGCCGCCTGAACCCGGCCGTGCGCGTGCCGCTGCGGGTCACGGGAAACGCCGACCTCGCCCTCGCGCACCTGGTCGACGTCTGAGGCCGCCGCCCTACTGCGGCCCGTAGCGGATGACGTGCGTGGGCAGGACCGTGCGCCGCGGGGGGCGGGAGGCGGCGGGGCCGCCGTTGATGCGGTCGATGAGGAGCCGCGCGGCCTGCCGGCCCATCTCGTCCGCGTCGTACGACACGATCGTCAGCGGCATCCCGAGGACGTCGGCGAGGTCGAAGTCGTCGAACCCGGCGAGCGCGACCGGCAGGTCGAGGGCGCGTACCGCGCGGATGGCGCCCTGGGTGAGCCGGTTGTTGGTGCAGAAGAGCGCCGTGGGCGCGGCGGCGGACCCGGGCCCGGCGGACCCCTGCGGCGCCAGCAGCCCCCGCGCCGCCTGCTCCGCCGCCGCCACGTCCGTCAGCCCGCGCCGTACGAGCCGGTCGACCGGCGTCAGCCCGGCCGCCTCGTGGGCGGCGCGGTAGCCGCGGTAGCGCTCGGCGCCGGTGTGGATGGCCGGCGGGTTGCCGAGGAACCCGATCCGGCGGTGGCCGGCGGCCAGCAGCCGGGCCGTGGCGTCGCGGGCGCCGCCGAAGTCGTCGACGAGGACGCAGTCCGCCTCCATGCCGGACGGCGGCCGGGAGGCCAGCACCACCGGCATGTCGCGCAGCGCCGCGGGCGTGAGGTGGCTGTGGCTGCCGCCCGCGGGCACCACGATCATGCCCGCGACCTGCCGCGACGCCAGGTCCTCCACCAGCCCCCGCTCGCGGTCCAGTTGCTCGCCGGTGTTGCTGAGCAGCATGCTCAGCCCGTGCTGCGAGGCGACTTCCTGGACGCCGAGCGCGAGCCGCGAGTAGAAGGGGTTGGCGAGGTTGGTGACGATCAGCCCGATCATCCCGCTGCCGCCGAGGCGCAGGCTGCGCGCGGTCGCGTTGACCCGGTAGCCGAGGGCCTCGACGGCGGCCAGGACGCGGCGGCGGGTGGGGTCGCTGACGCGGGCGTCGTCCTTCAGCACGCGCGAGACGGTCATGGTGCTGACCCCGGCGCGGTGGGCGACGTCACGCATCGTCGGCGCCCCGGCGTCGCCCGGTCGCTGCTGCGACATGCCTTTCCTCCACCCGCTCCAGCCCGGTGCCCGCGGTCCTGCGGTCCCGCGGTCCTTCGGGGCCGCGAACCCGCCAATTCTAGGGAGGCGCTCCGGAGGAGGGCGCCCGCCCGGTCCGTCGGCGTACGCGCGATAGTGGCGGAGTGACCCGTGTACGCACCCGCCGTGCCGGCGCCGCCCTCGCCGCTGCCGCCGTGGCCGCCGCTGTGCTCGCGGCCCTGGCCGTCGTCCTGGCCGTCGCCCCCCGGGACGACGGCGCCGGCGACGGCGACCGCGACGGGGCGCGGAAGCCCGCGCTGCCCCCGCCGGGCGCCGGGGTCGACTACCAGATCGGCGGCGCCTACGACCCGCCCCCCGGCGTGGAGGTCGTCATCCGCGACCGCGGCGACGCCCCCGCCCCCGGCGCGTACAACGTCTGCTACGTCAACGCCTTCCAGGTCCAGCCGGGCGCCGAGGACCGGTGGGACCCCGACCTGCTGCTGCGCGACGCGGCCGGCGAGGTCGTCTACGACGAGGACTGGGGCGAGGCCGTGCTCGACCTGCGCACTGCGGGCAAGCGCGAGCGCATCGCCGCGCAGGTCGGCCGGTGGATCGACGGCTGCGCCGAGCGGGGCTACCAGGCCGTCGAGCCCGACAACCTGGACACGTACACCCGCTTCCCGCGCCTGCTGACCGCCGGCCACGCCCGCGCGTACGCCGCGCTCCTCGCCGACCGCGCGCACGACCGCGGGCTGGCCGTCGCGCAGAAGAACACCGCGGAGCTGGCCCCCGACCGGGCGCGTACCGGGGCGGACTTCGCGGTCGCGGAGGAGTGCGGCGCGTACGGCGAGTGCGCCGCCTACGCCGCGGCGTTCGACGACCGGGTGCTGGTCGTCGAGTACACGCCCGGCGGGCTCGCGGCGGCCTGCGGCCGGTGGGCCGACCGCCTGAGCATCGTCCGCCGCGACCGCGCGGTCTCCCCGCAGGGCGCCGCGGACTACGTCCGCGAGACCTGCTGAGCGACGGCCGCCTCCGGCTCCGCGGCGGCGTACGCGGACCCGGCCTCCGGCCCGGCTGCCGGCTCGCGCTCCGGGCGCGGCGTGGCGAGCAGCGCCGTCAGGCACGCCGCGGCCAGCAGCACCGCCGCCGCCACCGTCAGCGCCGTCGTGTACCCGTGCACCGTGGCCGCCGTCGCCGTCGTGCCGGCCGCCGACGTCAGGTGGGCGGCGGCGGCGCTCGCGGCGAGGGTGTTGAGCAGCGCCGTGCCCAGCGCGGCGCCCACCTGCTGGGACGCGTGGTACGCCGCCGAAGCCGCGCCGATCTCGTGCGGGCGCATGTGCGCGGTGGCCAGCGCCGCCGTCGGCGGCATGACGCAGCCGAGGCCGAGACCGGTGAGCACCAGCGCCGGTACGAGGTACGCGCCCAGCACCGCCGAGGTGTCCGCCGTCAGCCGGGTCAGGATCAGCATCCCGGCCGCCGCGGCGACGAGCCCCGGCACGATCAGCGCCGCCGGTGCGACGCGCCCGTGCAGCCGCCCGGCGATGAGCAGGGAGCCGACGAGCGCCGCGGCGGCGTTGACGATGAGCGTCAGCCCCGACTCCACGGGCGAGTAGCCGAGGACCGTCTGCGTGTAGTAGCTCATGAACAGGTAGAAGCCGAACATCGCGACGAACATCAGCGTGATCGCCGCGAACGCCCCGCCCCGCGCCCGGTGCAGGAGTACGCGCATCGGCAGCAGCGGATACGGCGCCCGCAGCTCGACGGCGGCGAACGCCGCCAGCAGCAGCACCCCGGCGCCGAGCAGCGCGAGCACCTTCGGGTCGCCCCAGCCGTGCGGCTCGGCCTCGCTGAAGGCGTAGACGACGGCGGCGAAGCCGGCGGTGCTGAGCAGCGCGCCCGGCACGTCGAGCCGGCCCGCGGCGCGCAGCGGCGGGGCGTGCGGCACGAACGCGGTGCCGAGGGCGGCGAGGAGCGCGACGGGCACGTTGGCGTACAGGCACCAGCGCCAGCCCGCGTACTGCGTCAGCAGCCCGCCCGCGATCAGCCCGACCGCCGCGCCCGCCGCGCCGACCGCGGCGAACACCCCGAAGGCGCGCCCGCGTTCGCGCGTCCCGGTGTACGTCGTCGTCAGCAGCGACAGCCCCGCGGGGGCGAGGAGCGCGGCGAACACACCCTGCACCGCGCGGGCGGCGAACAGCATCCCCGGCCCGGTCGCGGCGCCGCCGAGGGCGGAGGCGGCGGCGAAGCCGACGAGGCCGGCGGCGAACGCGCGGCGGTGGCCGAGGAGTCCGCTGACCCGGCCGCCGATGAGCAGCAGGCCGCCGAAGGCGAGCGCGTACGCGGTGACGGCCCACTGGCGGTTCGCGTCGGTCATGCCGAGCGCCTGCTGCGCGGACGGCAGGGCGATGTTGACGATCGTGCTGTCCAGCACGACGAGCAACTGGGCCGTGCTGACGGCCAGCAGGGTCCACCAGCGGCGCCGGCCGCCGCTGCGTTCGTGCGTCGTCTCAGCGGGCACGGGATCGCTCCTTGTCTAACGACGTATGGTCATCCCTAACGTTGTTAGGGAACGCTGCACACCGTACTACACTGAGCCGGGTGGGCAGCGACAAGAAGCCGCGTGACCAGCGGAAACGTGGCAAAGGTGACGAGGCGCGGAGCGTCTGGCTGCGCCCGGGGCGTACGTCGTCCCGGGGCGAACCGCCGTTGACGCGGGAGCGGATCGGGACGGCGGCCGTCGCGCTGCTGGACGAGGACGGCATCGACCGGCTCACGATGCGCCGCCTCGCCGACCGCCTGGCGGTCGTCGCGCCCTCCCTCTACTGGCACGTCGAGACCAAGGACGACGTCATCGACCTCGCGGTCGACGCGATCTTCGGCGAAGCGGAGCCGCCGGGGGCCGGGACGCCGGCCGCGGCCGGGACGGCGGACGGGACGGCAGCCGCGGCCGGGACGGCGGCAGCCGCGGGCGGGGCCGCCGGCTGGCGCGACGACGTCGCCGCCGTGCTCGGCACCTGGCGCGCCGTGCTGCTGCGCCACCCCTGGGCCGCCGCCGTCCCGGCCCGCCGCAAGCCGGGCCTCGGCCCCCACTTCCTCGCCTGGATGGAGGCCCTGCAGGCCACGCTCGTACGCGCCGGCTTCACCGGCCGCGACCTCCTCGCCGCCACCTGGGCGCTGCACAACCACGTACTCGGCTCCGCCTCCACCCAGGTGGCGCTGGACGTCACCGACGCGGAGCGCGACCTCGCCCAGGAGCGGGTGCGCGCCGACGGCGACCGCTATCCGACGCTCGCCGCCAGCGACTACCTCCGCGACGACGACTGGGACGGCACCTTCGCCGCCGGCCTGGACTTCCTCCTCGACGGCTTGGAGGCGCGGCTCGCGCGGACGGCGGCGCGGGGCGGGGCGTAGCGCGTACGCGGGGAGCACGGGCCGAGGGGTACGGGCTTGAGGGATACGGGCTGAGGGGTACGGGCTCTGCTGTCGGCGTAGCGATGATGTGCCCGGGCGGGATCGGTGCTTGGGTGCGGGGATGGACATTCTCGTGCTGGGCGGTACGGCCTGGGTGGGCCGGGAGGTGGCGCGGCTGGCGCTCGCGCGGGGGCACCGGGTGACGTGCCTCGCGCGCGGCGAGAGCGGCGGGGTGGCGGACGGCGCGGAGCTGGTGGCCGCCGACCGGCGGGAGCCCGGCGCGTACGACGCGCTGCGGGCCCGTACCGCCGACCGCCCCTGGGACGCCGTGGTCGAGGTGTCGTGGCAGCCCGGCTTCGTCCGCGGCGCCCTCGCCGCGCTCGCCGACCGGGCCCGGCACTGGACCTACGTCTCCTCCGGCAACGTCTACGCCGGCCACCAGTCGCCCGGCGCCGACGAGTCCGCGCCGCTCATGGAGCCCACCGACCGCGACGAAGTCGGCCGCGAGCTGTACGGCGAGGCCAAGTCGGCCTGCGAGCAGGCCACCCGGGAGGCCGTCGGCGACCGGCTCGTCACCGCCCGCGCCGGCCTCATCGGCGGCCCCGGCGACCACACGGGCCGCACCGGCTACTGGGTGGCCCGCGCCGCCCGCGACCCCGGGAGCCCGATGCTCGTCCCCACGGGCCCGCACCTGTCGACGCAGGTCGTGGACGTGCGGGACCTCACCGCCTGGCTGCTGGACAACGCGGAGTCCGGCGCCACCGGCACGTACGACACGGTCGGCCCGGTCCTCCCCCTGGCGGACTGGATCCAGCTCTCCCGCGAGGTCGGCGGGCACACCGGGCCGGTGGCCGAGGCCGGCTCGGCGTGGCTGCGCGGGCAGGGCGTGGAGCAGTTCATGGGGGAGGAGTCGCTGGCGATGTGGCTGGACGAGCCGGGGTGGGAAGGCTTCACCTCCCGCAGCGGCGCCGCGGCGGTGGCGGCGGGGCTGACGCACAGGCCGCGGGCGGAGCTGCTGGCGGACACCCTGGCGTGGGAGCGGGAGCAGGGGCTGGACCGGCCGCGGCGGGCGGGCCTCAGTCCGGCCCGGGAGCGGGAGCTGCTGGCGGCGCTGGCGGCGGCGGATTGAGGGCTGGTACGCAAGGGTGTTCCGGTTGCCGTGCTTTCGGGAGTCACCGGGACCTGCCCCGGGTTTCCACTCAGTCCACGACCTTGATCTTCTTCATGGTGGGCTGCGAGATGACCCGGGCGACGCCCGGGATGCCGATGATCTTGCCGGTCTGGAACTGCTCGTACGCCGCGTAGTCCGCGACCAGCACCCGCAGGAAGTAGTCCGGCGTGCCGAAGACCCGCCGGAACTCCACCACTTCGTCGTACGCGCCGATCGTCGCCTCAAGACCGGCGAGGGTGTCGAGGTCGCTCACCGACACCTCGATGGAGACGATCACCTCAAGGCCCCGCCCGGCCGCCTCCTCGTTCACCCGCGCCCGGTAGCCCGTGATGATCCCGGCCTCCTCCAGCCGCTTCACCCGGCGCAGGCAGGGCGGCGGGGTCAGGCCGACCCGGCGGGCCAGCTCGACGTTCGTCAGCCGGCCGTCCTGCTGCAACTGACGCAAAATTTCACGATCAAGCTCATCAAGTTTCACTTCATTGCGCACATGGACAGTGTAGAGCCACAATCCGTAACCATATAAGCCGCGGAACTTTCTAGAATCGCCCCATGGTTACGGAGCACGCCGACCGCCGGCTGCGCGCCGACCTCGCCCGCGGGCTCGCCGACTCCGGGTCGGTCGGGCTCGGCGCCTTCCCCATGGGCGTGGCGTTCGGCGTCCTCGTCGCCCACTCGGGCCTGGACTGGTGGTGGGCGAGCGTCTTCTCCGGCCTGATCTACGCCGGTTCGCTGGAGTTCCTCCTGCTCGGCCTGGTGCTGGCCGCTGCACCGCTCGGGCAGATCGCGCTGACGGCGTTCACGGTCAACTTCCGGCACGTCTTCTACGCCCTGACCTTCCCCCTGCACCGCGTACGGGGCCGCGCGGCCAGGGCGTACAGCACCTTCGCCCTCTCCGACGAGGCGTACGCCGTCACCGCGCACCCCGCCGCGCAGTCCTACCCGGGGCGCCGTGTGCTGTGGCTCCAGGTCTTCATCCACCTGTACTGGGCCGGCGGCGCCACCCTCGGCGCGCTGCTCGGCGCCACCGTCCCCGCCGGTGTCCGGGGCCTGGACTTCGCCGTCACCGCGCTGTTCACCGTGCTGGCCCTCGACGCACTCCGCGAGCGGCCGGCGCTCGCCGTGCCCGCGCTGGCGCTGGGCTGCGCGCTGGCCGCGCGGCTCACGGTGCCCGGCGGTCAACTCTTCGCCGCGTTCCTGCTGTTCGCGGCCGTGCTCCTCGCCCACTACGCCCTCGTACGCCGCCGGGAGGCGGGCGCCCGTGCCTGACACCCCCGCCGCTCCCGCCGCCGGCTATCTGCTCGCCGCCGTCGCGGTCGCCGTCGCCGTCACCTGGGCGCTGCGCGCCCTGCCGTTCGCCGCGCTGGCCCCGCTGCGGTCCAGCCCGCTCGTGGCGTACCTGGGCACCGCGATGCCGGTGGGGGTGATGGTGATCCTCGCCGCGTACACCCTGCGCCACCTCACGCCGCGCGACCCGGGGGCGGCGTGGCCGACGGTGCTCGCGCTGGCGGCCACCGTGGCCGTACACCTGTGGCGGCGCAACGTCCTGCTGTCGATACTCGCCGGCACGGCGGTGCACGTGGCACTCGCCAGCACGGTCTTCGCCGCCTGAAGCCGCCTCACGTGCGGGCGTCGAAGCGCCGGCGGAGCGGCTCGTAGCCGTGTCCGGGCAGTAGCTCCGGAAGCTCGGTGAGCAGCCGCTCCAGATCCCCGTGACCGACCCCGTCCCGGCGTGCGGCTCCAGCGTTCCTCGACGGCGGTGAAGGTGCTCACAGTGCTCCCACGTCCCGGCTGCGGGGAACCCACCGCATCGGCACATAGCACCTGGCGGGCCCGGGAGGGCCCTGGAACGGAGCCAGGGCGGGCGGCCGGACACGCCGGCCACCCGCCCGGATCCGCCGGCCGGGGTTCTCCTGCTTCGTTGGCATCGGGTCAGCGTCGTCGCCATGGACGACCACGACGACGCTGACCGCTCGCCTCGCTGCCTACCTTCCGTTGACGGCTACCTCGAGCAGGTCGGTCGCCGGCCCGTTCGAGCCGCCGTCGAACACCAACTTCACGTACCGGGCCTGTGCGCTCACGGGGTACCGGTCGTGGAAACCGAAATACGCCGTGCCCGTGGGTCCGTTGACGGTGCCGGCATCGTTCCAGGTCACGCCGTCGACGCTGGTGTGGATCTCGAACGTCCTGGGCGTGTTGATGTACCGCTGGTCCAGCGTGTTGAAGTTGATGTCGACGCTCGAGATGTCGGACTTCGCCGCCAGCTTGAACTGAAGCCAAGCCTTCTCGTCTCCTGGCACCGACCACTTCGACTCATCGAAGCGATCGCCCTCGATGAGCTTGCCGTCGACGAGGTTCGACACCGCATCCTGCTGCTGGTCAGCGGTGATTTCGGCGCCCTTCGCAAGGTTCCGGTGCGGCAGGAGATCCAGGAAGACCTTGTTTGTCGTGAAGGTTCTGCCGTCCAGTGTCACGTCCGCCCAGACGGCTCCCCTCGTGGGCGCCTCGACCTGCGGAGTGATGATCTTGTTCTGCTTGAACGCGAACGTGTCCACCTCCTCGACCGCGACCGGCTTGTACTTGGTACCGCCGGCCAGATCGACAACTCCGCCATGCCATGTGATCCGTGCCGCATCCAAGCCGATGGACCCGCCGGTGGCCGACCTGCCTTCTATCGCGTACTTCAGCCCATCGTTCAGGCCGAACTCACCGTAGGTCTCCTTCCCCTCCACCAGCAACGATGCGCCGATCATGTCCTCGGCGACGTAGACGAATCCGTCCTTGACCCGCACCTTCAGCGTGTCCTGCTTGGTCACGCCCTCGTACGTGCCCCGCACCGTGATACTCGTCGTGCCATCCGACACCGGGGTCACGATTCCACTGGACTGAACTGCCGCTACCTCGGGATTTGCGCTGCTGTAGGCCACGTGCGAAAGACTGGCTTTCAGCGCGGGATACGTCATGTAGCCCTCGGCGTTTACCTGCAACACGTGCGGTGCTGTCTGCTCACCGGTCGCGGTGACGTCGGTCAGCTTGTACTTGCGTGCAGGATTGTCGGTCACAATCTTGATGATCGTGTCAATCGGATCTTCCTGCACATTGGCAAGGTCGATGGTCAGGCTGTCGCCCTTCTGGCTGAACGACTTGACCGGTACATCGCTGTTCAGATATTCCACCGACGTGACCCGGTCGTTGACCGGGTGAATGGTCAGGGATTTGCCGGTGATCGCGTCGAAGCCCTTCTTGCCGTCCGGCCCCTTCATGATGTGCAGATAGATGTTGTTGTCCCTGCTGGTCGCGTACCCCCACTGCGGACCAGTCGTGCCGTTCGGGCGTGCGAACTTCTCGTAGTTTCCTCGTCCGTCATCCTCGTAGCCGTAGCCCGCCAGGAAGTACGGCGTCGTGCCCGTCGTGGACTCGTGTCGGTCAGGCCCATGCTTCGGGCCGAACCACTTGGCGAGGTTCTCCCTTACATCGATAAACTCCTGGACAGCCTTCGGGTACCTCGTGGCGATGTCCTGGGGAGAGTTCTGGTTCGGTCCCCGGCTGTCGATGACACTTTGGTCGTTGTTGTCGACGAGGCCCCGGCCGGCGTTCATCAGCATCTCTTTCGAGACCTGCCGGTAGTCATCGCGCTTCTCGTAGTAAGGCGACAGCATGTTCTTGGTGTGGATCATCTTCCACGGCTCCATGACCGTCCGCTTCAGAAGATGATTCCCGTGCGCGCTGGAATAGATGCCGGACGCCTCGTCGGTCCGCAGATCCGGATCGCCGTACTCGACCCCCCAGGCGTTCGAGTTCACGACGATCTCATCGCTGTAATTGCGAATGAGGCTGTACATCACGTCATAATTGGCACCGGGCATTGCCTGGGGTCCGTCGAAGTACAGATACTCCGGAGAGTAGCGCTGAATGAGGTCTTCCACATTCTGTACGAGTACATCAGTGGAATGATGCTGCAAGCCGCCGCCTTCGGTTGCGTAATACAAGCCGAACTTCATGCCGTGACGCTTTACCGCTGCCGCGTAGGGCTTCAATCCGTCGACTACTCTACCGTTTTCGTCCTTGGGCAGATATTCCGCCCTGATATGCTTCGGATCCGCGAATTTTGAGGGCCAGAAATAGTTCTGCTGCAGGGATTCGATCGACACCAGCGAGTGCCCTTGACGCTTCGCCCGCTCCGCCCACAGGTCAGCGGAGAAGTTCGGATCCACGAAGTAGTTGTACGTCGGAGTGGAATGAGTCAGCGCGCCGACCCTGCCCTCCTCGAACCACTTGTTGGGACGTTCCTTCACCGTGATGGTGAAGTCTTTCGAAGCAGTGTTCCCGTCTTTGTCGGCTACCTGGACGGTGAAGTTGTAGTCGCCCGGTCTTGTGTTGATGCCGATGGTTCCGTCGGCGCTGTTCAGATCGACCTTCCCGTCGACCAGTCCGTCCGCGATGGAGCCGTCGGGGTTCAGTTCCAGACCATCGGGCAACTTCCCATCGACGATGCTCCACGTGTAGCCCGGCGCGCCACCGGCAGCCATGAACTGGAAAGCCGAGGCGGCGACGCCGAACTTGTTGTCGGCCGCCGACTTGTTCCAGACGTACGGCCATTCCTTGTAGCCGACCGGCATGTTGCTCTTCGGGAGTGGAGTGTCGATCGCATCGTCAGTCGAGAGCCCCTGCGACACGATCTGCAGATTCCCCGACGGGCCTGTGACCGAATTGACCAGACCATTGATCTTGTTGCCGGCCTGATCCGTCACCCGGCCATAGAATCCGAGATAGGCCACGTTCTGGTCCTTGGCGATCGGCACACCGTTCGAGTTCACATCCTCCGTGTAGGTGTGCTTGATCTGAATCATCAGCTTGTTCCAGCCTGCGTGCAGTTCGACGGCCTGCTTCGTCAGATCCTTCTGCACTTCCACCGGAGTGCTCGGGGGCGTCAGGCACCTGTCGTTCGCATAGAGCCGGTACGAACCGCTCGCCCCGACGTTGAAGTATGCATTCTGCTCGACCGGACTGTATACGTACGTGTGCGCGTACACGTACTTGTTCCTCGTATCGACACCCTTCTTGACGGAGTAGTACCCGTAAAGGTCCTGGTAGTCGTCGTAGGTCCGGTTATAGATACGGTCGTCGAAGTACTCCCACTTGTTTTCTTCGCTGCCGAAGCTCAACGACTCACCGGTCTTCGGAGTGATCTTTGTCTTCCCGTCGACCGGCTTCATGGGCGGCGGCACCGCCTCAGCACCGTTGTACAGGGCGACTTCGGCGGCGGCCGCAAAGGGCTGCCCGTTCTGTGCACTCAGGGCCCGCAGCCGCACGTGCCTGGCAGTGACCTGCGGGAAGGTGACCGTCTTCACTTCGGTCCCGGCGCTGAACGTGCCGGTGGCTATCGGTGTGCCCCACGAGACGCCATCGTCGCTGACCAGTACCTCGTAGTCCGCGATGTTCCCGTTGGTGCCGCCGGACTGCCGTGGCAGGTAGGTCAGTTTGTCGATCGCGTACGGTTCGGGCAGCGTGAGGTCGAGCCGGTGCGGCATAGGCGAGACACCGTCGCTGTACGCGGTGTGCCAGATGGTCGACGGGTCGCCGTCGACCGCTCTTTCCGCGGCACCGTTCTCCGCCGCTGTCTCGGCACTGTCTGCGACGGCTGTCACGACCTTCGGCTCTTCGGCTTCGCATTCATACTGCTTGTCGGCCACCGGCGAATCAAACGGGCCCGACACCAGCCACGAGTTGATGAACGGAGCGTTCCCCGCCGTCTGCTGTGCGGATGCCTGCTCCGTCCCGGGTACGCCAAGCAGGGATGATGCGACCACCATCACCCCTATACTCAGTGCAGTTTTGATCGTTCTATGCCTTCTGCTCATTGCCGAGAATCTCTCTTCCGCTAGTGTCTTGTGATCCGGTTCATGTCACCTGAAGGTCTTTGACTCGTTGGACACTGCGTGAATCTCTCTTCAGAACAGGTCGCAGAATTGCGGACGTTGGTGGCGGACCGGCACGTGACGGCGGATGTGGCCCTGCGAGCCCGGATCGTGTTGTGGGCGGGCGAGGGCCGCCGCCGCAAGGACATCGCTGAACTGGCGGGGGTGTCTGCCCGGACGGTGGACCGCACCAGGACCCGGTATGCTGAGCGCGGAGTGGCGGGCCTGGTGGAAGGGAAGCGCGGTGGGGGAAAGGA
>NZ_JCANSZ010000039.1:0-73070 GCF_059570535.1 Streptomyces sp. CNP082
CGCTGGCGTCGAGGGCACCATCTCCCAGGGCGTCCAAGCCTTCGGCCTGCGCAGATCCCGCTACCGCGGCCTCGCCAAGACCCGGCTCCAGCACCACTTCACCGGCGCCGCCATCAACCTCGCCCGCATCGACGCCTGGCTCACCGGCAGGCCCCTCGCCCGCACCCGCGTCTCACCCTTCGCAGCACTCCGCCCCGCTGGATGAGATCCAGCGGGGCGGATTAACCAACAGCGTCGCCACCGGCGGGGGGCTCTCGTGTCGTGCCGATACGGGCTCAGAGGACCCTGGCGGCCGAGGTGGGCATGTAGTACGACATTTCCTGGATCACCACGCCCTTCGACGGGTTGGCCGCGTCCAGGTACTTGCCGTCGCCGATGTACACGGCCACGTGGTACGCCGAGCCAGTGCCGCCCCAGAAGACCAGGTCGCCCGGCTGGACGTCGGAGACCGCGACCGGGGTGCCGACCGTGGACTGCTCCGCGGCCGTGCGGGGGAGTTCCACGCCCACGGTGCGGAACGCCGCCTGGGTCAGGCCCGAGCAGTCGTACGAGGACGGGCCTGTGCCGCCCAGGACATACGCCCTGCCGACCTGGGCGTTGAGGAAGTCCAGCACCGTGCCGACGCTGCCCGACGCGGCCGGGGCCGCCGCGGGGGTCTCGGCGGCCGGGGCGGAGTCGGCGGCGGGTGCGGCGGCCGTGGCGAGTTCTTCGCGCTCCGCGGCGCGGGCTGCCGCCTGCTCGCGGGCGCGCTCCTCGGCGGCCTCGCGGGCCTCCGCCTTCTTCTTGGCCTTCGCCGCCGCCTTACGGGCGTCGTCGGCGGCCTCCTCCGCGTCCGTGCGCAGTTCGAGGCGCAGGGCCGCGGTCTGGGTGGCGTCGGCGCTCTGCTCGACGCCGGTGGCGAGCGCCGTGCTCACGTTCACGGCGGGGAGTTCTGCGGTCGACTCGGTGGCCGTCGACCCGGCCGTCCTGCTGGAGTCGGCGAGGGCGGGAGCGGACGCCGCCGTCGCGACCATCGTGCCGAGGGCGCCACCGGCGACTCCGGTGCGGACGACCCACGCGGGGGTCTGCCGGCGCCGGGGTTTCCGGTGGCTGGGTATGTGCGGTTTACGGGACATGAACACCAGCGCTATCAGGCGTAAGGTCCGTGTTTCAACAGTCGTGGGATGCGCCACACTTGGCGCGCCGGCCTGCGAAATGAGGCATTTGAGTGGTCTGTTCCCCGAGCGATGACCGGTGCCGGGCGGCCCGCGCGTCGTTACCTGCGCGATACGCACGGGATTTGGGCCGGCCGCCGAACGTTGCCGGACGGTTATCATTTCTTCCGCCGCAAGCCAAGCAACGGCTCCCGCTCCGAACTCGTGCTGTGGCCCACATCACTCGGATCCGTTTCCGCGGCGCGTGCTCCCCGCGGGGACGGCCGAAGGCGCGTACGCACGCCGCAGGACGCTCGAATATCACTTGAGCGTGCGGGCGCTCGAATTCGCCTCCCGCCGGCCCCGGTGAAATCCCCGTACCCGGAGCTCTCCACTGCCACCTCGCTGACCTGCAGCTTCATGGCGGCAGCAGCGATCCGGTGATCATCGCATCGCGCCGCGTGACCCGCCCCGTCGGCATTCGCCCGTCCGGCCGGTCCCCGGGTGGTAAGGATCACGAAGTCGAAGGGGACCCCGGTGTCACAGATCACAGGCCAGGGGGCATAAGATGCCCATCAGTAGGGCTTGTGAACTGCCTCACATGTACGTGATCTTGGTGGGGCGGGAACGCGAGTCCGGTGTGGACTGGCAGGCAGTCATCGTCGACTGGAGAGGAGCGGGGCAGCGGTGAACCAATACACGCCGATCCTCGTGCTCGGAGCCATTGCGGCGGCCTTCGCGGTGTTCTCCGTGGTCACGGCGGCGCTCGTGGGTCCCAAGCGCTACAACCGGGCCAAGCTCGACGCCTACGAGTGCGGCATCGAGCCGACGCCGGGGCCGGCCGGCGGCGGTCGCTTCCCGGTCAAGTACTACCTGACGGCGATGCTGTTCATCGTCTTCGACATCGAGATCGTCTTCCTCTACCCCTGGGCCGTCTCCTTCGACGCCCTGGGGATCTTCGGGCTCGTGGAGATGCTGCTCTTCGTGCTCACTGTCTTCGTCGCCTACGCCTACGTGTGGCGGCGCGGCGGACTGGAATGGGACTAGGAGGCACCACGAATGGGACTTGAGGAAAAGCTCCCGAGCGGGTTCATCCTGAGTACGGTCGAGGAACTCGCAGGGCTGTCACGCAAGTCGTCGGTCTTCCCCGCGACGTTCGGCCTGGCCTGCTGCGCGTTCGAGATGATGACCGCCGGCGCCGGCCGCTACGACCTGGCGCGCTTCGGCATGGAGGTCTTCCGAGGCTCGCCCCGCCAGGCCGACCTGATGATCGTCGCCGGTCGGGTGAGCCAGAAGATGGCGCCGGTGCTCCGCCAGGTGTACGACCAGATGCCGAACCCCAAGTGGGTCATCTCCATGGGCGTCTGCGCCTCGTCCGGCGGCATGTTCAACAACTACGCGATCGTGCAGGGCGTCGACCACGTCGTGCCGGTCGACATCTACCTGCCCGGCTGCCCGCCGCGCCCCGAGATGCTCCTGGACGCGATCCTCAAGCTGCACGAGAAGATCCGCCACGACAAGATCGGCGTGAACCGCGAGGAGGCGGCCCGGGAGGCCGAGGAGGCCGCGATGAAGGCGCTGCCGACGATCGAGATGAAGGGTCTTCTCCGGTGAGTGCGGAGAGCACGGACGGGGTCAACCCCGACCAGGACGTGAACGCCGAGAACCTGCCGGGGCGGCGCGGCGACCACGGCGAGACCATCCGCGTCCAGCGCGGCATGTTCGGCGCCGTCAACGGCGGCGACACCTCCGGCTACGGCGGGCTGGTGCGCAGCGTCCGGCTGCCCGGCGAGTCCGTACGGCCGTACGGCGGCTGGTTCGACGAGGTCGCCGACGAGCTGGAGGGCGCCCTTGAGGAGCAGGGGCTGGTCCCCGAGAACGTCATCGAGAAGACCGTCGTCGACCGCGGCGAGCTGACCTTCCACGTCGACCGCCAGTACCTGCCGCGCGTGCTGCGGACCCTGCGCGACGACCCGGCGCTGCGCTTCGAGCTGTGTACCGGCGTCTCCGGCGTGCACTACCCCGACGACAAGGGCCGCGAGCTGCACGCCGTGTACCACCTGCGCTCGCTCACCCACACCCGGCTCCTCCGGATCGAGACCAGCACGCCCGACGCCGACCCGCGCATCCCGTCCGTCGTGGACGTCTACCCGACGAACGACTGGCACGAGCGCGAGGTCTACGACTTCTTCGGCATCGTCTTCGACGGCCACCCGGCGCTGACCCGGATCTTCATGCCCGACGACTGGCAGGGCCATCCGCAGCGCAAGGACTACCCCCTCGGCGGCATCCCCGTCGAGTACAAGGGCGCCCAGATCCCGGCTCCCGACCAGCGGAGGTCGTACCGATGAGCACCACCCACGCGACCGGGGCGGCCCGGGAGACCACCGAGGGCACCGTCTACACCGTCACCGGCGGCGACTGGGACGAGGTCGTCGAGTCGGTGCACCGGGCCGACGACGAGCGGATCGTCGTCAACATGGGCCCCCAGCACCCGTCCACCCACGGCGTGCTGCGGCTCATCCTGGAGATCGACGGCGAGACCGTGACGGAGTGCCGGTGCGGGATCGGCTACCTGCACACGGGCATCGAGAAGAACCTCGAGTACCGCACCTGGACCCAGGGCTCCACCTTCGTGACCCGCATGGACTACCTGACCTCGTTCTTCAACGAGGCCGCGTACTGCATGGCGGTCGAGAAGCTGCTCGGCATCACCGACGACGTGCCCGACCGGGCCACGGTCATCCGGGTGCTGCTGATGGAGCTGAACCGGATCTCCTCCCACCTGGTGGCCATCGCCACCGGCGGCATGGAGCTGGGCGCCACCACGGTCATGATCTACGGCTTCCGCGACCGCGAGCTGGTCCTCGACCTGTTCGAGCTGATCACCGGCCTGCGGATGAACCACGCGTTCATCCGCCCCGGCGGCCTCGCCCAGGACCTGCCCCCGGGCGCGGTGGACTCGATAAGGGAGACGGTCAGGACGCTCCGCAAGAACTTCCCGGAGTACGACAAGCTGGCCACCAACAACCCGGCGTTCAAGGCCCGGATGCAGGGCATCGCGCACCTGGACCTGGCCGGCTGCATGTCCCTGGGCATCACGGGCCCGGTGCTGCGCGCCACCGGGCTGCCGCACGACCTGCGCAAGACGGACCCGTACTGCGGCTACGAGACGTACGACTTCGACGTCCCCACCGCCGACACCGCCGACGCCTACGGCCGCTTCCTCATAAGGCTGGAGGAGATGCGCCAGTCACTGCGGATCGTCGAGCAGTGCGTGGACCGGCTGGAGCCGGGCCCGGTGATGGTCGCCGACAAGAAGATCGCCTGGCCCGCCCAGCTCGCGCTGGGCCCCGACGGCCTCGGCAACTCGCTGGATCACATCAAGAACATCATGGGCACCTCGATGGAGGCCCTGATCCACCACTTCAAGCTGGTCACCGAGGGCTTCCGGGTGCCGCCGGGGCAGGCGTACGTGGCGGTGGAGTCCCCCAAGGGCGAACTGGGCGTCCACGCCGTCAGCGACGGCGCCACCCGCCCGTTCCGGGTGCACTTCCGCGAGCCGTCGTTCGTGAACCTGCAGGCCATCGCGGCCATGACCGAGGGCGGCCAGGTTGCCGACGTGATCGTGGCGATCGCGTCGCTCGACCCGGTGCTGGGAGGCGTCGACCGATGACGACAGCAGAACGCGACCCGGGGAGCCAGGCGGCCGTCTCGCTGGGCATGCCCCAACTGCCGGCCCCGGACTACCCGGCCGAGGTGCGCGAGCGGCTGGCCGCGGACGCCGGGGAGATCATCGCCCGCTATCCGGACAGCCGCTCCGCGCTGCTGCCGATGCTGCACCTGGTGCAGTCGGAAGAGGGCCACGTCACCCGCACCGGCATGCAGTTCTGCGCCGAGATGCTCGACCTGACCGCCGCCGAGGTGACCGCGGTCGCCACCTTCTACACCATGTACCGGCGCAAGCCCTCCGGCGACTACCAGGTCGGGGTCTGCACCAACACGCTCTGCGCGGTCATGGGCGGCGACGCCATCTTCGCGGAGCTGCAGGAGTACCTGGGCGTCGGCAACCAGGAGACCACCGAGGACGGCAAGGTCACCCTGGAGCACATCGAGTGCAACGCCGCCTGCGACTTCGCCCCCGTGGTGATGGTCAACTGGGAGTTCTTCGACAACCAGACGCCCGAGTCCGCCAAGCGGCTCGTGGACGACCTGCGCGCCGGCAACGACGTGCACCCCACCCGCGGCGCGAAGCTGTGCACGTTCAAGGAGACGGCCCGCATACTGGCCGGCTTCCCCGACGAACGCGCCGGCGCCGTCGCCGAGTCCGGCGGCGCGGGCCCCGCCTCGCTCGCCGGGCTGCGCATGGCCAAGGGCGAAACGGCACCGGGCCCGGGTCGGGTCGTCGGGCCGCGAGACGGTGAAGGAAAGGGCGCGTGATGACCGTCGACTCGCCGGAGAAGCTGCTGACCCCGGTGCTCTCCGCCTTCTGGGACCACCCCGAGTCCTGGACCCTGGAGACGTACCGCCGTAACGAGGGCTACGAGGGCCTGCGCAAGGCGCTCGCGATGCCGCCCGACGACGTCATCGCGTACGTCAAGGACGCCGGTCTGCGCGGTCGCGGCGGCGCCGGCTTCCCCACCGGCATGAAGTGGCAGTTCATCCCGCAGGGCGACGGCAAGCCGCACTACCTCGTCGTCAACGCCGACGAGTCGGAGCCGGGCACCTGCAAGGACATCCCGCTGCTCTTCGCCAACCCGCACTCCCTCATCGAGGGCATCGTCATCGCCTGTCACGCGTTCCGGTCCAACCACGCGTTCATCTACCTGCGCGGCGAGGTCGTGCCGGTGCTGCGCAGGCTGCACGAGGCCGTCCGGGAGGCGTACGCCGCCGGCTTCCTCGGCAAGAACATCCTCGGTTCCGGACTCGACCTGGACGTCACGGTGCACGCCGGCGCCGGCGCGTACATCTGCGGCGAGGAGACCGCGCTGCTCGACTCGCTGGAGGGCCGCCGCGGGCAGCCCCGGCTGCGTCCTCCCTTCCCCGCCGTCGAGGGCCTGTACGCGTGCCCCACTGTGGTGAACAACGTCGAGTCCATCGCCTCTGTTCCCTCGATCATGAACAAGGGCAAGGAGTGGTTCCGCACGATGGGCAGTGAGAAGTCCCCGGGCTTCACGCTGTACTCCCTCTCCGGCCACGTCGCCCGCCCCGGCCAGTACGAGGCGCCGCTCGGCATCACGCTGCGCCAACTGCTCGACATGGGCGGCGGCATGCGCCCCGGCCACCGGCTGAAGTTCTGGACCCCCGGCGGCTCGTCCACCCCGATGCTCACCGCCGAGCACCTGGACGTCCCCCTCGACTACGAGGGCGTCGGCGGCGCCGGCTCCATGCTCGGCACCAAGGCGCTGCAGTGCTTCGACGAGACGACCTGCGTGGTGCGGGCCGTCACCCGCTGGACCGAGTTCTACGAGCACGAGTCCTGCGGCAAGTGCACGCCCTGCCGCGAGGGCACGTACTGGATGGTCCAGCTCCTCCGCGACATCGAGGCGGGCAAGGGCGCGCTGGACGACCTCGACAAGCTCAACGACATCGCCGACAACGTCAACGGCAAGTCGTTCTGCGCCCTCGGCGACGGCTCCGCCGCGCCGATCTTCTCCTCGCTGAAGTACTTCCGCGAGGAGTACGAGCAGCACATCAACGGCGGCGGCTGCCCCTTTGACCCGGCCAGATCCACCGCCTGGGCCGACACCCCCGGCTCCACGACCCACCAGGAGGTGACCGCGTGACCGTCACGGAGCCGGAGAAGGCGCCCGAGAAGCCTGTCGCTCCGGAGAACATGGTCACGCTGACCATCGACGGCGTCGAGGTCAGCGTGCCCAAGGGCACCCTGGTCATCCGGGCCGCCGAGCAACTCGGCATCGAGGTCCCGCGGTTCTGCGACCACCCGCTGCTCGACCCGGTCGGCGCCTGCCGGCAGTGCATCGTCGAGATCGAGGGCCAGCGCAAGCCGTCGGCGTCCTGCACCATCACCTGCACCGACGGGATGGTGGTCAAGACGCAGCTCACCTCCGACGTCGCCGAGAAGTCGCAGCGCGGCGTCATGGAGCTGCTGCTCATCAACCACCCGCTGGACTGCCCGGTCTGCGACAAGGGCGGCGAGTGCCCGCTGCAGAACCAGGCGATGTCCGCCGGGCAGGCCGAGAGCCGCTTCGACGGCCAGAAGCGCACCTTCGAAAAGCCCGTGCCGATCTCGGCGCAGGTGCTGCTCGACCGCGAGCGCTGCGTGCTGTGCGCGCGCTGCACCCGGTTCTCCAACCAGGTCGCGGGCGACCCGATGATCGAGCTGCTGGAGCGCGGCGCGCTCCAGCAGGTCGGTACGGGCGAGGGCGTGCCCTTCGAGTCGTACTTCTCGGGCAACACCATCCAGATCTGCCCGGTCGGCGCACTCACCTCGACGATGTACCGCTTCCGCTCGCGCCCCTTCGACCTGGTCTCCTCGCCGACCGTCTGCGAGCACTGCGCCGGCGGCTGCGCCACCCGCACCGACCACCGCCGCGGCAAGGTCATGCGGCGGCTCGCCGACAACGACCCCGAGGTCAACGAGGAGTGGATGTGCGACAAGGGCCGCTTCGGCTTCCGCTACGCGCAGCTCCCCGACCGGCTCACCCACCCGCTGGTCCGCGACGAGAACGGTGAACTGCAGCCGGCGAGCTGGCCCGAGGCGCTGCGCGTCGCGGCCACCGGCCTGGCGGCGGCCCGCGGCCGGGCGGGAGTGCTCACCGGCGGGCGGCTGACGCTGGAGGACTCCTACGCGTACGCGAAGTTCGCGCGCGTCGGGCTCGACACCAACGACATCGACTTCCGCGCCCGGGTGCACAGCGCCGAGGAGACGGAGTTCCTGGCCGCGCGGATCGCCGGCAGCGGACGCGGCATCACCTACGGCGACCTGGAGAAGGCGCCCGCGGTGCTGCTCGCCGGCCTGGAGGCCGAGGAGGAGGCGCCCGGCGTCTTCCTCCGGCTGCGCAAGGCGTGGCGGAAGAAGGGCCTGAAGGTCTACGCCATCGCCCCCTTCGCCACCCGGGGCCTGACGAAGGCCGGCGGCACGCTGCTGCCGGCCGCCCCCGGCACCGAACCGAGCTGGCTCGACGCCCTCGGCTCCGGCGCCGGCCTCGGCGAGGACGGCAAGGCCGCGTCCGACGCGCTGCGCCAGGAGGGCGCGGTGATCCTCGTCGGCGAGCGGCTGGCGGGGGTACGCGGCGCGCTGTCCGCCGTGGTACGCACCGCGGAGGCCACCGGCGCCACCCTCGCCTGGATCCCGCGCCGCGCCGGCGAGCGCGGGGCGATCGAGACCGGCGCGCTGCCCGGGATGCTGCCCGGCGGCCGGCCCGCCACCGACACCGAGGCGCGCCGCGAGACCGCCGCCGCCTGGGGCCTGGCGGAACTGCCGCACGCGGCGGGCCGCGACACCGGCGGGATCCTCGACGCGGCGGCGGCCGGTGACATCGGCGCGCTGCTCGTCGGCGGCGTCCAGGTCAGCGACCTGCCGGACCCGGCGAAGGCCCGCGAGGCGCTGGACCGGGCGGAGTTCGTGGTCAGCCTGGAGCAGCGGCCCAGCGAGGTCACCGAGCGGGCCGACGTGGTCTTCCCGGTGGCCGCCGTCGCCGAGAAGCAGGGCACGTACCTCAACTGGGAAGGCCGCCCCCGGCCGTTCGAGGCCGCGCTGAAGCCGGACCAGATGACCCGCCGCGTCGCGCCCGCCGACCAGCGGGTGCTGCACATGCTCGCTGACGCCCTCGACGTCCACCTGGGCCTGCCCGACGCCCGTACGGCACGGGCCGAGCTGGACCGCCTCGGCATCCGCACCGCCGGCGCGCGCCCCGTGCCGCCGGACGAGCGGGCCGCGCCGCTGCCGCAGCCCGGCGCCGGCGAGGCGGTGCTCGCGGGCCACCGGCTGCTGCTCGACGAGGGCCGGCTGCAGGAGGGCGACGACGCCCTGGCCGCCACCCGCCACGAGGCGGCGGCCCGGCTGTCGCCCGCCACCGCCCAGGCCACCGGCGTCGCCGACGGCGACCCGCTTGCGGTCACCGGCCCGGCCGGCACGGTGACGTTCCCGCTGCGGGTCACGGCGGAGCTGCCCGATCAGGTCGTGTGGCTGCCACTGCAGTCGGCGACCCCCGGCGTGACGGCGGCCACGGGCGCGAACCCCGGCGACCTGGTCCAGGTTTCCGCCGTATCCAAGGAGGTCGAAGCGTGACTTCGATGCGGACGCGAACCTGCGTAGCTGCGTATACGACGGAGGTACGACGGTGATCGCAAGCGCACCAGCGGCGCACGGCGCGAGCGTCCTCGCCGCGGAGGATCTCGGCTACTTCGGGGGCGACCCCTGGTGGCTCATCCTCCTCAAGGCGGTCTTCTGCTTCGCGTTCCTGGTGGTGATGGTCCTCGCGGCCATCGTCATGGAGCGCAAGGTGCTGGGCTGGATGCAGTTGCGCATCGGCCCGAACCGGCACGGTCCCTGGGGCCTGCTGCAGTCGCTCTTCGACGGCATGAAGCTGATGTTCAAAGAGGACATCATCCCCAAGGGCGCCGACAAGTTCGTCTACATCCTGGCGCCGATCATCGCCACCGTCCCCGCCTTCATGGCCATCGCGGTCATCCCCTTCGGCCCGGCCGACAACCAGGTGTCGATCTTCGGGGAGCGCACCGCGCTGCAGCTCACCGACCTCCCGGTCGCCATGCTGTTCGTGCTGGCCACCGCGTCCATCGGGGCCTACGGCGTGGTCCTCGCCGGCTGGGCGTCCAACTCGACGTACCCGCTGCTCGGCGGTGTCCGCGCGACGGCCCAGGTGATCTCGTACGAGGTCGCGCTGGGCCTGTCGTTCGCCGCGGTGTTCCTCTACTCCGGGTCGCTGTCGACCTCGGAGATCGTCGCGGCTCAGGACGACCGCTGGTTCGGGGTACTGCTGCCGGTCTCGTTCCTCGTCTACATCGTCTCGATGATCGGCGAGGCGCACCGGCTGCCCTTCGACATGCCGGAGTCCGAGGGCGACCTGGTCTCCGGGTACTCCACCGAGTACTCGTCGATCAAGTTCGCGCTGTTCATGCTCACCGAGTACGTGCACATGATCACGCTGTCCGCGGTGGGCGTCACGCTCTTCCTCGGCGGCTGGCGCGCGCCCGCACCGATCAGCAGCGTGTGGGAGGGCGCCAACACCGGCTGGTGGCCGATGCTCTGGTTCTTCGGCAAGCTGCTCGCCTGCATGTTCATCTTCGTGTGGATGCGCGGCTCGCTCCCGCGGGTGCGCTACGACCAGTTCATGAAGCTGGGCTGGAAGGTCCTCATCCCGGTCTCCATGGTCTGGCTGATGCTGGTCGCCACCGTCCGGGCGCTGCGCAACGAGGACGTGGACTTCACCGAGATCGTGCTCTACATCGCCGGCGGGCTGCTGGTGATCCTGCTGCTGTCCTTCGTCGTGGACATCTTCCGCGACCGCCAGGACAAGGAGGAGGCCGCCCGCGTGGCGGCCCAGCCCAAGCCGGAGTTCGACCCGATGGCGGAGGGCTATCCCGTACCGCCGCTGCCCGGTCAGACCCTCCCGCCCGTGCCCCGCCGTCCCTCGCGCCACGAGCGCGAGCGTGAGCTGGTGGGCACGAACGGTCCCGGAGGCGACACTGAGGAGGCCGACAATGGCTGACGAGAAGAAGGACAAGCAGGGGTTCGTCAACCCGGTGGGCGGCTTCGGCGTGACCTTCAAGGCCATGTTCAAGAAGCGGCTGACCGAGCAGTACCCCGAGTACAAGAAGCCGACGGCGCCCCGCTTCCACGGCCGCCACCAGCTCAACCGGCACCCGGACGGGCTGGAGAAGTGCATCGGCTGCGAGCTGTGCGCGTGGGCCTGCCCGGCGGACGCGATCTACGTCGAGGGCGCGGACAACACCGAAGAGGAGCGCTACTCGCCGGGTGAGCGCTACGGCCGCGTCTACCAGATCAACTACCTGCGCTGCATCCTGTGCGGGCTGTGCGTCGAGGCGTGCCCCACCCGGGCGCTGACCATGACCAACGAGTACGAACTGGCCGACAAGAGCCGCGAGTCGCTCATCTACACCAAGGACGAGCTCCTCGCCGGCCTGCAGGAAGGCATGGTCGACTCGCCGCACGCCATCTACCCGGGGATGACGGAGAAGGACTACTACAGCGGTCTCGTCACCGAGGCCGCCCCGGGCACGGAACGCCAGGTCGCCGTCAGCAAGGGCGAGTCGGCGCAGGGGCCGGACCCGGAGCACGCCGAAGGAGTCCAGGCATGAACGCCCTCGCCCAGGTCGGCTACACCACCTCCACCGGGGAGGCGACCCAGTTCTGGGTGCTGGCCGTCTTCGCCGTCGCCGGTGCGCTGGGCACCGTGATGATGAGGAAGGCGGTGCACTCGGCGCTCTGCCTCGCCGGGACGATGGTGATCCTGGCGGTCTTCTACCTCGCCAACGGCGCGTACTTCCTCGGCGTCGTCCAGATCGTCGTCTACACCGGCGCGGTCATGATGCTCTTCCTCTTCGTGCTGATGCTCGTCGGCATCAGCGCGGCGGACTCGCTGAGGGAGACCATCAAGGGCCAGCGCTGGCTGGCGATGCTCTGCGGCATCGGCTTCGGCGTGCTGCTGATGGCCGGCATCGGCAACGCGAGCCTCGGCAGCTTCGAGGGGCTTGAGGAGGCCAACGCCGGCGGCAACGTCCACGGGCTGTCCGCGCTGATCTTCCGCGACTACGTCTTCGCCTTCGAGCTGACCGGCGCGCTGCTGATCACCGCCGCGGTGGCGGGCATGGTCCTCACCCACCGCGAGAAGACCGAGGGCACCCCGACCCAGCGCGAGCAGGCCGCGCAGCGCGTACGCGACGGTGTCCAGGTGCCGCCGCTGCCCGCGCCCGGCGTCTACGCCCGCCACAACGCGGTGGACATCCCGGCCCTGCTGCCCGACGGCACGCCGTCCGAGCTGACCGTCAACCGCACGCTGCGCGACCGCGGCCAGATCCGGGACGTCTCCGCGCAGGCGCTGGCGGATCTCGCGGCCATAGAGAAGCGCACCGCCGACTACCAGGGCAAGGCCCTGGAACCGGACACCGGCGAAGGCGACGGCAAGAACGCCGTCAGCGCCGGCACCGGTGGCACGGCCGGAAAGGGAGAGGGACAGTGAGCGACGCACGCGCGGCTGCCCAGCCGCACCCGACAGCGTGTCGTGACCTTCGCCGCGCGGGCGGAGATGGGGGCGCCCCCGGGACGAAGTCCCAGGGGGAGAACAAGGTGATGTCATGAACCCGGTCAACTACCTTTATCTCGCCGCGCTGCTGTTCACCATCGGCGCGGCCGGGGTGCTCATCAGGCGGAACGCCATCGTGGTGTTCATGTGCATCGAGCTGATGCTGAACGCCTGCAACCTGGCGCTGGTCACGTTCTCCCGGATGCACGGGAACCTCGACGGCCAGATCCTCGCCTTCTTCACCATGGTCGTCGCCGCCGCGGAAGTCGTGGTCGGCCTGGCGATCATCGTGTCGTTCTACCGCTCCCGCCACTCGGCTTCGGTCGACGACGCCGCTTTGATGAAGCTGTAAGGGGACGCACCAGTGGAGTCACTCATCGGATTGCTCGTCGCGGCGCCGCTGCTCGGCGCGGCGGTGCTGCTCTGCGGCGGGCGGAGGCTGGACCGTACGGGCCACTGGCTCGGCACGGCCCTGGCCTTCACTTCCTTCGTCCTCGGCCTGGCCCTCTTTGCCGACATGCTCGGCAAGGACGGCGAGGAGCGGGCGCTGCACAGCCACCTGTTCACCTGGATTCCGGTCGAGGGGTTCCAGGCGGAGGCGGCGTTCCAGCTCGATCAGCTCTCGATGACGTTCGTGCTGCTGATCACCGGCGTCGGCTCGCTCATCCACCTGTACTCCGTGGGCTACATGGAGCACGACGAGCGCCGCCGCCGGTTCTTCGGCTATCTGAACCTCTTCCTCGCGGCGATGCTGATCCTCGTCCTCGCGGACAACTTCCTCCTGCTGTACGTCGGCTGGGAGGGCGTCGGCCTCGCCTCGTACCTGCTGATCGGCTTCTGGCAGCACAAGCCGAGCGCGGCGACGGCGGCGAAGAAGGCGTTCATCGTCAACCGCGTCGGCGACGTCGGCCTGTCCATCGCGATCATGCTGATGTTCACCACCTTCGGCACCTTCGCGTTCGAGCCGGTGATGAACTCGGTCGGCGAGTCCAGCGAGGGCCGGATGACGGCCATCGGGCTGATGCTGCTGCTCGCGGCGTGCGGCAAGTCGGCGCAGGTGCCGCTGCAGTCCTGGCTGGGCGACGCGATGGAGGGCCCCACGCCGGTCTCCGCGCTGATCCACGCCGCGACGATGGTGACCGCGGGCGTCTACCTGATCGTCCGCTCCGGCGCGATCTTCGAGGCGGCGCCGGACGCGCAGCTCGTCGTCACGATCGTCGGCGCGGTCACGCTGCTCTTCGGTGCGATCGTCGGTTGTGCGAAGGACGACATCAAGAAGGCGCTGGCCGGCTCGACGATGTCGCAGATCGGCTACATGGTGCTGGCCGCCGGGCTCGGCCCGATCGGCTACGCGTTCGCGATCATGCACCTGGTGACGCACGGCTTCTTCAAGGCCGGGCTCTTCCTCGGCGCGGGCTCCGTCATGCACGGCATGAACGACGAGGTCGACATGCGCAAGTACGGGGGCCTCAGGAAGTACATGCCGGTCACGTTCGTCACGTTCGGCCTCGGCTATCTGGCGATCATCGGGTTCCCCGGGCTGTCCGGCTTCTTCTCCAAGGACGCCATCATCGAGGCCGCGTTCGCCAAGGGCGGTACGCAGGGCTGGATCCTGGGCGGCGCCGCGCTGCTGGGCGCGGCGATCACCGCGTACTACATGACGCGCGTGATGCTCATGACGTTCTTCGGCGAGAGGCGCTGGGAGCCGGACGCCGACGGCAACGAGCCGCACCCGCACGAGTCGCCGAAGTCCATGACGATCCCGATGATCGTGCTGGCGGTCGGCTCGGTCGGCGCGGGTGCGTTCTTCGACGTCGGTGAGCGGTTCGTCAACTGGCTGGAGCCGGTCACCGGCTTCGAGCACGGGCACCTGCCGGAGGGCCTGAGCGTCGGGATGGTCACCAGCGCCACCGTCGCCTGCATGGTGCTCGGCGTCGCGGTGGCCTGGCTGCAGTACGGCCGCCGCCCGGTCCCCGCCGCGGTACCGCGCGGCTCCCTGCTCACCCGCGCCGCCCGGCGCGACCTGCTGCAGGACGACTTCAACCACGTGGCGCTGGTCAAGCCCGGCGAGTACCTGACCCGCGGCCTGGTCTACCTGGACCACAAGCTGGTCGACGGCATCGTCAACGGAACCGCGGCGGCGTTCGGCGGGCTCTCCGCCCGCATGCGGCGGGTCCAGAACGGCTACGCCCGCAGCTACGCGGTCTCGATGTTCGGGGGCGCGGTGGTGCTCATCGCCGCCACCCTGCTGATGAGGGCGGTCTGAACCCATGGCTGATTCTTCCTTCCCGCTGCTGACGATCACCGCCGCTGTTCCCGCCGTGGGCGCGATCGCCACCGCCGCGGTGCCCGCGGCCAAGCGCGAGCTGGCCAAGGTGCTCGCGCTGGGCGTCTCGCTCGTGACGCTGGTGCTGGCGGCGGTGATCGCGGTCCGGTTCGACCCGGACGGCGACCGCTTCCAGCTCACCGAGTCGCGGGCGTGGATCGCCGACTTCGGGGTGAGATACGAGCTGGGGGTCGACGGCATCGCCGTCGTGCTGGTGGCGCTGACGGCGCTGCTGATCCCGTTCGTCATCCTCGCGGGCTGGCACGACGCGGACCCGGCCGGGAAAACGTCCTCGCGCTGGCGCCCCACCCAGGGCTTCTTCGCGCTGATCCTGGCCGTCGAAGCGATGGTGATCATAAGCTTCCTGGCCACGGACGTCTTCCTCTTCTACATCTTCTTCGAAGCCATGCTCATCCCGCTGTACTTCCTCATCGGAGGCTTCGGGGACAAGGCACACCAGCACGGCGAGGAAGAGGCGGCGCGGCAGCGCTCGTACGCGGCCGTGAAGTTCCTGCTGTACAACCTGGCCGGCGGCCTGATCATGCTGGCCGCGGTCATCGGGCTGTACGCCGCCACCAGCGACCAGCTCGACGCGGGCACGTTCTCGCTGCAGGAGATCCTGCGGGCGCGGGCCGACGGCGACCTGGACCTGTCGACGTCCACGGAGCGGCTGCTCTTCCTCGGCTTCTTCTTCGCCTTCGCGGTGAAGGCGCCGCTGTGGCCGCTGCACACCTGGCTGCCCAACGCGATGGGGGAGTCGACGGCCCCGGTCGCCGTGCTCATCACCGCGGTGGTCGACAAGGTCGGCACGTTCGCGATGCTCCGCTTCTGCCTCGGGCTGTTCCCGGAGGCGAGCGACTGGGCGACGCCGGTGGTGCTGGTGCTGGCGGTGATCAGCATCCTGTACGGCGCGCTGCTCGCCATCGGGCAGCGGGACATCAAGCGGCTGATCGCGTACGCCTCGATCTCCCACTTCGGCTTCATCATCCTGGGCATCTTCGCGATGACCAGCCAGGGCCACTCGGGCGCGACGCTGTACATGGTCAACCACGGCATCTCCACCGCCGCCCTGATGCTGGTCGCCGGGTTCCTCATCTCCCGGCGCGGCTCGCGGCTCATCGCCGACTACGGCGGGGTGCAGAAGGTCGCGCCGGTGCTCGCCGGCACGTTCCTGATCGGCGGCCTGGCCACCTTGTCGCTGCCGGGTCTGGCGCCGTTCGTCAGCGAGTTCCTGGTGCTGGTGGGCACGTTCAGCCGCTACCCGGCGATCGGCATCGTGGCCACCGTCGGGATAGTGCTGGCCGCGATCTACGTCCTCGTGCTGTACCAGCGGACGATGACCGGGCCGGTCGCCGAGAAGGTGGCGAAGCTGCCCGACCTGCGGGTGCGCGAGGTGCTGGTGGTGGCGCCGCTGATCGCGCTGCTCATCGGCCTCGGGGTGTACCCGAAGCCGCTCACCGAGATCGTCAACCCGGCCGTCGAGCACACCATGTCCGACGTGCAGAAGTCCGACCCGGAGCCGGACGTGAACCCTGTGGAGGCCGCGCATGAGTAGGGGTGTCCACAGCCTGTGGATGGCGCAGGACGGCGTCGACAAGATCGAGGCGCCGCACATCGAGTACGACCTGCTGGCGCCCACGCTGATCGTGGTCGGCGCGGCCGTCCTGGGCGTCGCCATCGAGGCGTTCGTCCCCCGGCGGCACCGCTACGTCGTGCAGGTCGGGCTCGCCGTGCTCGCCATGGCCGCGGCGTTCGGCGCCGTCATCACGCTGGCCGCGACCGGCCACGGCACCGACGAGGCGCAGACCGCCGCGATGGGCGCGCTGGCCGTGGACGGCCCGGCGCTCTTCCTGCAGGGCACCATCCTGCTGGTGGGCGTGCTCGCGGTGTTCACCTTCGCCGAGCGCCGGCTGGACCCGGCCGCGCACGGCAAGCAGGTCGACTCCTTCGCGGCGGAGGCCGCGGCCGTGCCCGGCGGCAAGGCGGAGCAGGCCGCGGTCAAGGCGGGGTTCACCACCACCGAGGTGTTCCCGCTGCTGATGTTCGCGACCGGCGGCATGCTCATCTTCCCCGCCGCGAACGACCTGCTGACGCTCTTCATCGCGCTGGAGGTCTTCTCCCTGCCGCTGTACCTGCTCTGCGCCGTCGCCCGCCGCAAGCGGCTGATGTCGCAGGAGGCGGCGGTGAAGTACTTCCTGCTCGGCGCCTTCTCGTCGGCGTTCCTGCTCTTCGGCATCGCGCTGCTGTACGGCTACGCGGGCAGCGTGAAGTACGCCGTCATCGCCGACGTCGTCGCGGGCAAGCCGCAGAACATGACGCCGGCGCTGGCCGACACCATGGGCAACGACGCGCTGCTGCTCATCGGCGGCGCCATGCTGCTGCTCGGCCTGTTCTTCAAGGTCGGCGCCGTGCCGTTCCACATGTGGACCCCGGACGTCTACCAGGGCGCGCCCACGCCCGTCACCGGCTACATGGCCGCGGCCACCAAGGTCGCCGCGTTCGGCGCGCTGCTGCGGCTGCTGTACGTCGTGCTGCCGGGGATGAAGTGGGACTGGCGGCCGGTGATGTGGGGGGTGGCGATCCTCACGATGGTCATCGGCGCCATCCTCGCGATCACCCAGACCGACGTGAAGCGGCTGCTCGCGTACTCCTCGATCGCGCACGCCGGCTTCATCCTCGCCGGTGTCACGGCGGCCAACGAGGAGGGCATCTCCTCGGTGCTGTTCTACCTGGCCGCGTACGCCTTCGTGACGCTCGGCGCGTTCGCCGTCATCACGCTGGTACGGGACGCGGGCGGCGAGGCGACGCACCTGTCGAAGTGGGCGGGGCTCGGCCGGCGTTCGCCGCTGGTCGCGGCGGTCTTCGCGGTGTTCCTGCTGGCGTTCGCGGGCATCCCGCTGACCAGCGGCTTCGCCGGGAAGTTCGCGGTGTTCAAGGCGGCGGCGGAGGGCGGCGCGACGCCGCTGGTCGTCGTCGGTGTCATCGCGTCGGCCATCGCCGCGTTCTTCTACGTACGGGTCATCGTGCTGATGTTCTTCAGCGAGCCGCGGCCCGAGGGCCCGGCGGTGGCCGTGCCGAGCGCCTTCACCGTCACCACCATCGCCGTCGGCCTGGCCGCGACCCTGGTGCTGGGCGTGGCTCCGCAGTACTTCCTGGAGCTGGCCGGGGACGCGGGGTTCTTCGTCCGCTAGGCCGCTCCGCGAGGGCCGGGGGCTCTGCCCCCGGGCCCCCGAGGGCTGGCGCCCGGGTCCGCGCCACGGGGGCCGGCGGCTGCGCCGGGCCGGGCGCCGGCAGGATCCCGGGGGCGCTGCCCCCGGATCCCGGCGCTCTGCTCCCCGACGGACGTCGGCTCAGCCTGCGGCGGCCGGCTTCACCTGGCCGGTGACCCCGCCGAGGGCGATCCGCACCCCGCGCGGGCCGGGGGCCCAGCCGTCGATCTCGACGACGTCCCCGTCCGCCAGCCACGGGCCCTCGCCCTTCGTCAACTCCAGCAGCGAGCCCACCTGATCGGGTTCCGGCCCGCTGACCGTGCCGGAGGCGTAGAGGTCGCCGGTGCGTACCGAGGCGCCGTTGACGGTCATGTGGGCCAACTGCTGCGCCGCGGTCCAGTACATCGAGGCGAACGGCGGCCGGGAGACGACCTCCCCGTTGATCCGTACCTCAAGGCGCAGGTCGTAGCCGTTGTCCGGCTCTCCTGCACCCGTGTCGTCGAGGTACGGCAGCAGCGGGTGCGTACGCTCCGGCGGCGCGACGCGGGCGGCTTCGAGGGCGTCGAGGGGGGTGATCCAGGTGCCGACGGACGTGGCGAAGGACTTCGCCTGGTGCGGGCCGAGGGGGCGCTGCTCCCAGGGCTGGACGTCGCGCGCGGACCAGTCGTTGACCAGGCAGACGCCGAAGACGTGGTCGCGGAAGGCGGTACGGGGCACGGGCGTGCCCATCCGCGACGGTACGCCGACGACGAAGCCCACCTCCGCCTCGATGTCCAGGCGGAGGGACGGGCCGAACACGGGTCCTGCGCCGTCGGCGCCCTTGCGCTGGCCGGCCGGGCGTACGACGGGCGTGCCGGAGGGGACGATCGTGCCGGACCGGCCGTGGTAGCCGATGGGCAGGTGCTTCCAGTTGGGCGTCAGCGGGTCCTCGGCGGGGCGGAAGATGCGGCCGACGTTGGCGGCGTGGTGCTCGCTGGCGTAGAAGTCGACGTAGTCGCCGACCTCGAACGGCAGGTGCAGCGCGATGCCCTCCAGCGCGTGCAGGTGCGGCTCGACGGCCGCGCGGTGCGCCGGGTCGGTCAGCCAGGCGGTCACCTCGGCCCGTACGGCCTGCCACACCGGCCGGCCCGCGGCCATCAGCGGCGCCAGCGTCCCGGCGGCGAGCAGCGCGGCGTGCGGGGAGCCGAGGGCCGCGGCGACGGCGGCGGTGTCCAGGACGGATGCGCCGTAGCGCACGCCGACGCGGGGGCTGGCGCCTGCGGGGTCCTTGCCGGCGGGGTCCGTGCCGGTGGGCACGGAGAAGACGCCGTACGGAAGGTTGTGCGGCCCGAAGGGATCACCTTCTGGCACGTCGAGCGGGCTGTGCTCGGACATCGCGGAGTCCTGCCTCATCGTGGTCGGTGGGCTGGGGACCTCAGGTTACGACCCCCAGGTCGGCCAAGGGGAAGCCGCCCGACGTGATCGTCGCGTGACCGGCTACGCTGCGCACGTGGTGCATGGTGCTGCTAACGACACATCGACAATCTGTTCCACGTGAACGTCTGCAGACAGGAGGAGCCCTCGTGACCGTGGTCGCGCCCTTGGGGCTCAGCGTTTCGGACCGAGCCCTGGAAGCCGATGTCGAGGCGGGGCTCGCGGCCGTCGAGGAAGGGCTTTTCGAGGCGACGAAGAGCGATGTGCCGTTCATTACCGAGGCCGCGCGGCATCTCGTCCGCGCCGGCGGCAAGAGATTCCGCCCGCTGCTGGTCATGCTCGCCGCGCAGTTCGGCGACCCGTACGCGCCGGGCGTCGCGCCCTCGGGCGTCGTCGTCGAGCTGACGCACCTGGCCACGCTCTACCACGACGACGTGATGGACGAGGCCGCCGTACGCCGCGGCGTACCCAGCGCCAACAGCCGCTGGGCCAACTCCGTCGCCGTCCTGACCGGCGACTTCCTCTTCGCCCGCGCCTCGCGGCTGCTCGCCGACCTGGGCCCCGAGATGGTCCGTATCCAGGCCCAGGCGTTCGAGCGGCTGGTCACCGGGCAGATCCTGGAGACCGCGGGGCCGGCCGAGGGCCGCGACCCGGTCGACCACTACCTGGAGGTCCTCGCCGGCAAGACCGGCTCGCTCATCGCCGTCTCCGGCCGCTTCGGCGCGCTGACGGCGGGCGCGGACGAGTCGGTGGTGGAGGTGCTGACGCAGTACGGCGAGCGCATCGGCATCGCCTTCCAGCTCGCGGACGACCTGCTGGACATCACCAGCGACGGCGCCGAGTCCGGGAAGACCCCGGGCACGGACCTGCGCGAGGGCGTCGCGACGCTGCCGGTGCTGCACCTGCGCGCCGCCGCCCAGCGCTACCGCAGGCCGGCGGACCTGGAGCTGGCGGCGCTCCTCGCCGACGACCTGACGGACGACGCGCGGCACGCGGAGGCCCTGGCCCGGCTGCGGGCCCACCCGGCGGTGGAGCAGGCCAGGCGGGACACCGTACGGTACGCGGCCGAGGCGCGGGCGATCCTGACCGCGCTGCCGGCCTGCCCGGCGCGGACGGCGCTGGAGGGGCTGTGCGACGCGGTGGTGGACCGGGCCGGGTAGCGGCGGGTCCGCGTCGGCGCCCAGTTGGATGCCCCGTACATCGATCAGGGTGAGTCCTCATTCCGGGCGGGTGCCGTCATACGACAGGAGTAATCGAAGGTGCGCCCACGGGCTGACGCCTTGGGCCGCCCGATTTGTTGAGATGGGTGATACGCCCCGTACGGCGTGCGAAGCAGTGGATGACTTTCCGCGGACCACCGCGGAGACGGAGGTACTTCCCATGGCACTGATCCCACCGGAGCGACCCGCCGACCCGGCCGAGGACCGCGCGGCGGAACTCGCCGCGGCCCGGCGCAGAAAGGCGGTGCGCTACGGGGTGCCCCTGGGTGTCGCGGGCCTCGCCGCCGCCACCATCGGCCTGGTGCCCGCGCTCGCCCAGGACGAGGGTCTTTCCGCGGCCGACGTGACGGCCGAGGAACTGATCACCAAGGCGCTGGCGTCGGAGGTCGAGTCGGTCGACGGCACGGTGAAGGTCAGCACGGACCTGGGCCTGCCGTCGATACCCTTCGGCGGCGGAGGCGGGGGCGCGGACCTCTCGCGGCTGCTCGCCGGCGACACCAAACTGCAGATCGCGGCCGACGGCCCGGAGAAGCAGCGGGTCACGCTGCCCGGGCCGGACGGCGACCACACGGTGGTGCACAACGGCGAGGACGTGTGGACCTTCGACGGCGACGCGGACGAGGTGTTCCACTCGACGGTCCCGGAGGGCGCCGGGAAGGGCTCTGCGGAGCACGACGGCTTCGCCCTCCCGAAGGACCTGAAGGACGCCACCCCGCAGGAGCTCGCGGAGCGGCTGCTGAAGGCCGCGGGCGAGACGACGGACGTGTCGGTCGCCGGCACGGCGCAGGTGGCCGGGCAGGACGCGTACGAGCTGCGGCTGACGCCGAAGCAGGACGAGTCCACCGTCCGGGACATCACCATCGCGGTGGACGCCGACAACGGCGTGCCGCTGCGGGTGGCGCTGACGGCGGACGACGGCAAGGCGGTCGTGGACGTCGGTTTCACGAAGGTCGACTTCAACAAGCCGGACGCGGACCTGTTCGCACCGCCGGCGGGCGCTGAGGTGACGGAGAGGGACCTGGGCGAGGACTTCGGCGGGGGCTTCGGAGGTGGCTTCGGCAAGGGCTTCGGCGGCGGCTGGGCCGGCGGCGAGGACTGGGCCGGCGAGGAGTGGGCCGGCGGCGGCCCGGCCGGCGGCGACTGGGCCGAGGGCGGCAGCCTCGCCGGCCTGGAGGACGTCAAGGTCCACGGCGAGGGCTGGGGCACGATCGCCGAACTCTCCCTCCCCGGTGGCACGCTGAGCGAGGACGGGGTCGGGGCCGCCCTCGACTTCTTCACGGACAAGACCGACGCCGGCCGGGTCTTCGAGAGCCGACTGGTGAACGTGCTGATCACGGACGACAAGGTCTACGTCGGCGCCGTCACCCCGGAGGCCCTCCAGGCCGCCGCGGACTGACCGCACCACCGACGCTCTCTCCAAATGAGGGCCGCCGCGCGCCTCACGGCACGCGGCGGCCCTCGCGCGTGTCCCGGTCAGTGGACACAGAACTCGTTGCCCTCCGGGTCGGCCATGATCGTCCACTCCCCGCCCTGCTCCTTGACGTGCCGCAGCACGGTCGCGCCCAGCTCCGCCAGCCTGGCCGTCTCCTCCTCGCGCCGGCCGGACTCGGGGTGGAGGTCGAGGTGGAGCCGGTTCTTGCCGGCGGGCTTGGGCTCGGGGACCTGGTTGAAGAGCAGCCGCCGGCCCAGGCCGGCGCCGGAGGCGGGGTCGTACGGGTCGTCGGGGTGCCGGACGGCGGCGGCGGTGCGCCAGGCGCGGCGGTCGCGGTGGCGGGTCAGCACGTCCTCGGGGATGGCGCCGGCGGTGCGGAGCTGCTCGATGAGCGGGCTGTTGTCCTCGACTTCGTACCCGAGGGCGGCGGCCCAGAAGTCGGCCTGGGCGTGCGGGTCGGTGGCGTCGATGACGACTTTCCAGTGCGTGGGAACCATGTACCGGTTATACTGGTTACGTGGTGGACGAGGCAAGCGCCCGCGCCCCGGGCATCGAGATGCGCCCCCCGGACGGCCAGGTCTTCCGCTTCGATCCGGGCGCGCTCAGCCTGGAGTTGCTGACCACGGGCGGTCCCGGCCCCTTCGCGCGGTACGAGGTGCTGCACACCCCCGCGGACGTCACGGCGTGGGCGGCGGCGAGCAGGCTCCGCCCGGCGCCGGAGCTGACGGTCACGGACGCCGGCGTCGCCGCCGTACGCCACCTGCGCGACGCCCTCTTCCGCCTCACCCGGGCCCGCGCCCACGCCGAACGCCTCCCCGCAGGGGACCTCGCCGCCCTCAACACCGCCGCGGCCCACCCCTCCCTGGCCCTCCGCCTCACCCCCGACGGCGCCGCCTCCTGGTCCCCCGGCCCGGCCACGACGGCCCACCTGCTCTCGACGGTCGCCCGCGACGCGGTGGACCTGTTCTCCGGCCCGTACGCCCACCGCATCCGCGAGTGCGCCGGCGACCGCTGCTACCTCCTCTTCGCCGACACCTCCCGTCCGGGCCGCCGCCGCTGGTGTTCGATGGAACGCTGCGGCAACCGCCACAAGGTCCGTGCCCTCAGAGCCCGCCGGGAGTCGGACGACCACCCCTGAAACCCCGAAAGGACGCGTGTGAAGCGAATCGTTGCCAGGGCGTGGAAACTCCTGCGCGGCTCCCTCCAGTGGCGCGTTCTCTGGCTCACGCAGGCCAAGTTCATGATCGGCGTGACGGGCGTGGTGCGGAACGAACAGGGGCAGGTCCTGCTGCTCAAACACCGCCTGTGGCCCGACGCCCGCCCCTGGGGGCTGCCGTGCGGCTACGCGGTCAAGGGCGAGGAGTTCGCGCAGACCGTCGTCCGGGAGGTGCGGGAGGAGACCGGCCTCGACGTCGTCCCGGGCCGGCTGGTCCAGGTGACCAGCGGCTACCGGCTCCGCGCGGAGATCGCGTACGAGGCGCTGCACGTGGGCGGGACCCTCAGGCTGGACGACTTCGAGATCCTGGCGGCCCAGTGGTTCAGCCCGGACGATCTGCCGGAGGGGCTGCAGGAGGCCCACGTCCGGCTGATCAGGGCGGGCGCGCCGGCCTGACGGCGGGCTGAGGGCTTGCTGATCCGGCCTGACGGCGGCCTGACGGCGGCCTGACGGCGGCCTGAGGGCGGGCTGAGGGCGGGTCAGCCCCAGGTAAGGGGGTCGAGGTGGAGGTAGAAGCGGAGGCGGTCGGGGTCGGGGGCCGTGCCGTAGCGGGTGGCGAAGGCGGCGTCCGCGGTGCGGGCTTCGGCCTCCGCCAGCCAGGTCTCGCGGGCGTTGGCGAGGAGCAGGGCCAGGTCGGCGTGGCGGTCGGCGAGTCCCAGGCGGCCCAGGTCGACGAAGCCCGCCACGTCCAGGGTGCCGGGGTCGAGGACGATGTTCGGCAGGGTGAGGTCGCCGTGGCAGACGACCGTGTCGGCCGCCGCCTGCTTCCGGCGCCGCGGGAGCTGCGGTTCGAGGAGGGCCAGCAACTCCGCGGCGGGGGTGTCCTGTTGCTCCTCGGGGAGGAAGTCGGGATTCACCGCGCCGCGGGCGACGACGTCGCGGGCCGTGGCCATCACGTCGTCCAGGTCCCTGCGGTACGGGCAGTCGGCGGCGGGCAGCGCGTGGAGGGTCCGTACGGCCTCGGCGATGCGGCCCCAGCAGGCCCGCAGGCCGTCGGGCGGCAGCCGGTCCGCGGGGACGCCGGGGACGGCGGCGGTGACCAGGCGGGCGCCGGTGGCGTCCTCGTGCCAGTCGAGGACGCGGGGTCCCGGTACGCCCTGGCCGGCCAGCCAGGCGACGCGGTCGCGCTCGGCGGCGAGCGCGGCGGCGCCGGCGGGGTCGGTCGCGGGCACGTGCTTGGCGTAGCGGGTGCCGTCCGCGCTGCGGAAGACGGCGGCTCCCGACTCGCCGCTGGTGACGGGCGTCCAGCCGCCGTCGTGCGTCATCCTCTGCGCTCCATCCGGTAGTGCAGCACCAGGAACGGGATGCCGAAGACGGAGAAGGCGTGCTCGGCGCGCAGCCGGCCGTCGTCCGTCACGTACACGTCGAGATGCTCGGCGAAGCCGTGCACGCCGAGGGTGGTCAGCTCGCGGGTCTCGGGGTCGATGTACGCGAGGTAGTGGCCGGGGTGGTCGGTGCCCGCGCGGGCGCCCGCGTGGCTGGTGAGGGTCAGGCCGCCGCCGGGGCGGGCGCGGGGGAGGAGGGTGGCGGTGAAGCTGGCGTGGGGGAGCGGGAACCCGACGCTGACGTAGCCGCGGTCGCCGTGCCGGTACGTGGTGTAGATGCCGACGTAGATGGGGTCGTCGGTGTCCGCGAAGGACCGGATCCAGCCGCGGACGGCGGTGGCCCCGGCCGGCCCGTCCGGGGCCGGCGTGATCGTGTCGATGCGGCTGCGCATGCCGCGCTGCACCTCGCGCTGGTTCATGGGCACGTTGGCCTGGCCGAGGGGCTGGGCGACGAGGGTGCGGTAGAGGAGGTAGCCGGGGCGGACCCAGAGCCGCCAGCGGGGTTCGATGTCGAGGGTGAAGCGGGCGGTGTGCTCATAGAACTCCCGCACCCGCGGGTCCACGTCGGCGGGGTCGAAGCCGGGTCCGGCGAGCGCGTCGAGGGACTCGACGATGCCGACATCGGGCGCGTCGGCGGTGTAGGTGCCGCCGAGGACGCCCGCGAGGTCACGTACGTACGAGGTGCCGACGTAGCCGGACCGCGCTTCGAGCGGCACGACGAAGGGCAGGTCCGCGGCGGGGACCTCCTCGGCGACGAGACTGACCTGCGCCTCCCGGAACACGAGCGCGGAGATGACCCGAAACGCCACAACAGCACCGGCGGCAACCGCGGCCCCCCGCGCGGCGACCCTCCCGGGTGCGGCGGAGCCGTGCCCGTGTTCGCGCAGCGCGACCGTGCCGCCCACCGCCGCGCCTACCACCGGGCCCAGCGCCACCTTCTGCGGCCGTATCCCCAGCGCCCCCGCCGCCGTGCCGGCCACCGTGCCCACCGTCACCGGGCCCGCGCCCGTCAGCCGGGTGACCGCCCAGCCCGCGGCGGCGGCCAGCGCGCCGCTCGTGGCGATGCGCTGCCACAGCGCGGGGATCTCACCCGGCCGCTGCCGCACCCGGGAGACCGCCTCGGCCACCCCGAGGCCGACCGCCCCGGCCGCCGCGCCCGCGGCCACCGCACGGGCGCCGCGGCCACCGGCGAGCGCGGCACCCGCGAGCGCGCCCATGACCCCCGCGGTCCCCACCTGCCCCGGCAACTTCGACTCGACCACCCGCTTGCTCGCCATCCCCGCAGCCTACGCGCGCCTTCCCGGCCGGCCCCCGCCGCCGTGGGCGGCGGACGTACGCGACCGTGGCGCCTTCAGCGTCGGCACCGCGCGGCCGTCCGCCGCCGGACCCAGACGCCTCACACCGGTCGCGCCGGGTCCGCCGTCTCCGCGCTCGCCCGCGCCGTGTCCGGATCCCCGGCCGCAGCCCCCGCCGCCGGGCTCCCGCCCGCCGGCTCCGCCGGCCGGGCCGCCCGCGCCTCCGCCGCCGCCCGGCGCAGCTCCAGCCGGCCCCGGCGCGCCGTGCGCAGCGCGTCGTACGTGAGCAGCGCCAGCGCCAGCCACACCAGCAGGAAGCCCGCCCAGCGCTCCGCCGGCATCGACTCGTGGAAGTACAGCACGCCCAGCAGGAACTGGAGCGTCGGCGCCAGGTACTGCATCAGCCCGATCGTCGACAGCGGCAGCCGCACCGCCGACGCGCCGAAGCAGATCAGCGGGAACGCCGTGATCACCCCGCAGCTCGCGAGCAGCAGCGCGTGGCCCACGCCCTCCGTGTGGAACGTCGAGTCCCCGCGGGCGCCGAGCACCAGCATGAACACCAGCGCCGGCAGGAACTGCACCGACGTCTCCGCCGCGAACGAATCGATGCCCTCAAGCCCGACCCGCTTCTTGATCAGCCCGTACGTGCCGAAGGAGAACGCCAGCACCAGCGCGATCCACGGCAGCCGGCCGTAGCCCACCGTGAGCACGACCACCGCCGCCGCGCCCACCGCGACCGCGACCCACTGGAGCGCACGCAGCCGCTCCCGCAGCAGCAGCACGCCGAAGGCGATGGTGACGAGGGGGTTGATGAAGTAGCCGAGGGCGGCCTCGACGACGTGGCCGGAGTTGACGGCCCAGATGTAGACGAACCAGTTGACCGTGATCGTCGCCGCCGCGGCCGTGACCAGTCCCACCCGCCGCGGCTCGCGCAGCAGCGGCCGGATCCAGGCCCAGCGGCGCAGCACCAGCAGGAGCAGCACGCACGCGACCAGCGACCACACCATCCGGTTGGCCAGGATCTCCGCGGGGCTCGCGGGCTCCAGCAGCGGCCAGAACAGCGGGATGACACCCCAACTGCCGTACGCGGCGAAGCCGTAGAGGAGCCCGAGGCGCGTCTCGCTCGCCGCGCGCGCCGGAGCTTCACCTGATGACCCCACGGCCGCCCTCCCGTCCCGCAGTCCCACGGCTTGCGCCGTGCTGACGGTAGCGGGCGGAAGGGCCCATTGTCATATCCGTATCAGTATTTGGGTCCTTACGAACGCTGGGCCCTGAGCGCCGCCGCCACCGCGTCCGCCAGCGGTGTCGTCGGCCGGCCGATGAGCCGGGCCAGGTCGCCCGGAGTGGCGGCCAGCAGCCCGCGGGAGATCGCCGCGTCGATGTCGACCAGCATCTCGGCTACCGGCTGCGGCATCCCGGCGTCGAGCAGGGTCCGCAGGTGCGCGTCGGGGGTCAGGTCGCGGTACGTGACCGGGGTGCCGGACTGCCGGGCGACCTCGGCGGCGTACTCCGGCAGGCTCCATGCCGTGTCGCCGCTCAGTTCGTACGCCTCGCCCTCGATGTCCTCGCCGGTCAGCACCGCGACGGCCCCCGCGGCGTAGTCGGCGCGGGCGGCGGAGGCGACCCGGCCGGTGCCCGCGCTGCCGATGACGGCGCCGTGTTCGAGCACGGGGGCGAGGTTCTCGGTGTAGTTCTCGTGGTACCAGCCGTTGCGCAGGAAGGCGTACGGCAGGCCGGAGTCGAGGATCAGCTGCTCGGTGGCCTTGTGCTCGTCCGCCAGCCGGAAGTCGGCCTTCGGCCCGCCCAGGACGCCGGTGTACGCGAGCAGCCCGACGCCCGCCGCGGCGGCGGCCTCGACGACCGCCCGGTGCTGCGGCACCCGCCGCCCCACCTCGCTGCCCGAGACGAACAGCACCCGCTCGCCCGCGCGGAAGGCGTCCGCGAGCGTGGCCGGCTCGTCGTAGTCGGCGATCCGCAGCTCCACGCCGCGCGCCGCGAGGTCCGCGGCCTTGTCCCTGGTGCGTACGACGGCCGCCACGTGCTCCGCGGGCAGTTGCTCCAGCAATCCTGCGATGACGTGCCGACCGAATTGTCCGGTTGCTCCGGTGACGGTGATCTTCATGAGAGTCACCGTAATCTGCACGCTTACGACATGAAAGTACCCACTTCGACGTAAGGTACTGATATGAAAGTAAGCATAGAGGCGGGGGCGGATGCGGTGGACGCGGCAGACTCGGCGCCCCGGCTGCGGGACTTCCCGGACGTGATCACGGCCGACTGCCCCGCCCGGAACATCCTGGAGCACGTCGTCAGCCGCTGGGGCGTGCTGGTGCTGCTGGCGCTGCTGGACGGCACGATGCGGTTCAGCGCGCTGCGGCGGCGGATCGGCGGGGTGAGCGAGAAGATGCTCGCGCAGACCCTGCAGACCCTGGAGCGCGACGGCCTGGTGCTGCGCGAGGCGAAGCCCGTCATCCCGCCGCACGTGGAGTACTCCCTGACGGCGCTCGGCGAGCAGGCGGCCGGGCTGGTACGGCCGTTGGCGATCTGGGCGAACGACATCGTGCCCGAGGTGCACGCGGCGCGCGCCGGATACGACGAGGCCCGGGCCTGATCCCCACGCAGCCGGACCCGGGCCCGCCGTGCGGGCCGGGGTCCGGGTCGGGTCAGCCGGCGGCCGGTCGGCAGCTCAGCCGAGGACCGTCCAGGTGTCGCCGCCCGCGAGCAGTCCGGCCAGGTCGCCCTTGCCCTTCTGCTGCACCGCGTCGTCGAGCTGCTCCGTCATCTCCGCGTCGTACACCTGCCGCTCCACGTCCCGCAGGATGCCGATCGGCGTGTGGTGCAGCGTGTGGGGGTCGGCCAGCCGGGACAGCGCGAAGGCTGTCGTCGGGGTCGCGGCGTGCGCGTCGTGGACGAGGACGTCCGCCTCGTTCCCGGGCGTCACCTCCACGATCTCCAGGTCGCCGGTGGCCGCGTTCCGCACGACGCCCTTGTGCTGGTCGGCGCCGAAGCGGATCGGCTGCCCGTGCTCCAGCCGGATCACCGCCTCCTCGGCCTGCTGGCGGTCCTTGAGCACGTCGAAGGCGTTGTCGTTGAAGATGTTGCAGTTCTGGTAGATCTCGATCAGCGCCGTGCCCGGGTGGGCCGCCGCCGCGCGCAGCGTCGCGGTGAGGTGCTTGCGGTCCGAGTCGACCGTACGGGCCACGAACGACGCCTCCGCGCCGAGCGCCAGCGAGACCGGGTTGAACGGCGCGTCCAGCGAGCCCATCGGCGTGGACTTGGTGACCTTGCCGACCTCGGAGGTCGGCGAGTACTGCCCCTTGGTCAGGCCGTAGATCCGGTTGTTGAAGAGCAGGATCTTGAGGTTGACGTTGCGGCGGAGCGCGTGGATCAGGTGGTTGCCGCCGATGGACAGTGCGTCGCCGTCGCCGGTGACGACCCAGACGGACAGGTCGCGCCGGGTGCTGGCCAGGCCGGTGGCGATGGCCGGGGCGCGGCCGTGGATGGAGTGCATCCCGTAGGTGTTCATGTAGTACGGGAAGCGGGACGAGCAGCCGATGCCGGAGACGAAGACGATGTTCTCCTTGGCCAGCCCCAGCTCCGGCATGAACCCCTGGACGGCGGCGAGGACCGCGTAGTCACCGCAGCCCGGGCACCAGCGCACCTCCTGGTCCGTCTTGAAGTCCTTCATGGACTGCTTGGCTTCGGCCTTGGGGACGAGGGAAAGTGCTTCGATCGCCGTTCCCCCGGCGGTCGTCTCAGCCATTGTCGATGGCCTCCTTGAGGGCGGTGGCGAGCTGCTCGGCCTTGAACGGCATGCCGTTGACCTGGTTGTACGAGAAGGCGTCCACGAGGTAGCGGGCGCGGATCAGGGTCGCGAGCTGGCCGAGGTTCATCTCGGGGACGACGACCTTGTCGTACCCGGCCAGCACCTCGCCGAGGTTGGCCGGGAACGGGTTGAGGTTGCGCAGGTGGGCCTGCGCGATCCGGTCGCCGCCGCGGCGCACGCGGCGTACGGCCGCGGTGATCGGCCCGTACGTCGACCCCCAGCCCAGCACCAGCGTGCGCGCCTTCTCCCCGTCGGGGCCCGCGGGGTCGTCGACCTCGATGTCGGGCACCTCGATGCCGTCGACCTTCGCCTGGCGGGTGCGCACCATCAGGTCGTGGTTGGACGGCGAGTACGAGATGTTGCCCGAGCCGTCCTCCTTCTCGATGCCGCCGATGCGGTGCTCAAGACCCGGGGTGCCGGGGATCGCCCAGGGGCGGGCGAGGGTCTGCGGGTCGCGCTTGTACGGCCAGAAGACCTCGGTGCCGTCGTCCAGCGTGTGGTTCGGCTGGCTGGCGAACTGCACCCGCAGATCGGGCAGTTCGGAGACCTCCGGGATGCGCCAGGGCTCGGAGCCGTTGGCGAGGTAGCCGTCGGAGAGCAGCATCACCGGCGTGCGGTACGTCAGCGCGATCCGGGCCGCGTCCAGGGCCGCCGTGAAGCAGTCGGACGGCGTGGCCGGCGCGACGACGGGCACCGGCGCCTCGCCGTTGCGCCCGTACATCGCCTGGAGCAGGTCCGCCTGCTCGGTCTTGGTGGGCAGCCCGGTCGAGGGGCCGCCGCGCTGGATGTCCACGATCAGCAGCGGCAGCTCCAGCGACACGGCCAGACCCACGGTCTCGGCCTTCAGCGCGACGCCGGGGCCCGAGGTGGTCGTCACGCCCAGCGCGCCGCCGAAGGCGGCGCCGAGCGCGGCGCCGATGCCGGCGATCTCGTCCTCGGCCTGGAAGGTCCGTACGCCGAAGTTCTTGTGGCGGCTCAGCTCGTGCAGGATGTCCGAGGCCGGGGTGATCGGGTACGAGCCGAGGAAGAGCGGCAGGTCCGCCTGCTGGCCGGCGGCGATCAGGCCGTAGGCGAGGGCGAGGTTCCCCGAGATCGAGCGGTACGTGCCGGCGGGGAACGCGGACCCGGCCGGGGCGACCTCGTACGAGACGGCGAAGTCCTCGGTGGTCTCGCCGAAGTTCCACCCCGCCCGGAAGGCGGTGATGTTGGCCTCGGCGATGTCCGGCTTCTTGGCGAACTTCGTCCGCAGGAACTGCTCGGTGCCCTCGGTGGGGCGGTGGTACATCCAGCTCAGCAGGCCGAGAGCGAACATGTTCTTGGAGCGGCCGGCGTCCTTGCGGGAGAGCCCGAACTCCTTGAGCGCCTCGACCGTCAGCGTGGTCAGCGGCACCTCGTGCACGCTGTACCCGTCGAGGGAGCCGTCCTGAAGCGGACTGGCCTCGTACCCCACCTTGGTCATCGCGCGCTTGGTGAACTCGTCGGTGTTGACGATCACTTCGGCGCCGCGCGGGAGGTCGGCGATGTTCGCCTTCAGGGCCGCCGGGTTCATCGCCACCAGGACGTGGGGCGCGTCGCCCGGGGTGAGGATGTCGTGGTCGGCGAAGTGCACCTGGAAACTGGAAACCCCCGGCAGCGTGCCTGCGGGGGCGCGGATCTCGGCGGGGAAGTTCGGGAGCGTCGACAGGTCGTTGCCGAACGACGCGGTCTCCGAGGTGAAGCGGTCCCCGGTCAGTTGCATCCCGTCACCGGAGTCACCGGCGAACCGGATGATCACCCGGTCCAGGCGCTTGACCTCTTTGCTGTTGACCTCGCTGGTCACCTTCGTGGACCTCCCTCGCGGCGGCCGTTCGGGAACGGGATTCCGACCGCCTGACCCAGAGAACATCGTACGTCGGTTAGGTATGCCTTCCCGACTCTGTCCGCAAACTGGACGGTGGCGAGACGTCGAGGTATATCCGTCTTTGTCGCCATCTGTCCCCCGGGGGTCCTCCGCCGCCGGGGGCAATCCCTTGTCACACGGCGAGCCCCCGGTTACAGCGGGTTCAGGAGTTGAGATAAGTGAGGACCGCGAGCACCCGGCGGTGATCTCCCTCACTCGGCGCGAGACCGAGCTTCATGAAGATGTTGCTCACGTGCTTCTCCACCGCGCCGTCGCTCACGACGAGCTGCCCGGCGATCGCGGAGTTCGTCCGCCCCTCGGCCATCAGGCCCAGCACCTCGCGCTCCCGCGGGGTCAGCCCGGCGAGCACGTCCTGCTTGCGGCTGCGGCCCAGCAACTGGGCGACGACCTCCGGGTCGAGCGCCGTACCGCCCTCGGCGACGCGGACGACGGCGTCCACGAACTCGCGGACCTCCGCGACCCGGTCCTTCAGCAGATACCCGACCCCGCGGCTGGAGCCGGCGATCAACTCGGTGGCGTACTGCTCCTCGACGTACTGCGAGAGCACCAGCACGCCGACGTCGGGATGGTCGCGCCGGAGCTGGACGGCCGCGCGGACGCCTTCGTCGGTGTGCGTCGGCGGCATCCGGACGTCGGCGACGACGACGTCCGGCGCGCTGCCCCCGGCGGCCAGCTCGCCGACCGTCTTGACCAGCGCATCGCCGTCGCCGACGCCGGCGACCACCTCGTGCCCCCGGTCGGTGAGCAGCCGGGTGAGCCCCTCCCGGAGCAGCACCGAGTCCTCGGCGATGACCACCCGCACGCTGTCTTCCACCGTTGCCTGCCCCCCATACGAAGATGTGTAGACCTCCAGCATCCCAGGATTCGGCGACGGGGGGAGCCACCGGAGCGGATACCGCGAGGGCGGGGCCGCGTGGGCCTCGCCGGCCGGGCCGTACCAGACGTGCGGGGGTGCCCTTCCCCAGGGGTGGTGACAGGTCTGCATAACGTGGATGCGCGAGCACGACACCGAAGCCGAGGCCGGTACCGGTCAGTCGCCCGCGGCGGGCTGGGTGGTGGCGATGCCCTCGGCCTCCCACCTGCTGAGAACTTCCGACAGGGGTCGGAACACGTGGGCGGGATGCTTTCCCGTGAGTGCCGAGGCATCCGCACGCATGACCGCCAGCGCTGCCATCGCACGGAGCCCGGTTACTGTCTCGTTCGGGGCGAGCGCGGCTAACTCGTCGCGCCCTCCTTGATCAACTGAACGTGAGCCTCGTGCGTCCCTTCTGGGAGTGCGTCCAGCCTGAACCATTTCGCCTCCAGAATCTCGAAGCCATCGGGCTTGAGAGCTCCGCCCACGAGGAGGGCTTCGTACGCGATTTCCACACGCAGCTTGTAGCCGCTGGTCACCTGTACGAGCCGCCCCGGAACGACTTCAAGGCCGGTTTCCTCCCGTACCTCTCGAACAATAGTGTTCTGGAATTCCTCGCTCTTGATCGCGTAACCGGTAGGGAGACCCCACGGCCGATCAGCGGGCCACATGCGATGCTTAAGGAGCAGGACTTCTCCTTCCGTGTTGCGCACCACGCCCGTCACACCAATCATGAACTTGGCGTGCGCGAACCACAGGACTCGCCATTGCAAAGGGCCACGAATGAGCTTCCACAGGCCGGGAACAATTCGCTTCATGCACACCCTTTCGACAGGGCAAGCGCGCCGCGGGCGCTTGCGGTGACAGAGCCAACCTATGCCGCGGGGTGCGGGTCACGCCCAGGATTTGACCCCGCCCTCTCGTGGGCCGTGTCCGCGAACGCGGCCAGGGCGTCACGCACCCACCTCACCGTCTCCCCTTCCGCTCGCAGAACTTGCACGGGAAGGGGCACGGGGGCGGCTGAGCAGTGGGCGGAAAGCAGACCACCTGAGAACGCATGTCCAGCGCTCCGCCCCGCTCGGACCACCAACCCGCCGGAGAGTCCGCGTACGGACGGGTCGGGTCGCCAGCAAGGCTGACCGGTTCCGGGGGCGGCAAGGCCGTCGCCCGGATGTCCGGCCGTCTCGCCGGGGCCGTCACGTCGGGCACTCCACATGCCGGTAGCGGACGACCGGACCGGGCAACGTTCGGTCACGTGCGACCCGACGGCACAACTCAAGGCTGTTGATCGGCCGCTCGCACGCGGGGCACGTTTCCCCGCTCGGCGCGTAGGTCGAGTACTCCTCCTGGTAAGCGTCGGTGTCCGCTCCCGCCCGCTGGCGACTCGCGGGAAGTCTGGTCGTAGCCTTGGCCATTGTCGTCAACCTCCTACCGGTTGGTGACCACTCCCCGGACGTTCGCCCGTCGCGGGGGACCTGTGTCCACCCACCCTTCCCAGTGGCCAGCAGCAGCACCACGGCAGAACTGCCGTATTCAGGCTGCATTTTGGCTGCACGGAGTACCCTGATCAGGGAAGACGGCAGCCGGACGGAGTACGGGCATGGCAGGCAGGCGGAAGCGCTTGGTACAGCGCCGGAGGACATGCGGCCACACACAAGAGTCGTTTGCCGAAGCGATGCGGGTGGATCGCAGCACGGTGCAACGGTGGGAGCGTGGGGAGGTTGAGCCCCAACCGCATCAGCGGCCAAGAATGGCCAAGATTCTTCAAGTCGATCCCGAAGAACTCGACACACTGCTCATGCCTGAGGAACCAGCGCTGCCCGTTCTCAACGAGGACGAGGGCGAAGGTATGGCGCTCACTATCCGTGAAATGTCACGGCGCCTTATCGTGCTGGACAACGAATTGAACGGCTTACCCATTGCAGACGTAGCCGCGCGTTCCTTCAAGAAGGTTCACCGTCGCCTGGGAGAAGGGGGCTACGACCCGAAGACCGAACACGATATTCAAGCAGCGGCAGCCGAGTTGGCCGAAGTTGCCGGATGGGCACTCTTCGACGCCGAGAAACACGGCCCAGCCCGCCGGTTCAACCAAGAATCCTTGTTCTTGGCGAAACTTTCAGGGGATCGGGCGGTTGAGCTACTGGTCATGCAGAACATCGCCATGCAGGCGGGCTGGGTAGGGCGCCCCCGCGAAGAGCTGGCAATCGCACGGTCTGTCATCGAGCAAGGCCGGATCTCCTCCCGCGTTGAAGCCATTTTCAGAGTCCGCGAAGCCAATGGTCTCATCGGGGCAGGGCGAGAATCGGAAGCAATCCGATCATTCGACTGTGCCCGTTCGCTACTTCAAGACAGTGAAACGAGTGGCGACCCTCTTTGGGTCTGGTGGGTTACCACAGACGAGATTGACGGGCATCAGGGATCCGTTTTCCAAGAATCAGGTCAGTGGAAGAAGGGGATTCCCTACCTTCAAAGAGCCATGCGTCAGGAATCAGGAGCAGCAGTAGGCTACAGGGCGATCTCCGCTGTCCGTCTTCTCGGCTGTTTCCTGGGAGTGCAGGCATGGCGGGATGCCGAAGACTTGGCAGAGTCAATCATCCCCATCGTTGGGGAGACTTCGTCTGCCCGCACGCTTAGGCTGCTCAGCGACACCGCGCAGAATGGGAAGTACATGCACGCTGCCCCGAGCAACCTACGGGACGCACTAGACCACATCGAATCCTCGATAAGCGAAGACCCGTATAAAATCTGATCAAGCAGTCAGGAATGAAGGGTGGCCCCCGACAGCCACCCAGCAAGGGCCAGCGATCGGGGGCCATGGAGTCAGAAGTTCCCGGGATAGCCGCACATAGCGTCCGCTACCGCAAGGATGGCGAAGCCCCGGCACCCAACATGGAATGTTGAAATCGCGGCCGAGCGGTACTACCCCACGCGAAGGTCGCCGCGAGCGGGGAGGCGCGCGGCGGCCCTGGGGTGGCGTGGGGCCGTCCCGGGGCGGCGTCGCGAGCTGGGGGGAGTCGGGGAGAGCCGGGGGGAGTGGGTCGGATCCGCCGAGGGAGCGCGGGCGCGGAGCCGGCCGCGGCCGGGTGCCGCGGCGTCCGGCGCGGGCGTGCGGCGTGCGGGCGCGGGGAGCCGGGCTTGTAGGCCCGGGCGGTCACCTGCGGGGTGTTGCCGTGGCCAGGGCGGTGGGTCCGGCGGTTGTCTGGGCGGTGTTGCCGCGCCCCGCGCCCCGCGGGCCGGGCCCGTAGCCGGGCTCGGGCGGCGAGCCCGGTCGGTGCTGCGCGGCGTTGCCGCGCCCCGCGGCGGGCCCCGGCGGTCACTTGCGCGGCGTCGCCGCGCTCACGCCCGCCAGGGCAGCTCCGCCGTGACCACCGTCGGGCCGCCGGGCGGCGAGTCGACGACCAGCAGCCCGTCCACCGAGCCCAGCCGCTCCGCAAGACCCGCCAGACCCGAGCCCGCGTCCAGCCGCGCGCCGCCCCGGCCGTCGTCCGTCACCTGAATCATCAGCCGGCCCTCCGCGCGCCACAGGTCCACCATGGCCCGGCTCGCGCCGCTGTGCTTGCTGATGTTCTGCAGCAGCTCCGAGGTCGTGTAGTACGCGATGCCCTCGATCGACTGCGCGGGCCGCTCCAGCAGGTCCACCGTCACCGACACCGGCACCGTGCAGCGGGCGGCGACGGCCGACAGCGCGGGGCCCAGGCCGCGGTCGGTGAGGATCGCCGGGTGGATGCCGCGGGCCAGGTCGCGCAGCTCCTGGAGCGCCAGCTTCACCTCGCCGTGCGCCTCGTCGACCATCAGGGCCGCGGCCTCCGGGTCCTCCAGCAGCTTCTCCTTCGCCAGCCCCAGGTCCATCGCCAGGGCCACGAGCCGGGCCTGCGCGCCGTCGTGCAGATCCCGCTCGATGCGCCGCAGGTCCGCCGCCGCCGTGTCGACCACGACGCCGCGGTCCGTCTCCAGCTCCTGCACCCGGGTCGCCAGCTTCGACGGGCCCAGCAGCCCGACGACCATCAGCCGGTCCACGTACGACAGGCCGCGCACCACCCACGGCGAGGCGAGCACGAGCACCGCGCCGACGCCGACCGCGAAGAGCTGCTCCGGCGGCGAGTCCAGATACCAGCCGTTGCCGTCCCCGTCCCCGTACACCTGGAGGCCGTCGGTGCCCCAGCCCGCCGGGGTCCACTGCCACAGCGGGTACGTGACCAGCGACCAGCTCAGGAACATCACCGACACCGAGACGGCGAACGCGAACACCGCCCAGAACAGGTGCAGCAGCCCGTAGACCACGGCCCGCCACGACTCGCCGCTGCGGAACAGCGACCCGACCCAGCCCATGAACCCGGAGGCCCGCCGGTGCAGCGGCTCCGGCTCGTCGATGTGCAGGTCCAGCAGCAGTCGCGCGCGTGCCCGCTCGAAGTAGCCCACGCCGCGGCAGCCCGCCAGCAGCCCGGCGAGCACGGGGACGCCGAGGAACGTGATCAGCAGGCCGACGCCCAGCGACAGCATCGTGATCGTGTAGACGAAGAACACGATCGACAGCGGCAGGCTGAGCAGGTGGAAGAGGAACTCGCGCCAGGTGCGTGCCTCGAAGGGGGCACGCAGCGCGAGGGGAAGCCGCGGGCGGCGGGCCTCGGGAGCGTACGCGGTGCTGTCCATCGTCGGAAGTCCTTCTGCCGGAGCGCTGTGAGGTCTGTCGACCCTGTGCTTCCAGCCTCCCCGGCGGGGGCGCCGCGGGCCATGGAGCAGGTCGGTCTGTCGGTACGGGGGAAAACCCCACCACCGTCGGTGGAACTGCGCGGGTGGGTCTACGCGCGCGCCTGCGCCTGGGACTCGCGGTTGCGCCAGGGCAGTTCGGCGGTGACGACCGTGGGACCGCCCTCCGGCGAGTCGACGACCAGCAGCCCGTCCACCGAGCCCAGCCGCTCCGTCAGCCCCGAAAGGCCCGTTCCGCCGTCCAGCCGGGCGCCGCCCTTCCCGTCGTCGGTGACCTGCACCATGATGCGCCCCTCCGCCCGCCACACGTCGGCGCTGGCGGACATCGCGCCGCTGTGCTTGCTGATGTTCTGCAGCAGCTCGGAGACCGTGTAGTACGCGATGCCCTCGATGGCCTGCGCCGGGCGGTCCTTGAGGTCGACGGTCACCGACACCGGCACGGTGCAGCGGGCGGCGACGGCCGACAGCGCGGGGCCCAGGCCGCGGTCGGTGAGGATCGCCGGGTGGATGCCGCGCGCCAGGTCGCGCAGCTCCTCCAGGGCGAGCTTCACCTCGCCGTGCGCCTCGCCGACCATCTGGGCCGCCGCCTCCGGGTCCTCCAGCAGCTTCTCCTTCGCCAGCCCCAGCCCCATGGCCAGGGCCACGAGCCGGGCCTGCGCGCCGTCGTGCAGATCCCGCTCGATGCGCCGCAGGTCCGCCGCCGCCGTGTCCACCACGACCCCTCGGTTCTCCTCCAGCTCCTTGATCCGCCGCTCCAGCGAGTCGGACGGCCCCAGCAGCCCGCGGACCATCGCCCGGTCCACCTCCGTCAGCCCGCGCGCCAGCCACGGCAGCAGCGGCCACAGGACGAACAGCGAGACCATCGTCACGCCGAAGGTGAAGACCCCCCACGGCAGCCGCATCAGGCTGTAGAGCGTCGTGCGCCAGCCCACCGGGTCCTTCAGTGTCGCCCACAGCCACGGCAGGAAGCCCCCGTACGTGCTGCGCCGGATCGGCGTCGGCGCCTCGACGTGCACGCCGAGCAGCGCGCGCGCCCGCGCGCGCTCCCACGAACCGATCCCGCGCGCGCCGGTCAGCCCCGCGGCCAGCAGCGGCAGGCCGATCACGGTGATCGACAGCACCGCGCCGGCGTACAGCCAGATCGAGACGTAGGTGAAGGCGAAGATCGCCAGGGGGAGGTTCACCAGCAGGTGCACGATCTCAAGCCAGGTCCTGCCGCTCAGCGGCGGGTGCGGCGGGGGCAGCGGCTCGGCGTCGCGCGACGTGGCCAGCGGCGCGAGCGGCGGGCGCGGCGGCGGCAGCGGCGGGCGCGGCCTGGCCAGCGGCGCCGCACCGGGGCGGCTGTGGGTCATCCTCCCAGGGTGCCGCGTCGGAGCGCGGCGGCGCCATGGGGGGTGTGGGGGGAACGTACGGGGGTTAACCCCACCCGTATCGGAGAATGCTCCGTTTCGGCCGCGGCCGTGGGGCCGGTGGGGCGGGTGCGGGGCCAGCGGCGATCCCGGCGCGCAGGAAGTGGCGCACACGGGAGGGGCACAGCGCGCGGGGCAGGGCCTACACTCCTTGCCCGTACAGGTCGATGCCTGACCGAATGCCCACGGGCCATCCAGCCACAGCAGCCAGGGAGCGAAGCGGACGTGCCGGACATGCTCGCCGCCGACGCCGTTGCCGCCGGGTACTTCGACGGCTACGGGGTGGTCGGCCTCGTCGCCGTGCTGGGCCTGCTCCTCGTCGTGGTCGCCTTCGGCGGCGCCCGGCTGCTGCGGCCCGCGGTGCCGACACCCGAGAAGCTGCTGACGTACGAGTGCGGGGTGGACCCGGTCGGGGAGGGCTGGGCGCACACGCAGGTCCGCTACTACGTGTACGCCTTCCTGTACGTGATCTTCGCCGTCGACGTCATCTTCCTCTTCCCCTGGGCGACGGTCTTCGCGGCGCCGGGGTACGGGGCGGTGACGCTGGTGGAGATGTTCATCTTCCTCGGCTTCCTCGCCGTGGGCCTGCTGTACGCGTGGAAGAAGGGCGTCCTGGAATGGACCTGAACCCCGTGCGGCCCGCGCAGCGCGTGGGCGTCCTGCAGCGGCTGGCGCCGCAGCCGATGAAGGTCGTGCTCAACTGGGGCCGCCGCTACAGCCTGTGGGTCTTCAACTTCGGCCTCGCCTGCTGCGCGATCGAGTTCATCGCCACCTCGATGGCCCGGCACGACTTCATCCGCTTCGGCGTCATCCCGTTCGCGCCGGGCCCGCGGCAGGCGGACCTGATGGTGGTGTCCGGCACGGTCACGGACAAGATGGCGCCGTCGGTGAAGCGGCTGTACGAGCAGATGCCGGAGCCGAAGTACGTGATCTCCTTCGGCGCGTGCTCCAACTGCGGCGGCCCGTACTGGGACTCGCACGTGGTGACGAAGGGCGTGGACCAGATCATCCCGGTGGACGTGTACGTGCCGGGGTGCCCGCCGCGGCCGGAGGCGCTGCTGCAGGGGATCCTGAAGCTGCAGGAGAAGATCGCGCGGGAGTCGCTGGAGGAGCGGTACGGGAACGGGGCGGCCGGTCCCGGCGCCTCCGCGGCGGCGCTGACCAGCGGTCTGGTGCAGCCGCCTGACGGGGGCGGCCCGGTGCAGCCGCCGGCCGGGGAGGGCGGCAGATGACCGAGCCGGGGGAGGCGGAGCCGGACGAGGCCGCCCGGGTCGGCTGGCTGCCGCGGCCGGCGGAGGAGCTGTTCGGCCCGGGAGCGGTGGCCAGCGAGGCGTACGAGGTCCTGACCGTGGACGTACCGCCCGCCGCCTGGACCGCGGCGCTGCAGACCGCCCGTGACGAACTGGGCTGCACGTTCTTCGACTGGCTCAGCGCCGTCGACGAACCGGAGGAGGGCTTCCGCATCGCCGCCCACGTCGTCGCGGTCGGTACCCCGCCGCGCCGGCTGCTGCTCCGTACGACGGCGCCGCACGCGGCGCCGGCGCTGGCGACGGCGACGGGCGTGTACGCGGGGGCGGCGTGGCACGAGCGGGAGACGCACGAGATGTTCGGCGTCGGCTTCCCCGGCCACCCGCACCTGGTGCCGCTGCTGCTGCCGGAGGAGTTCGAGGGCCACCCGCTGCGGAAGGACTTCGTCCTGGCGGCCCGGGTGGCGAAGGCGTGGCCGGGCGCGAAGGAACCGGGCGAGCCCCACGACGGCGGCCCCAAACGCCGCCAGATGCAGCCCCCGGGCGTCCCCGACCCGAACGACTGGGGCCCCCAGAAGGGCCAACTCCCCCCGGCCCCGGCCCGCACCCCGCGCCGCGCGGCCCCCCGCCGAGCCCGCTCGGCGGGGGGCGGCTCGGCGTCGCAGCGAACCGCGGGCGGCGGCCCAGCGGAGGCGGCCGGCGGGTCAGCGGAGGGGACCGGGCCGACGGCGCCCCCGTCCGACGCGACACCCGGCGAAGCGGGGCCGGGCCGCCCGACGCGCGGTGCACGGCGCACCCGCTCGGCGAGCGAGGGCTCGGCGTCGCAGCGGGCCGCGGACGGAGGGTCCACGGAGGGGGCTGGGCCGACGGCACCGACGGCCGACGCGGAGGGCGCGGCGTCGGCCGTCGCCGAGGGCCCGGCACGCGGCGCCCGGCGTGCTCGCTCGGCGAGCGAGGGTTCCGCCTCGCAGCGGGGCGGCGGTGGCGGGGCCGCTCCGGCGGAGGGGGCGCCGCGACCCCGTACCCGTACGCCCGACGCCCCGTGGCAACACCCGCGTCCCGACGACGAGTCGCCCCCGCCCGCCGCAGGCGACGCCGCCGGCGAAGGCGGTGAGTCGTGAACGACGTGTTCGAGACCCTGCTCACGCTGCTTGCCGTGCTCGTCGTCTTCCTGCTCTTCCCGCTCGTCGTCGGCCAGACCGAGCACAAGGTCATGGCCCACATGCAAGGCCGCGTAGGCCCCATGTACGCCGGCGGCTTCCACGGCTGGGCCCAGCTCGTCGCCGACGGCGTCAAGTTCGTGCAGAAGGAGGACGTCGTCCCCGCCGGTGCCGACCGGCGGGTCTTCCAGCTCGCCCCCGCCGTCGCGCTCCTGCCGTACCTCGTCGTCCTCGTCGCCATCCCCTTCGCCCCCGACGGCGGCGTCGGGGAGGCCCTCGACGCCGGGATCTTCTTCGTGCTGGCCGTCATGGGCGTCGGCGTGCTCGGCTCCCTCATGGGCGGCTGGGCGTCCGCCAACAAGTACTCGCTCCTCGGCGGCCTCCGCACCGCCGCGCAACTGCTCGCCTACGAGCTGCCCATGCTGCTCGCCGCCGCCTCCGTCGCCATGGCCGCCGGGACGGTGTCCCTCGTCGGGATCACGGACGGCTTCGAGTGGTGGTGGCTGCCGTGGCAGCTCGTCGGCGGCTTCGTGTTCTTCACCGCCGGGCTCGCCGAGCTGCAACGGCCGCCGTTCGACGCCCCCGTCGCCGACTCGGAGATCATCTTCGGCGCGTACACCGAGTACTCCGGGCTGCGCTTCGCGCTGTTCCTGCTCGCCGAGTACGCCGGCATCGTCGTGCTCAGCGCGCTGACAGCCGTGCTCTTCCTCGGCGGCTGGCACGGCCCGTACGCCGACGGGCTCGGCTGGTTGTGGACGCTGCTGAAGACCGGCATCCTCGCCTTCGCCGTGATCTGGCTGCGCGTCACGTACCCCCGGCTGCGCGAGGACCAGCTCCAGCGCTTCGCCTGGACGACCCTCATCCCGCTCGCGCTCGCGCAGATCGCGCTGACCGGCATCGTGAAGGTGGTGATCTGACCGGTGAAGGGGCTCGCCAAGGGGCTTGCGGTCACGCTGCGTACGATGACGCGCCGCTCGCACACCGCCCACTACCCCGACGCCCTGCCCGCGCTGCCGCCGCGCAGCCGCGGCGTCATCGCGCTGTTCGACGAGAACTGCACCGTCTGCATGCTGTGCGCCCGTGAGTGCCCGGACTGGTGCATCTACATCGACTCGCACAAGGAGACCGTGCCGCCCGCCGCCCCCGGCGGCCGGGAGCGCAGCCGCAACGTGCTCGACCGGTTCGCGATCGACTTCGCGCTGTGCATGTACTGCGGGATCTGCATCGAAGTCTGCCCGTTCGACGCGCTTTTCTGGTCACCGGAGTTCGAGTACGCGGAGACCGATATCCACGAGCTGATCCACGAGCGGGAGCGGCTGCGGGACTGGATGTGGACGGTGCCGGTGCCGCCCGCGCTGGATCCGGCGGGGGAGGAGCCGAAGGAGCTGGGCGCGGCGCGCAAGGCGGCGGAGAAGGCGGAGGCCGCGCGGGTACGGGACACGGGAGGGCCGGCGGCGGGGGAGCGGGCGGCAGGGGAGCCGGCGGCGGGGGAAGGCGACGACGCATGACGTTCGCCGCCGAGTCCCACGGCTTCCTGTCGCCCACCGGCGTCGAGGTCGTCTTCCTCCTCACCGGCCTCGTGACCCTCGGCGCCGCCGTGATCACCGTGACCACGCGGCAGTTGGTGCACGCCGCCCTGTGGCTGGTGGTCGCGCTCGGCGGGCTGGCGGTCGAGTACCTGCTGCTGACCGCCGAGTTCGTGGCCTGGGTGCAGGTGCTGATCTACGTCGGCTCCGTGGTCGTGCTGCTGCTCTTCGGGCTGATGCTGACCCGGGCGCCGATAGGCCGCTCGCCGGACGCCGACTCGGGCAACCGGTGGGTGGCGCTGGGCGTGGCGGGCGCGGCGGCGGTGCTGCTGGTGACGCTGGTCGTGGACGCGTTCCGTACGACATGGGCCGACCTGGACGAGCCCAGGGGCACGACCGATCTGCTGGGGGCCAGCGTCTTCCGGCACTGGGTGCTGCCGTTCGAGGCGCTGTCGGTGCTGCTGCTGGCGGCGCTGGTGGGTGCGATCGTGCTGTCCCGCAAGCACGGCGGGGCCGCGGCCGGGGACGGCGCAGCCGGCGACGAGGGCGGGGAGGGCTGATGCATCTCGCGTATCCGGCGGTGCTGGCGGCGCTGCTGTTCTGCGTCGGCCTCTACGGCGTACTGGCCCGGCGCAACGCCATCCTGGTGCTGATGTCCGTCGAGCTGATGCTCAACGCCGTCAACCTCAACCTCGTCGCCTTCGACGTCTGGCTCCGCGACACCCTGCGCGCCGGGCAGTCGTTCACGCTGTTCATCATCGCGGTGGCCGCGGCCGAGATCGGCATCGGGCTGGCCATCGTGCTGATGGTGTACCGCAACCGGGGCACCTCCGCCGTCGACAGCCTGCGTGACCTCGCGGACACGGACGTCCCGGGCGGTACGGACCCGGGCGCCGGCACGGGAACGGACCCGGGCGCCGGCGCGGAAGCCGAAGCCGGCGCCGGGCCGGGGGAGTCCGGGACCGCGTCGAAGAAGGCCGAGGCCACCGCGTGACCATCACCACCCTCGCCGCCCTCGTCCCGCTGCTGCCCTTCCTCGGCGCCGTCGCCGGCCTGCTCCTGGGCCGCCGCTCGCCGGGCATGGTGCAGCCGCTGGCGGTGCTGCCGTCCGTGACCGCCGCCGTGCTCGCCGCCGTCGTCGCGGTCCGGCAGGGCGGCGACGAGCCGGTGACCGCCGCCACCGAGCTGACCCCGACCGGCTCCGTGCCCGTCGACCTGGCGCTGCACCTGGACGGCATGGCCGTGCTGATCGCCGTCCTCGTCGGCGTCGTCGCCACGTGCGTGCAGGTCTACTCGACCGGTTACCTGCGCGACGACCCGCGCTACTCCTCGTACGCCGCCCTCGTCTCCCTCTTCACCGCCGCGATGTTCCTCGTCGTCTACTCCGGCGACCTGATGGTGCTGCTGGTCGGCTGGGAGGTCATGGGCATCTGCTCGTACTTCCTCATCGGCCACTACTGGGACACCGAGGTCGCACGCGCCGCCTCGCTCAAGGCGTTCCTGGTCACCAAACTGGGCGACGTCCCCTTCCTCTTCGGCATCTTCGCGCTCGCCGCCGACGCCGGTACGTTCCGCATCGAGGGCGTCCTGAACGCGGCCGTCTCCGGCGACGGCATCGCCCACCCCACGCTCATCGCGCTGCTGCTGCTCGCCGGGGTCGCGGGCAAGTCCGCGCAGTTCCCGCTGCACACCTGGCTGCCCGACGCGATGGCCGGCCCCACGCCGGTCTCCGCGCTGATCCACGCGGCGACGATGGTCGCCGCCGGCGTGTACGTCGTGGCCCGGCTGCTGCCCGTCTTCGCCGCCTCGGCCGCCGCGCTGGTGGTGCTGGCGGTCGTGGCCGCCGTCACCATGGTCGGATCCGCGCTGGCCGCGCTGGCGCAGGACGACATCAAACGCGTCCTCGCGTACTCGACCGTCGGGCAGCTCGGCTACATGACCGGCGCGCTGGCCGTCGGCTCCCGGGACGCCGCCGTCTTCCACCTCCTCTCACACGGCGCCTTCAAGGCGCTGCTCTTCCTCGCCGCGGGCGTGGTCATCCACGCCATGGGCACCAACTCGCTGGCGGCGATGGCCCGGATGGGCGGCCTGCGCGAGCGCGCGCCGGACGCCTTCTGGACGATGACCGTCGCCCTCCTCGCCCTCGCCGCCATCCCGCCCTTCGCCGGCTTCTTCTCCAAGGAGGCGATCCTCGCCGCCGCGGAGCACACGGCCACCGGGCACGCCGACGGCGTGCCGGCCGGGGTCGGCTGGACCGTTCTCGTCGCCGGACTGGCCACCGCCCTGCTCACCGCGGCCTACGCCGCCCGGCTCTGGCTCCTCGCCGCCGCACCGGCACCGCCGGCACGAGCCGCCGCGGACACCGTCCCCGAGGCAGGCGTCCCCGAGGCCGGCGTCCCCGGTGCCGGGCACCCCGTGCGCACCCCCGTGGTCATGAACGCCGTGCTGTGGGTGCTCTTCCTCCCGACCGCCGCCTTCGGCCTCGCCGTCGGCCGGCTTCCCGGCTGGCTCGACGACGAGACCCTCACCCCGACGCTCGCCACCGCCGTCCTCGGCACCGGGCTGGCGCTCGTCGGCATGCTGGCGACGTACGCGGCGTGGAAGCAGACCGCCGGGGCCGCCGCCCGCGTCCCCGTCGGCGCGGTCACCGCCCACCCCGACGAAGAGCCCGCCCTCACCGAGGCGGTGGCGGAGGACACCCACGACGCGGTGTACGGCAGCCCGGCCCAGGAGGGCGCCGCCGCGTCGGGCGCCGCCCCCGACGGCACCGCCACGGACCCCGGCCGGATCCTGCTCGGCCCCGCCCTCTACCGGCACGCCGCCGCCGGCTTCCACGCCGACGCCCTGTACGCCGCCCTCTTCGTCCGCCCGGTACGGGCCGCGGCCCGCCTGGTCCGCTTCCTGGACCGGGAAGTCGTCGACACCTACGTACGCGGCGCCGGCACCGCGCCCCGGTGGCTCGGCGCCGCCGTCCGCCGCGCCCAGACCGGCAACGTGCAGAGCTACCTCAGCGCGCTGCTCGGCGGCGCGCTCGTCCTGGCCGTCGCCGTCGTCGCCGCCACCAGAGGCTGACCGCATATGAACCACACCGCGATGCAGCTCGTCCTCGCCGCCATCGTCGTACTCCCCCTTCTCGGCGCCCTGGCCGCCCTGTTCCCCGCGCCGCCCGGCCTGAAGGGCACCAGCCCCGACCAGGCTGTGCTGCGCCACGGCGTCACCGTCACCGGCGCCGTGTTCGTCCTGTCCGTCGTCCTGGCCGCCGGCTTCGACTACGACGAAGCCGAGACCATGCAGGCCGACTCCGACGTGAGCTGGATTCCCGCCCTCGGGGTCCGGCTGCACCTAGGCGTCGACGGCGTATCGCTCCCCCTCCTCGTCCTCACCGCGCTGCTGACCTTCCTCTGCGCGGTCTACGGCTACTTCGCGCAGGAACAGGAACATCAGCGGCTGTCGCCGCGGGCCGCCGGGCCGTCACCCCGGGCGTTCGTGGCGCTGCTGCTCGTCCTCGAAGGCGGCATGCTCGCCACCTTCACCGTCCTCAACCTGCTGCTGTTCTTCCTGGCGTTCGAGATGGTGCTCATCCCGATGTACTTCCTCATCGCCCGCTGGGGCGGCGCCGGACGCGGGCCCGCCGCCTGGAAGTTCATCCTCTACACGCTGCTCGGCTCGGTCGTGATGCTCCTCGGCCTCCTCCTCATCGGGTTCAAGGGCGGCACTTTCGACATGGTGGCACTCGCCACTGACAATGGGGCGAACCTCACCCACACCACCCAGCTCATCGCCGTCCTCGCCATCGGCATCGGCCTCGCCGTCAAGACCCCGATGTGGCCGCTGCACAGTTGGCTCCCCGACGCCCACACCGCCGCCCCCACCGTCGGCTCCGTCCTCCTGGCCGGCGTGCTGCTGAAGATGGGCACGTACGGGTTCGTGCGCGTCCTGCTGCCCATCGCCCCCGACGGCATGGAGACGTACGCGCCCTACCTCGCCGCCTTCGGCGTCACCGGCATCCTCTACGGCTCCCTCGCCTGCCTCGCCCTCGCCCGGACCGGCGCGCGCGGCGACCTCAAGCGGCTCATCGCATACTCCTCCGTCGGCCACATGGGCTTCGTGCTCCTCGGCATCTCCACCCTCACCCCCACCGGCGTCAACGGCGCGCTCTTCGCCAACATCGCCCACGGCCTCATCACCGGCCTGCTCTTCTTCCTCGTCGGCGCCCTGAAGGAACGCACCGGCACCACCGACCTCGACGCCCTCGCCGGCCGCACCGGCGCCGCCCTCTACGGCAGCGCCCCGCGCCTGGGCGCGCTGCTCGCCTTCGGCGCCGTCGCGTCGCTGGGGCTGCCCGGGCTCGCAGGGTTCTGGGGCGAGATGCTGGCGATGTTCGCCGCGTACGACCCGGCCGCGGGGCTCTCCCGGCCGGCGTACCTGGTCTGCATGGCCGTCGCCGGCTTCGGCACGCTGCTCACCGCCGCGTACCTGCTCGTCGTCGTCCGCCGCGTCTGCATGGGCGACCGCACGGCGGACAAGCCGGCGGCCCTCGGGGACGTACGCCGCTACGAGATCGCCGCCTGGAGCCCGCTCGTCACCCTCACCGTCCTCGCCGGCCTCTGGCCCGCCGCACTCCTGGGCCTCACCGACCCGGCCGTGCAGAAGCTCCTCGCGGGAGGAAGCTGATGACGTACGCACACGCCGCCGTGACCCCGGCCGGCGGGACCGCGGACACGGTCCTCGCCGAGTCCTTCGTCCAGTCCGTCGACTGGCTCGCCGTCGCCCCGCCCACCATCGTCGCCGTGGCGGCCGTCGCGCTGCTCGTCGCCGACCTCTTCGTACCCGAGCGCGCCAAGCACCTCCTCGGCTGGGGCGCGGTCGCCGCGCTCGCCGTCTCCCTGCTCGCGCTCCTGCCGCTGCTCGACGGCGACCGCAGCACCTTCTGTCTCACCGGCGACTCAAACGTCTGCAGCTACACCGCCGACCGCTTCGCGCTCGTCGTGCAGCTCCTGGTCCTCGCGGGCGCGCTGCTCGCCGCGCTGCTGTCCGTCCACGACGTGCGCGCGACGAAGCTGCCCGCCGGGGAGTTCTGGTTCCTGCTGCTGTCCTCGGCCGCCGGCGCGGCGCTGCTGCCAGCGGCCCGCGACCTGGCCACGCTCGTGATCGCCCTGGAGGTCGCCTCGCTGCCGGCGTTCGCGCTGGTCGGCCTGCGCCGCGGGGACCGGCTGTCGTCCGAGGCGGCGCTGAAGTTCTTCCTCTCCTCCGTCACCGCGACCGCCGTCATGCTCCTCGGCGTCAGCTTCGTCTACGCCGCCGGGGGCAGCCTGCACCTGGCGCGCCTGGCCGACGGGCTGGAGTCGGCGCCGGAGCAGTTGGAGACGCTGGCGGCGGCGGGGGTGGTGCTGACGCTGGTCGGGTTCGCGTTCAAGACGGCGGCGGTGCCGTTCCACTTCTGGGTGCCCGACACGTACGTCGGCGCGCCGATCCCGGTCGCCGCGTATCTGTCGGTCGTCGGCAAGGCGGTCGGCTTCAGCGGGCTGATCCTCGTCACCGTGCTGGCCTTCCCCGCGTACGACGACGTGTGGGGCCCGGCGATCGCGGTCCTGGCCGCACTGACGATGACCGCGGGCAACGTCGCCGCCCTGCGCCAGCGCCTCGACGCCCCGCACAGCGCGGTCCGGCTGCTGGCCTGGTCGTCGGTGGCGCAGGCCGGCTACCTGCTGGTCCCGATCGCCGCCGCGGGCTACGCCGACGAGCCGGGGCGCGCGGTGGGCGCCACCCTGTCGTACGCGCTGATGTACGGGGTGGTGAACCTCGGCGCCTTCGCCGTCGTCGCCTCGGTGGCGGCGAAGGGGGACCGTGGCGGCCGGCTCGCGGACTACCGGGGCCTCGCCGCGACGCGGCTGCCGGTCGCGCTGGCGCTGGCGTTCTTCCTGGTCAACCTCGCGGGGCTGCCGCCGGGGATCATCGGCCTGTTCGCGAAGGTGACGGTCCTGGGCGCCGCGGTGGACGCGGGTCTCGGGTGGCTGGCGGTGATCACGGCGGCGAACGTGGTCGTGGGCCTGTACTACTACCTGAAGTGGACGGCACTGCTGTTCCGCCCGGCGCCCTCCCAGACGGAACCCACCCACACCACCCGCCTTACCCGCCCCACCCCCCTGGCCGCCCCGCTCCGCGGCGCGATCTGCCTGACGGCGGCCCTCGGCGTCGCGCTCTCGGGCGCCCCGCAGCTCGTCCTCCAGTTTGCGGGCGAAGCCCTGCTGTAACGCCGCTTCACCCGCCCGGGCGCACCGGGAGTCTGCGCTGACCAGGGAACTTACCCGGTGAGCCGCGCGTTCTGTGCCTGGGAGGGGTCCACTGGAGACAGACGGCCGACATGTGCGGCGGCAGGCTTTGGAGGGCACATTGTGCACCGGTCGAACAACGGGCTGAAGACAGCCGCGCTCCTCGGCGGCATGTCCGCGCTGATCCTGGTCATCGGCAGCATCTTCGGCCGTACGGGCCTGGTCATCGCGCTCGTCGTGGCCATCGGCACCAACGCGTACGCGTACTGGAACAGCGACAAGCTGGCGCTGCGCGCCATGCGCGCCCGCCCGGTCAGCGAGATCGAGGCGCCGAACCTGTACCGCATCGTGCGCGAGCTCTCCACCGAGGCCCGCCAGCCCATGCCCCGCCTCTACATCTCGCCCACCCCCGCCCCGAACGCCTTTGCCACCGGCCGCGACCCGCGCACCGCGGCGGTCTGCGTCACCGAGGGCATCCTGCAGATCCTCGACGAGCGGGAGCTGCGCGGCGTCCTGGGCCACGAGCTGATGCACGTCTACAACCGCGACATCCTCATCTCGTCGATCGCCGGCGCCCTCGCGTCGGTGGTGATGTTCCTGGTGAACTTCGCCTGGCTGATCCCCAGCGGCGACCGCAACGGCAACGGCCCCGGCCCCTTCGGCATGCTCCTGGTCCTCTTCCTCGGCCCGGTGGCGGCGAGCATCATCAGGCTCGCGGTCAGCCGCTCGCGCGAGTACGAGGCGGACCAGACCGGTGCCCAGCTCACCGGCGACCCGCTGGCCCTGGCGAGCGCCCTGCGGAAGCTCGAAGCGGGTACGAAGCAGCTCCCGCTGCCCCCGGAGCCGCGCATCGAGACGGCGAGCCACATGATGATCGCCAACCCGTTCCGGCGGGGCTCCGGCAACATGTCGCGGCTGTTCTCGACGCACCCCCCGATGGCGGAGCGCATCGCCCGCCTGGAACGCATGGCGGGCCGCTGAGGGGCACCCTGCGCCTGCCCGCCGGGGTAGCGTGAGGCCCATGTCTGGTGGGCGCGGTGGTCGCGGCAGGACGAACAGGGGCTCAGCCCGCTGGCGGCGGGCCTGACGATGCTGCTCATCGCGGCGGGGCTGGGGTTCGGGATCATCGGGCTGCAGTACGCGGCGGTGAGCGGCGTGACGGAAAGCGACGCGGGGATCGCCTCGGGCGTCCAGCGGGCGGCGGACCAACTGGGCGACTCGACGGGGGTCACGCCGTACGCGGGCACCGGTTTCGCCCCGGCCCTGGACGCCGGCAACCCGACCCGGGCCGACGCGAGGGAGCCACCGCCGAAGGGCTGGTTGGTGCGTGTCACAGAGCAAACTCGGGCGACGGGGCCCGATTTGGGCCGGATTACGGGGGGTGTTACCGCAAGTTACGACCGGATTCCTCCGCCCGCGCTTTGATCATGCCGGCCGGCCTGGGCGGTTGCGTGGCGAACGCGCGCGGGTGAGCGCGCCCCCGGCCCCCACCCGCCGCCCGTCAAGGTGAAGCAGGTGAGCGCGAAGTGCCCGCCCGGCGCCAAGGCGCGGTCCAGCAGCGCGAGGCAGCTGACCCGCCGATGCGGCGGCAGGTGGTGGAAGCAGCCGGAGTCGAGGATCAGGTCGTACGGGCCGTCGAGTTCCGCGTCCGTGAGGGCGAAGATGTCGGCGCAACGGCACCCCCTTGGCGCGGTCGCCGTAGAACCCGTCCCACCCCCGGTGAGAGGTCGCCGCGGGCCGCTTCTGCTCACCGCCCGAAGCACTTTCCCGGCGGATTCGGCAGCATTGCCGACCCCCCGCCCCCGCCCCAGCCCGGTGCGGGCGGGTCCGCTGGCTGGCGGACCCGCCCGCTCCCCCGCTTCCCGCCGGCATCCGCGCCCCCACGGACCGCCGGAGGGAAGTGTGCGCCGTCCTCACGTCGTCCGGGCGGCGCCGGAACGTCCCCGGGCCGGGCGGCGCCGGAGGCCGGCCGCTGTGTGCGGTGCCGTTACCCGGTGGTCAGGAAGTGCCGTACGTGCGGCAGTACTTCCGCCGACCGGACCCAGCCGCCGTGGTGATCGGCGTCGGGTATGGAGAAGAAGGCCGCCCCGCTGCGCAGGGCCACCTCGTGCATCGGCTCGTGCCAGGGGTCGCTCGTGCCGCAGTACATCAGCATCGGCACCCCGCTGGCCGCCAGGCCGGCCTGAAGGTCCCGGTCGCGCGAGAACGCTTCGTAGTTGGCGCGCAGCGCCGCGGGGTCGGCGGCGTCGAGGACGGCGGCCTGGGAGGGGTGCGCGGTAGCGCCCTCGCACAGCAGGCCGAACACGTCGGTGTCGGCGGGCAGTCCCAGTCGCTTCAGGATGGGCGCCACCGCCGAGGCGAAGCCGTTCACGGGGTCCCAGGAGCCGGCGACGATCCGGGTGCACCGCTCCGGCGCGTGCAGCGCCATGCCGAGGGCGGTCAGCGCGCCCATGGAGTAGCCCCAGACGGTGGCGCGGTCGGCGCCGATGTCGTCGAGGACGGCGGTGACGTTCGCGACGCGGCGCTCCAGGGCGTACGCGGCGGGGTCGTGTGGTCCGTCGCTGGCCCCCAGGCCGAGCGGATCGATGGCCACCACCGTGTGGTCGGCGGCCAGGGCCGCGGTGTATCCGGTGGTGGTCCAGCTCGCGCCGATCTGGAACATGCCCGGGTGCAGAACCACCACGGGCCCCTCCCCGGACACTTCGTAGAAGATCTTCGATCCGTTGCTGTGCGCTGTCGGCAACGTCGCTCCCCGGATGCTCGTCGGCCGGACTCCCGGAAGCGCGCCCACGGATGCCACCAGGAACGTTACGATTCGTAACAGCCGATATCGTGCCGCAAACCCGGCGACTGCGGAAGAAGGCACTTTTATGTTGCAACGGAACACCGCGATAACAGACCAGGTCACCCGGTCCCCCTCAGACGAGCCCCCGTGGGACCTCTCCTGCCCCCTGCGGGAGGTGCTCGCCCTCATCGGCGACAAGTGGAGCGCCCAGGTTCTGGTCGTACTCGGCGACGGGCCGCGGCGGTTCACCGAGCTGGAACGCGCCATCGAGGGCATCAGCCGCCGGATGCTGACGCACAGCCTGCGCAACCTGGAGCGGAACGGGCTGCTCACCCGCACCGTCCACCCCGACGCACCACCGCGGGTGGAGTACGCCACCACCCCCCTGATCGACGAGATCCGCGAACCGCTGGAGACCCTGGCCGCATGGGCGAACCGGAACAGGCCGGTCATCGCCGCCGCACGCCGGGCGTACGACGGCTGCCACTGAGAACGGCGCAGCCCCCGGGGACGGGGGCTGCGCCGTTTCGGGAGGGGGCGCGGCCCTCAGACGGGGCACTCAGACGGGGTCCTCAGACGCGGCGCACCTGCATCACGGCGACGCGGGCGTCGTGGCCGTCCACGTACATGGGGACGACCTTCGTCCAGCGCAGCCGCAGTTGGGTGCCGTTCGTGCCGGGGACCCAGCCGATCTGGTCGATCCCGCCGCCGAAGGCGCGCTTCTCGTAGTCGGGCAGGAGCAGCGGCATCGGGCTGCGGTTCACGTCGCCGGTCCAGATCACCGGGAAGCCGCGGGCGCGCCAGTACCCGAGCACGTCGTCGCGGTGCTTGCGGAAGTGCAGTTGCCACATGTCGTCCCGCCACGCCTCGTACGGGTCCTGCGTACCGTTGAACGCTCCGGCCACGTAGTGGGTGTTGGCGAAGACGAACCTCACCTTCGGGTCGTCCGCCCGCGCCAGCACGGCCTCGGTGATGACCCGGTGCGGCGAGACGCCCGCCTTCCCGCCGTGGACGAAGGTGACCCTGCGGTCGACGATGTCGTACGCCTTGGGGATCGACATCGGCACCCGGCTGGCGCTGTCGTGGTTCACGAAGATGTTCCGGTAGGCGGTGCCGAAGTACTGGTTGATCCACCGCGGCTCCTGCCCGTCGGCGTCCCCCTCGCCGATCTCCTGCCAGCCCACCAGCGGCTTGGTGAGCCGGCCGTCGACCGTCACGGCGTGCCGGACGTCGCGGATGGCGCGTTCCCGCTGGCCGAGGTTCTTGCGCCCGATGTTGGCGGTGACGACGACGAGCCGCTGCCAGCCGTCGGCCGCGTCGGCGCTGCCGGCGGCGGCCAGGGCCCCGGCGGTGCCGGCGACGGCCGCGCCGCCGAGCCCGAGGGCGCGTCTCCTGGTGATCCCTGCCACGACTTCTCCCTCCGCGAGCTTGGTGTGCCGTACGGGTGCCGTACGGGTGCCGGGTGTCCGGCCGGGTCGCTACTGGACGTAGTAGCCGCCGTCGTTGAGACGCAGCGCGCCGTTGATCAGGTACCGGGGGCCGCCGTCCCACCAGTGCCACACCACCCGGAAGCTGCCGTCAGGCACGGCGAAGACGTCCATGCCGCCCGGCCCCCGGTGGTTGCCGGGCAGGCCGCGGTACGGGCCGAGGCCGCCGGAGCCGGTGTAGCCGAAGTACGGGCGCTCCACGCCGTTGCGGAGGGGCTTGCAGCGCGACGAGGGGAGCGGCGTGGTGCCGCACTCGGCGATGCCCGTGGAGTAGCGGGCGCTGTCCCAGTTGTTGCCGGAGTACATCAGGTACCAGGTGCCGTTGGCCCGCCGCCACATCGACGGGTTCTCGACGACGTGGGTGCCGCCGCTGGTCCCGCGGGTGTCCCAGGTGATGTCGGTGCTCTTCAGCACGTCCCTGCGGGTGCTCCAGACGGCCCGGCCCTCGCTGTCGGTGCGTACGGTCGAGATGCCGGTCTCGGCGCCGGACGCGATCGCGTCGTCCCGGTACGTGACGTACAGGGAGCCGCCGCCGACGAAGGGGTTGGCGTCGATCGCCCACCGCCCGCCCGGCGGGCAGGCCCACTCGCCGGCGTTGCGGAACGGGCCGCGGGCGGACGACGAGACCGCCCGGCCGATGCACTTCTGCCCGGAGCCCTTGCGCGAGGCGGTGTAGAACATGAAGTACCGGTCGCCGTAACGGGCCACCCCGGGCGCCCAGATGGCGCCGCCCGGCTCGGCCCAGGCGCCGGGCCCGCCGGGCAGCGCGTCGCCGGAGGCGCAGTTGGTCATGCCGACCGTGTTGCCGGAGCCGTGCACGAGTACGGGGACGTAGAGCCGCCCGGTGGCGCCGTCGCACCGCTGCCCGCGCCCGGCGGGCACGGTGGTGCCGTACGTGATGAACCTGCCGTCCTTCGCCCGTACGGTGTCGGGGTCGGCCAGTTGGAAGGACGACTCGTGCGCCATCGGGGAGACCTCACCGGTGCCGGTGGCCGTCTGCGGCGCGGCCTCGGAGGCGCCCGCGGCGGGGAGCGGTAAACCGGCGGCGCTGCCGATCGCCAGCGAGGTCACGGCGGCGACGGCGGCGACGACGGCGAGACGGACGGACCTCGGCCCGGTCCTGGTCACGGTTCGGGCTCCGGCTCCGGCTGCGGTCCCGGCCGCGGCCGGCAGCCGGCGGATGCGTCTGCGCACGGTTCTCCCCTTGTCATCGGTGATCCGCCGATTCAAGGAGCCGCGAATACAAAGCGGATACAAGTCGTCGGAGCCGGAGCGTAGAGAACGCGGGCGCGGTGAACCACCCCCTGTCAGGGCGGGAAGCCCCCGGTGTCAGCGCGGGGCGTGCGTGCGCGCGTAGCCGAACCGCTCGTCCGTCGGGACCACTTCGCGGCCCAGCGGCATCAGCGAGACCGGGATGAGCTTCAGGTTGGCCCAGCCGAACGGGATGCCGACGATCGACAGGAACAGCGGGATGCTGGTGATCAGATGGCCGAGGGCCAGCCACCAGCCGGCGAAGATCACCCAGACGACGTTGCCGATGAGCGACGGCGTCCCCGCGCCCGGCCGCTCCACCGTCGTACGGCCGAACGGCCACAGGACGAAGCCGGCGATGCGCAGCGCCGCGATGCCGAAGGGGATCGTGACGATCAGGATGAAGCACACCAGCGCGGCGATCGTGTAGGCGATCGCCATCCAGATTCCGCAGAAGATCAGCCACAGGACGTTCAAGAGGAGGTTGAACAGCTTCATGGTCGATGCCTCTCCCGGGCCGTCGTGTCAGGTCGCGGTCCGTCAGGACAAGTATCGGCACGGGAAGCGGCGGGACGAAAACGCAGCGCGCACGGAACCGCCCCGCGCGGGGTGGCGCGGGGCGGTTCCGGTCGCGGTCACGGTCACGGGGTCCGGTCAGACGCCGACCGGGGTACGGGCCTGCCCGCCCGCCGCGTCCGCCTCCGCCGCGTCCGCCTCCGCCGCGTCCGCCTCCGCCGCGTCCGCCTCCGCCGCGTCCGCCTCCGCCGCGTCCGCCTCCGCCGCGTCCGCCTCCGCCGCCGTGACGGCGGCGGACGACGCGGCGGCCTGCGCCGCCGCCGGCCGGTGCCTGTGGAGCAGCAGCGCGACCACCGCGCCCGCCGCCACCGCCGCCGCACCGGCCCACAGCGCCGGCGTCAGGCCGTCGACGAAGCTCTGCCCCGTCTCGTAGCCGCCCTGGGCGGAGAAGACCGCCGCCAGCACCGCGATGCCCAGCGCGCCGCCCAGCTCGCGCAGCGCGTTGTTGGCGCCCGACGCGATGCCCTGCTCCTCGGGGCGGACGCTGGAGAGCAGGACGTTGGCGGAGGGCGCGAAGGTCATCGCCATACCCATGCCGCTCACCGTCAGCGGAGCCAGGATCGCCCCGTACGAGAAGCCGACCTCGGCCGCCAGCGCGAAGAGCGCGAGGCCGAGCGCCTGCAGCGCCAGCCCGGCGACGATGATCGGCCGGCCGTCGATGCGGTCGGAGAGCAACCCGGCGATCGGGGCGACGACCAGCGGCATAGCGGTCCACGGCAGCATCCGCAGGCCCGCCTCCAGCGGCGAGTAGCCGCCGACGTCCTGGAGGAACTGGCTGAGCAGGAAGATCGAGCCGAACATGCCGAGGGACATCAGCACGCTCCCGGCGTTGAGGGCGCTGAAGCTGCGGTTGCGGAAGAGGCGCATGGGCATCATGGGGTGCGCGGCGCGCTGCTCGTACGCGACGAAGGCGGCCAGCAGCACCGGCGCCGCGATCAGCCCGGCGAGGACGGGGCCGGCGGTCCAGCCGTCGGTGTTGCCGCGCACCAGGGCGTAGACGAGGCCGAAGAGCGCGGTGCTGGCGAGCACGGTGCCGGGGATGTCGAGGCGGTCGTTGGGGCCGTGGCTCTCGGCCAGCTTCAGCCGGACCAGCGGGATGAGGGCGAGGCCGACGGGCACGTTCAGCCAGAAGATCCAGTGCCACGAGATGTGCTCGGTCAGCGCCCCGCCGACCAGTGGCCCGGACGCGACGGCCACCCCCTGCACCGCGCCCCAGACGCCGAGCGCCATCCCGCGGCGCGCGGCCGGTACGGCGGCGGAGAGCAGGGTCAGCGACAGCGGCATCAGCAGCGCGGCGCCGAGGCCCTGCACGGCGCGGGCGGCGACGAGGGCGTCGATGCCGGTGGAGAGCGCGGCGGCGGCGGAGGCGGCGGTGAAGACGGCGATGCCGACGGCGAACATCCGGCGGCGGCCGAAGCGGTCGCCGAGCGAGGCGCCGAGCATGAGGAGGACGGCGAAGGTGAGCGTGTACGCGCTGACCGTCCACTCCAGGTCCTCGAGGCCGCCGCCGAGGTCGTCGCGGATGGCGTGCAGCGCGGTGGTGACGACGAGGTTGTCGAGCGCGCCCATGAAGCTGGCGAGGCTGGTGAGGAGCAGCGCCCAGAAGACGGGGCCGAGGCGGCGCCCGGCGGGGGCCGGCAGCGGGGCCGCGGCCGGGGCCGTGTCGGTGGCGGACATGGTTCCCTCCTGATTAGTTATTACTCAATAACTTTCGCGCCCATGCGTATGCGCGGGGGTTTCGGTACTGCGTGACTGCGTGACTGTGTGACTACGTGCTCGGCTTGCTCGGCTTGGTCTCGGGCCAGAAGCCGTCCCAGACCCGGTCGTCCGGCGGGTAGCCGAGCGCGACCAGGGTGTTGATCAGCATCCCGAAGGCGAGGAAGGTGGTGGTCTCCGCGGTGTCGCCCTCGAATGTCAGCAGTGAGAAGTCGTAGAGGTGCTCGGACCAGGCGGCCCGGATGGGCTTGCCGAACTCGTGGTCGCCCGACGACTCGGCCGAGGCCACCGCGACGTACATCTGCATCTGCATGAGCAGCAGGTCGCGGTTCTCGATCATCTGCTGGTACGCGACGGCCACCGCCTTGTGCGCCTCCTCCGGCGACAGGCCCTCGGCGGCGGTGCGCATCACGGTGCCGGTGTCCTCGATGCAGCGCAGGGCGGCGGCGAGGAAGATGGCGCGCTTGTTGGGGAAGAGGCGGAAGAGGTACGGCTGGGAGACGCCGACCCGCTTGGCGATGGACTCGGTCGACGTGCCGTGGTAGCCGCCCCGGCCGAACTCCGTGATCGCCGCGCGGATGACGCTCTCACGCCGCTCCTCTGCGCTCATGCGTGCCATGGGCAGTAAGTTATTGGCCACTCACTAACTTGTCAAGCGCGGCCCGTGCGGACCGGCCCCCGAGCGTGTGTCCTGGCTCGGGCACCCGCGCTGCGCTGGCGCCCGTGACGCCGGCGTCTGCTGTCCCGGCGTCTGCTGTCCCGGCGCGTGCTGTCTCAGTGCCTGCTGTCTCAGCGCCTGCTGTCTTAGCGCCTGCTGTCTTAGCGCCTGCTGCGCCGGTCCTCGCTATGCCAGCCGGACCACGGCCCGCGACATCCCCAGCACCTTCTGCCCGCCGCTCGTCGCCGTCAGGTCCACCCGGACCGTACGCGCCTCGTCGTCCAGCTTCTGCGCGACCTTCCCCGACACCTCGATCACCGCGCCCACACCGTCGTCCGGCACCACCACCGGCTTGGTGAACCGCACCCCGTAGTCCAGCACCGCGCCCGGGTCGCCCGCCCAGTCCGTGACCACCCGGATCGCCTCGGCCATCGTGAACATGCCGTGCGCGATCACATCCGGCAGCCCGACCTCCTTGGCGAACCGCTCGTTCCAGTGGATCGGGTTGAAGTCCCCGGACGCGCCCGCGTAGCGCACCAGCGTCTCGCGGGTCACCGGGAACGACTGCGCCGGCAGCTCCGTGCCGGCCTCGACGGCGTCGTACGCCACCTTCGCCACCATCGGCCCTCAGCCCTCCTCGGCGGCTCGGGCCACCAGCTTGATGATCGTCGTCACCACGTGCTCGCCGGCGGCGCCGTCGTCGTGGACGGCATGGACCTCGCCGCGCACGTCCATGATGTCGTTCCCGGCCATCGACTTGATCGACTCGATCGTCGTCGTCACCGAGAGGCGGTCCCCGGCCCGTACGGGACGGCTGTACGCGAACTTCTGATCCCCGTGCACCACCCGGCTGTAGTCCAGCCCCAGCTTCGGGTCCTCGATCACTTGCCCCGCCGCCCGGAAGGCGATCGCGAACACGAACGTCGGCGGGGCGATCACGTCGGGGTGGCCCAGGGCCTTCGCGGCCTCCGGGTCGGTGTAGGCGGGATTCGCGTCGCCCACCGCCTCCGCGAATTCGCGGATCTTCTCCCGGCCCACCTCGTAGGGGGCGGTGGGCGGATAACTCCGGCCCACGAAGGACTGATCGAGTGGCATGAACCCTCCTGGAGGCGTCCGGGGCGCGTCTGGCGGGGGCGTGTGGTGCGGGGTGAAGCGCGGCGAACCCCTCGTCCCGGGTGGGACGAGGGGTTCGATGGCCTGCGTTCAGCGGGTCTCGCGGTGCGCCGTGTGGGCGTTGCAGCGAGGGCAGTGCTTCTTCATCTCAAGACGGTCCGGGTTGTTACGCCGGTTCTTCTTGGTGATGTAGTTCCGCTCCTTGCACTCCACGCAGGCCAGCGTGATCTTCGGGCGGACGTCTGTGGCAGCCACGTGAGTGCTCCTTGACGAACGGACAGCTTCTCTTCAACGCAGAAAGAGTAGCCGATCGAGGGTTCGAGCCTGCAATCGGCTACTTGAGGTGAGTAGCGGTGACCGGACTTGAACCGGTGACACAGCGATTATGAGCCGCTTGCTCTACCGACTGAGCTACACCGCTGCGATGCTCTGCTCCTCCCAGGATAGCGAGGTGCGAACCGCATCAGAGCCCCAAAACGGAATCGAACCGTTGACCTTCTCCTTACCATGGAGACGCTCTGCCGACTGAGCTATTGGGGCGAGCGATGAAGACACTACACGCTGAGCGGCCGAACGTGAAATCAGTAACCCGTCCTTGATCGCGCTCGCTCGTACGTGCCGATCGCCGCCGGTGGGCGGACCTGCGGGTTGCCGCGCCGGTACGACTTATCCCCTCCTCTCCCCTCCTCCGGGGCGCGCGGGCCTGCCCCACCTAGGCTCGTTCGCGCCGTCTGGTGCAGACCGACGCTTTCTGATCTTGATTGTGCGATTTTGCTCACATCGGGGATGTTTACCCTGACCTGCCCGCAGGAGTCACATGCCCGCCAGCAGCCCTCCGCAGCAGCCTCGGCACGGATCCGCCCCGGGCGGTGACGGAACATCTGTGCTGTGCAGCGCACGACTCGTGGACGGCAGGACGGTGGACGTACGTCTCGGGGACGGCCGGATCCTGGCGGTGGGGGCGGCGGGCAGCCTGGCGGGGCGGGCGGGCGGGTGCGGGGCGCGGGTGGATCTCGGCGGGTATCTGCTGCTGCCGGCGCCGGTGGAGGCGCACGGGCACCTGGACATGGCGTTGACGGGGGTGGGGGGTGGTGGGGGTGGGGGCGGGGGCGGTGAGGGGAGTGCTGCTGAGGCTTCCGGGTCTCCTGATTTTCCGGAGTCTTCTGGTTCTTCGGGGTCTTCTGGTTCTTCGGGTTCTTGGGGGTCTCCGGCGTCTTCAGGGTCTTCGGGGTCTTCGGGGTCTGCTGTGGCCGGCATGCAGCGGCGGGCTGTCGAGGCCGCCCTCCTCCAACTCGGGCACGGCGCGACCGCCTTGCGCACGCACGTCCGTATCGGCGGCGGCGCCGGGCTCGACAATCTCCGCGCCGTGCTCGCCGCCCGCGCCGCGCTGCGCGGGCTCACCGACGTCGCGGTGGTGGCCGCGGCCCCGGTGCTGACCGGCGTCGCGGGGGCCGGGGGCCGGGCGCTGCTCCACGACGCCGTCGCCATGGGCGCCACCGCGCTCGGCGGCTGCCCGGACCTGGACCCGGACCCGGCGGGCTATACGGAGGCCGTGCTGCGGGTGGCCGCGGAGTACGGGTGCGCGGTCGATCTGCACTGCGACGGTGCGGACCCCGCACGGCTCGACCGGGTGGCGGCGGTGGCGGGGGAGCTGCGGTGCGGGGCGGGGGTGGCTGTCGGGCCGTGCGGCGGGCTGGCGCGGGTGCCGTACGAGACGGCGGCGGGGGTGGCGGAGCGGCTGGCCGGTGCGGGGGTGGCGGTGGTGTGCCTGCCGCAGGGGGACTGCGGTGCGGTGCGGGAGGCGGGGGGCGGTGGTCCGGCTTGCGGTGCGGGGGTGCGGCCGTTTGCGCACGCCCCCGTGCGGCTGCTGCGCGCCGCCGGGGTGCGCGTCGCGGCGGGGACCGGTGCCGTACGCGACGCCGCGAACCCGGTGGGGCGCGGGGACCCGCTGCAGTCCGCGTACCTCCTCGCCGCCACCGGCGAGACCGGCCCGGCGGCGGCGTACGCGACGGTGGCCGGACAGGCGCGCGCGGTGCTGGGGCTGCCGGAGGTGCGGGTGGAGGCGGGTTTTCCCGCGGAGCTGCTGGCGGTACGGGGGGACTCCGTCGCGGGCGCGCTGTCGCTGGGGTACAGCCGGATCGTGATCCACCGCGGCCGGGTGGTGGCCCGTACGAGCGCGGTACGGGAGTACTGCGGCTCCGGCAGCGGCTCCGCGGAACCGGCCCTGCCGCGCCAGGGCCTGCGGCGTACGGCGGGCTGAGGGGGCACGGGAGGCCGCGGCCGGGGGGAGCCGCGGCGTCGCCGCCCGGCCGTCGGACGCCGGCGTTGTCAGAGGAGCCGCATACCCTTGGGCGGGTGTGAGGGGGACATGCATGTGGGGGGACAGGGGTGGGGCATGAGGGGGAAACGGGGGACACGGATGCCCGGTCCCGGCCAACTGCCGTGCGGTGCACGCCGCGCGCCGTGGGCCGTCAGGCGTTAACGTCGGACTCATGCGCATCGTCATCGCTGGAGGACACGGTCAGATCGCCCTGCGGCTGGAGCGGCTCCTCACCGCCCGGGGCGACGAAGTCGCCGGTCTCATCCGCCGCCCGGAGCAAGCCGACGACCTGCGGGCCGCAGGCGCCGAACCGGTCGTCTGCGACCTGGAGTCCGCCGGCGTCGACGAGGTCGCCCGGCACCTCGAAGGCGCCGACGCCGCGGTGTTCGCCGCCGGTGCGGGACCCGGCAGCGGCGAGGCGCGCAAGGACACCGTCGACCGCGGCGCCGCCGTGCTCTTCGCCGACGCCGCGGAGGCGGCCGGTGTGCGGCGCTTCGTCGTCGTCTCCGCCATGGGCACCGACCGTGAGCCGCCGTCCGGCACAGACCCGGTTTTCGCCGCGTACCTGCGGGCGAAGACAGTCGCGGACGACGACGTACGGGCCCGGGCGGGTCTGGACTGGACGATCCTGCGCCCCGGCCGGCTGATGAACGACGCGGGCACCGGTCTGGTCAACCTCGCCGAGCGGACGGGCCGTTCGGAGGTCGCGCGCGACGACGTGGCGGCGGTGCTGGCAGCGCTGCTGGACGAGCCGCGGACGGCGGGGCTGACGCTGGAACTGGTCGGCGGCGGCACCCCCGTGCTGGACGCGGTCGCGGCGGTGGCGGGCGCGGGAACGGCGTAAGCCGACGGCGTACGCACCCGAGCCCGCGCCGTACGGGACGAGGCGCCGCGCCCCCGGCGTTGTGCGTGCTGCGGTGGCACGGGGTCGCGTTGGTACGTGCCGTGGCGCGCGCGAACGTGCCGCCCCGCCGCTCTCCCGTGTCGTACGACCTCGCCCCGACCCCTCACACCCCGCCCGTACCGGCACGCCCCCTTGTGCTCCCCCCGGGGCTGCAGTGCGCTGAGCCCCATGGGGAGCAGGAGCACCGCCACACTCGTCGCCGTCCTCGCCGCCGGGGCCCTCCTCGCGGGGCCCACCGGTCTGCCCGGCCCGTCCGCCCACGCCGCCCCACCCCGCCCCGCCCCCGCGGCACCCGCGCCCGCGCCCGCACCCGATGCCCTCGGTGTCGACCTCGACACCGTCACCATCCCCGAGCTGCAACGCCGCATGGACCGCGGCTCCCTCACCGCCACCGCGCTCACCCTCGCCGCCCTCGCGGAGGACGAGTCGGTACGGACCTCACTCTCGTCGTACGCCGCTACAGGCGATGCGCGCGGAGCTGAACGACCTGTCGCGGCGCTCCATCGACGAGACGATGGCCGCCCACCGCCTGGACGCCATCGCCGCGCCCACGAACCCGCCCGCGTGGACGACGGACTGCGCACGCGGCGACAACGACGTGATCCCGTCGTCCACGCCGGCCGCGGTGTCCGGGGTATCCGTCGCTGTCGGTGCCCGCCGGGTTCGTCGGTGAACTGCCGGTCGGGCTGCTGCTGATGGCCGGCGACCGGCAGGACGCCGAGCTGCTGACGCTGGGCGGGGCGGTGGAGAGCCGGCTGGACGCGTGGCGGGCGCCGCGCTATCTGCCGTCGGTGGGCGGTACGGAGTAGGTACGGGCCCGGGTCACCGGTCCCGTAGCAGCTCCGCGAGGCCCGTCAGCTTCGTCCGTCAAGCCCGGAGGTTCTCTTCGCCTTCGTACGCCGCGAGTGCCGTCTGCCGCAGCTCGAACAGCTCGGCCAGATCCGCCGTACGGATCCGCTCCCGCGCCAGCAGCACGGTCGCCTTCGCCTCCACCGCCGCCCACGCCTGCCGCGAGCACTTGTTCGCCACCCGCCGCCGCTCGCTCCGCAGGAACGCCGCCCCCGCCGCGAACCCCGCCGAGAGCAGCGAGCCCAGCGCCGCCGGCACCCGCGCGTCCGCGGACGCCAGCGCGGCGGTGCCGGAGACGGCGGCGAGCAGGGCGGCGGGGAAGCCGAGGGCGATGTCGGCCTTGGCCCAGAACTCGGCCCTGCGGTGGGCGAGTCGGCCCTGCCGGATCGCCTCGTCACGTAACCGCTCTACCTCGGTACGCATCCGGTGCGCGGGCTCGCCCCGTGCGGACGGTGGGGTTCCACCGGTGGTCGTGGCCATAGTCGATTGCAGCACAACCGCCGCCGCATGCAGAGTGCGTCAGGGCGACAGTCCTCGGCGCGCCCGGTCGTGGATTTCCGCCAACTGCGCGTGCCCGCCGAGGGGTTGGGCGTCTCGTACGGGGCGGTGCGTACCGGCAGGCTCCCGCGCCCCGGCAGGCTCCCGCGCCCCGGCCGCCTCACCCCCGGCCGCCCACCCTGCCCCCCCGCTCAGCGATACCGGCGCGTCCCCGCCAGCCACGCCCCCGCCGCCACCGCGAGCGCCGCCCCCGCCGTCGTGGCCTCCGCCGTGCCGAGCGGCAGCAGCACCCCGCCGAGCAGCGTCCCGAGCCCGATGCCGGTATAGATCGCCGAGGCGTTGAGCCCGACCACGAACGCCGTCTCACCCGGCGCGGCGGAGATGAGTCGCTGCCGCCACACCCCAGGCGTACGAGACTCACGCCCCCTCGGTGCGCGGGACGCCGCCCGCCGGAGGCAGGGGAACGTCGTGCGCCGGGATCGGAGCGGGCTTCGGATGGGGTCCATACCGGTTGTCCCCCAGAGCACTGCTCCGCAGCATGAGGACGAGGTACACGATGTAGCCCGGGCCCAGGAACCCCAGAAGAACCCACCAGCCCGACTTGCCCGAGTCGTGCAGCCGTCGGACGCTCACCGCGAGCGAGGGCAGGAAGGTCGCCAGGAAGTAGCCGGTGGTCGCCAGTGCGAGGGCGAGCGACCCGGACAGGCGCGCCGCCAGCCAGAGGGCGGCGAACAGGGGCACGGTGAGCAGCATGAACGACCAGTACTCCCGCCGGCGCGCCCGGCCGCTGAAGTCCGCGTACTTCTTGAACGGTAAGAAACACAGGCTCACAAGACCCTCCCCTGAGAACGCAGAGTGACAGCGGAGGAATCTAGCGGTGACCGCATGCCTGAACTAGACCCGAGAATCGGTCATTTGGGTTAATAGGCCCGGCAAGGGTGTGATTCATGTCATGGTTGTCTGAGGGGCGTCATGGTGGCATCACAACCCGGTGCCGCGCCCGCCGCGACCAGCGCGTTTCACCGGCTTTCCGCGGGCCGGCCACCGCTGAAATCGCGTTGAAAGGCCGTTGAGCGCCGCGCCCCGCAGGTTACGGGGCATGACGACGACCACCGACTCACCCGCCATCGCCGCCACCGGGCTGCGCAAGGCGTACGGCGACAAGACCGTCCTGGACGGCATCGACCTGCACGTGCCGGAAGGCACCGTCTTCTCCCTCCTCGGCCCCAACGGCGCCGGCAAGACCACCGCCGTGAAAATCCTGTCCACCCTCATCACCGCCGACGCCGGCGACGTGCGCATCGCGGGGCACGACCCGGCCGTCCACCCCGACGCCGTACGCGCCGCCATCGGGGTCACCGGCCAGTTCTCCGCCGTCGACAACCTCATCACCGGCGAGGAGAACCTGCTCCTCATGGCGGACCTGCACCACCTGTCGCGCCGCGACGGCCGCCGGACCGCCGCCGAGCTGCTGCGGCGCTTCGACCTCACCGACGCCGCCGCCAAGCCCGTGTCCACCTACTCCGGCGGCATGCGGCGCCGTCTCGACCTCGCCATGACGCTCGTCGGCAGCCCGCGGATCATCTTCCTCGACGAGCCGACCACCGGCCTCGACCCCCGCTCCCGGCACAACATGTGGCAGATCGTCCGCGAGCTGCTGACCGACGGCGTCACCGTCTTCCTCACCACCCAGACCCTCGAAGAGGCCGACGAACTCGCCGACAGCATCGCCGTGCTGCACGGCGGCAAGATCGTCGCCCACGGCACCGCCGAGGAGCTGAAGCGGCTCGTCCCCGGCGGCCACGTGCGGCTGCGGTTCGAGGACCCCGGGGCGTACGAGCGGGCCGCGGGCGCGCTGCGCGAGACCGTACGCGACGACCAGGCGCTGACCCTGCAGATCCCCAGCGACGGCACCCAGCGGGAGCTGCGCGCGATCCTCGACTGGCTGGACGCCGCCGACGTGCACGCCGACACCCTCACCGTCCACACCCCCGACCTGGACGACGTCTTCTTCGCCCTGACTGCCACGCCCGAGACCACGCCCGAGACCACGCCCGAGAAGGAAACCGCCCGATGAGCACCTTCGCCCTCGCCGTCCGCGACTCGTCCACCATGCTGCGCCGCAACCTGCTGCACGCCAGGCGCTACCCCTCCATGACCCTCAACCTGCTGCTCACCCCGGTCATGCTGCTCCTGCTCTTCGTCTACGTCTTCGGCGACACCATGAGCGCGGGCCTCGCCGGCGGCACCCCGGACCGCGACGTCTACGTCGCCTACGTCGTGCCCGGCCTGCTGCTCATGACCATCGGCAGCACCACCGTCGGCACCGCCGTCTCCGTAGCGATGGACATGACGGAGGGCATCATCGCCCGCTTCCGTACGATGGCGATCCACCGCGGCTCCGTGCTCATCGGCCACGTCCTCGGCAGCGTGCTCCAGGCCCTGGCCAGCGTGGTCTTCGTCGGCGCCATCGCCGTGGCCATAGGCTTCCGCTCCACCGACGCGACCGCGCTGGAGTGGCTCGCCGCCTTCGGGCTGCTGGCGCTCTTCGCGATGGCGCTGACCTGGATCGCCGTCGGCATGGGGCTCGTCAGCCCGAACGCCGAGGGCGCCAGCAACAACGCCACGCCGCTGATCCTGCTGCCGCTGCTGTCCAGCGCCTTCGTGCCGCTCGACGCGATGCCGGGGTGGTTCCAGCCGGTCGCCGAGTACCAGCCCTTCACGCCGGCCATCGAGACCCTGCGGGGGCTGCTGCTGGGCACGGAGATCGGGCACGACGGCTGGCTGGCCGTCGGCTGGTGCCTGGGGCTGACCGTGCTCGGCTACCTGTGGTCCAAGGCGTCGTTCAACCGCGACCCGAAGTAGTCCCGATGAGCCCGCGGGCCACCTCGCGCAGCTCGTCCCGCCCCAGGGCGGCGTACTCCGACACCGCGTCGGCGTACGCCGCCCCGTTGGCGTTCTCGGCGGCGCGGCGGGCGCGGTCGGCGGAGAGCGTGGGGTGGAACGACTGCGGCACGCAGAGCCGTTCGGCGAGCGCCAGCAGCCGTACGCCCGATTCCTCGTCGGCCCCGCCCGCGGCGAGGCGGACGAGGCCCAGGCACAGCACGGCGGTGCCGTCGACCCCGGCTTCTCCGGGGACCTGCCCGTCGGCGCGGAGGTCCGCGGCGAGCAGCGTACGGAACCGGCCCTCCAGCTCGGACACGAGCTCGGCGACGGGCTCCAGCCGGCCGGCGTGGGCGTGGGCGGCGACGGCGGTGGCGGCGAGGTGCAGGGCCCAGGAGTCGGCCATGGGGTCGGCGGCCGGGTCGGCGGGCAGGTCGGCGGGCAGGTCGGCGGCCGGGGCGACGCGCGGGTCGGCGGGCGCGGCGGCGGGCCGGTCGCCGGGCGGGGAGCCGGGCGAGGCCGCGGACGGGTCGGCGAGGCGGGCGTAGGGCAGGTCGGCGGCGCGCAACTGCGCCACCGCCGTACGCCACCGCTTCAGCCCCAGCTCCGTCAGCCCCCGCAACAGCGCGATCTCCCCCCACGCCCCCGTATCGGCCGCCACCGACTGCGGCGGCTCCGCCGGCGACCGCGCCTCCTCCACCCGCCGCAGCCACTGCTCCGCCTCGTCCGGCTTCCCCCGCTGCAGGCACGCCAGCACCAGCCCGCGCCGCAGGCCCGTCGTCGGCGACTGGTCGCTCAGGTGCACCATCGCGTCCAGCGCCGCCAGCAGGTGCCTGTACGCCTCCTCGCCCAGCCCGGCCTCCATGCACAATTCGCTGCAGCGGGAGTGGGCCAGCAGGCTGAGGGACGGGTTGGGGACGGCGTCGACCGCGGCGAGCATCCGGCGCGCGGCGGCCAGCGCGCGCGCCGGCTCGTGCGCGTGCTCCAGGAGATAGCTGGCGACGCACTCGGCGATGCCCGCCAGCAACGGCGCGTCGCTGGCGCGGAGTTCGTCCAGCGCCTCGTAGCGGGGCGCGCGCATGTCCGGTACGGCGCACAGCACGACGGCGAGCGCCCGCAGCAGGGTGTCCGGCTCGGCGGGCGGCAGCCGGCGCAGGGTGGCGAGATGGCGCGGGTGGAGGGGCCCGTAGCCCATGAACGGGGCGGCGGTGTTCACCGCGCACAGGGTGCGGGTGACTTCGGTGTGGCGGGGGTCGGGGCGGTAGTGCGACATCGGCCAGGCGGTGTCGGCGGCCAGGGCGAAGGTGCGGTGGAAGCTCGCCGAGTCGGTGGCCCAGACGCCGGCGAGGACGGCGCCGGCCGCGGCGGTGGTGGCGTGGTCGGCGCGGGCGAGGCCGTAGCGCAGGGCTAGGACGAGGTTGTCCTGCTCCGCGTGCAGGCGGGGCCAGTGCCGCAGCGGTTCGAGGCCGAACAGCGCGTCGTGGTTGGCGACCCCGAAGTCTCGCGCCCAGCCCAGGAAGCGGTCGGTGACCGCCTCCTCCTCACCCGCCTCCGCCCGCCGGGCGGCGCTGAACTCCCGCACCGTCTCCAGCATGTGGAAGCGGATCCCGGCGGCGGTGTCGGCGGCCTTGAGCAGCGACTGGTCCACCAACTGCTCCAGCAGCGCCAGCACATCCCCGCGGCCGTCGCCCAGCAGGTGATCCGCCGCTTCGGCGGTGAACCCGCCGGGGAAGACGGACAGCGCCCGCAGGGCGGCCCGCGCGTCCTCCTGAAGGAGGTTCCAGCTCCAGTCCACGACGGCGTGCAGCGTACGGTGCCGCTCGGGCGCGTCCCGCGCCCCGCCGCGCAGCAACGCGAACCGGTCGCCGAGGCGCCGCGCGATCTCCGGTACGGACAGCACCCGCACCCGCGCCGCCGCCAGCTCCACGGCGAGCGGCAGCCCGTCGAGGTGCCGGCACAGCCCGGCGACGTCGGCGGGCGGGAGCGCGACACCGGGGCGGGCGGCGCGGGCGCGCTGGGCGAAGAGCTCGGCGGAGGTCGCGGGGGTGAGCTGCGGAAGGTGGTAGACGGCCTCGGAGCTGAGGCCGAGGGGCGCGCGACTGGTGACGAGCACGCGGAGGTCGGCGGCGCGGGTCAGCAGGTCCCGTACGAGGTCGGCGGCGCCGCGGACGACCTGCTCGCAGTTGTCGAGGACGAGAAGCGCGGGCTGCCCGCCGAAGGCGGCGACGATGGCGGCGTGCACCTCGGTGCCGGGCGGAGCCGTACCCCCCAGGGCCGAGGCACGCCCCAGAGCCGAGGCCACTTCCCCGGCCACGTCCTCGTCCGCGCGTACGCCCGCCAGCGAGACGACGTGCACGAGCGGCTGCTCCGCCCGCCGGCTGACGGCGTACGCGAGGCGCGTCTTGCCGAGCCCGCCGGGCCCGGTGATCGAGGTCAGCCGCGAGGAGCGCAGCAGCGCGTCCACCGCCGCGAGGTCGTCGTCCCGGCCGAGCAGTGGGTTCGGGTCGTGCGGCACGCCGTGGCGGACGGCTGGCGCGCCGGCCCGCAGCAGCTCCTGGTGGACGGCCGTGAGCGCGGCGCCCGGGTCGGCGCCGAGGTCGTCGCGCAGCTCGCGCCGGTACGTGTCGTAGCGGGCGAGCGCCGCCGCGGGCCCGGCCGCCGCCGCCTCGGCGCGCAGCAGCTCGGCGAGCACCTCCTCGTCGCGGGGCGCCCCGGCGAGGACCTCCGCGAGCGGCGCCGCGGCCTCCGCGCGCCGGCCCACCCGCGCGAGCGCGAGGGCCCGGGCCCGTACGAGAGCCCCGTACACCGGCGCCCGCGCGGCCTGCAGCTCCGCCACCGGATCCGCCGGCACCCCCGACGCCTCCGGCGCCGCGTCCCACCACCCGAGCCCCTCTTCGGCGGCGGCCAGCGCCGCGGCGTGGTCCCCGCCCCGCGCGGCCCGCGCCGCCTGCCCGGCACACTCCACGACGACCGCGGTGTCGACCTGCTCCGCCGTCAGCGCCAGCCGGTACCCGGCCGGGGTGCTGACGACGACATCCGCCCCGACCTGGGCCCGCGCCCGGGACACCAGGATCCGCAGCGCGTTCGCCGGATCGGCCGGCAGCCCGTCCCCCCACAGCCCGTCCACGAGCCGCGCCACGCTGCACCCGCCCCGCAGCTCCCCGGCGAGCAGGGCGAGCAGGGCCCGTACCCGCGGCGCGGTGATCTCCTGCCCCCGGAACGCGACCTGCGACAGAAAGGTCAGCTCGACCCGGCCGGTCACGGCTTGCGACCGACGCCGCTGCAGCCGAAGAGGGGCGGCGGCTCACCGAAGGCCGTCGTCCCGGGGCGCCACAGCGGCATGGACACCACACCGGGGTCGACGAGGTCCAGCCCGTCGAAGTAGGCCGTGATCAGCTCTTTGGCGCGGTGCGCGAGGGGCATGGGCGCGTTCTTGTTCCAGTACTCGGTGGCCTCCGCGTTCCCCTCCGCGCCGTCCGCGCCGTCCGCGCCGTCCGCGCCGTCCGCACCGCCCAGTGCCGTGTCGAAGGTGGCGTGGGTGATCACCAGGAAGCTGCCGGACGGCACGGCGTCCAGCAGCCGGCGTACGACCTGGAGCGTCCGGTCGTACTCGGGCACGTAGTGCAGGACGCCGAGCAGCATGACCGCGACGGGCCGGTCGAAGTCCAGGGTCTGCGCGGCGGCGTCGAGGATCGTCCCGGGGTCGCGCGCGTCGGCCTCGACGCAGTCGGTGACGCCCTCGGGGCAGGAGGTGAGCAGGGCGCGGGCGCGGGTGCGGACGAGGGGGTCGTTGTCGACGTAGACGATCCGCGCCTCGGGCGCGAGCGACTGGGCCACCTCGTGGGTGTTGCCCGCGGTGGGCAGGCCGGTCCCGATGCCGAGGAACTGCCGGACGCCGGCCTCCTCGACGAGGAACCGTACGGCGCGGCCGAGGAACGCCCGGTCGGCCCGCGCGATGTCGGTGATCTGCGGAAACACCTGCTTGACGCGCTCGCCCGCCTGGCGGTCGGCCTCGTAGTCGTCCTTGCCGCCCAGCCAGTAGTTCCACACCCGCGCTATGTGCGGGACGGTGGTGTCGATCACGGCGGCGCTCCCTCCGGGAGGAACAGGTGTACGCAGCCTATAGCGGGGCCGTACGCCGCAGACCTCCCTGCCGCAGGGCAGCTCCGGGCCCGTGCCGCCCCCGCCGGGGGCGGGATGCGAGCGGCGGCCGGGTCAGCGCGGCACGAGCCGGATCGTGGCGGCCTGGGCCTGCGGGGTCACGACGCTGTCGAAGACGTCCGCCGGATACTGCCCGTACTTGGCCCGGTACGCGGCATCCAGCCGCGGCGCGGTCTCACCCCCGCCCCCGACGTCGACGAACGCGACCTCCTTGTCCACCCCGCCCGCCCGGATCCGCCCCGCAAGCTGCGCCCGGGTCCCCCGGAACCACGGCCCCTGCACCCCCTTGACGGACCGGACGTAGACGTCGTCCCCGTCGCGTACGACCCACATGGTCACCGGATCACGCAGACTGCCGTCACCGCGCAGCGACTGAAGGTTCAGCTCCTCCGCGGTACCAATCCGGTCAAGCTCGTCGGCTGTCCATGCCGCCATAACCGATCCTCCGCTCACATACCCCGAGTGCAGGTCCGTCCAGTGCGGAATCTAGGCGAACCGGACAACCCCCGCATTTTCACCCGGTCCGATCGTGGAAAGGGGAGCTGCCCTGACGACCGGGTCCTCTGCCGAGCCCTAGCCCCGCTGGATGCCCCTCGCGTTGCGGAGGAGCCGGCGTTGGCCGGTGAGGGTGTGTACGAGGAGTGCGTCTCCCCGTTCTCCGATGGCGAGGTGCCATGTGCCTGGGGGCAGTTCTTCTGCCGGTGACAGCGGGTTGCCTTCTTCACCGGCCAGTTCTCGGTATTCCGGCACGGCGAACCAGAACGGCTGGAAGCCCTCCGACCCGGCAGCGTCGAGCTCCGTGGGCGGGTGCGTGGGAGCGCTGTCATCTCGTGCGTGAGGGGTCGGCGCCGTTTTGCCGCGCGTCGTGGGCGCGGCGTGGTCCATGGACGCACTGTTGAGCGCAGTCAGGAGTTCTGCCGGGGTCAGCCGGGCGGACGGATCGCGGCGAAGGCAGCGCGCGACGACCGGTCTCATCGGCTGGGGGAGCACGGATACGTCCGCGTCGTTGTGCGCGACCCGGTACATCAGCGACATGGGTGAACCCTTACCGAAGGCCCGGCCGCCGGCCGCGTACACCAACACCGCCCCCAGCGCGAACAGATCGCAGGCGGGACCCACCTGCCCTCCCGTGACCTGCTCGGGGGCAAGGTACCCCGGGGTGCCGATCACCTGGTCGGTTGCCGTCAGCCGGGTCTCCTCCAGCGCGCGGGAGATACCGAAGTCCAGTACCCGCGGCCCGTCTTCACCCATGATGATGTTGGAGGGCTTCAGGTCACGATGGACCAGACCGCAGGCATGGATGGGCTGGAGGGCCTCCGCAAGCGCCGCCCCCAGCGCTCGTAAGGCCCCCGCGCCCAACGGGCCGTCCTCGGTGATCACTTGGTCCAGGGAACGCCCGGGGATGTAGGCCGTCACCATCCACGGCGGTTCCGCGTCCGGGTCGGCGTCCACGACCTGCGCGGTATGGAAACCGCCCACCCGGCGGGCCGCCTCGACCTCACTGCGAAAGCGCGCCCGGAACCCGGGATCGGCGGCCAACTCCGCCCGGGCGACCTTCACCGCGACGACGCGCCCACCGGGCGACCGCCCGCGGTAGACCCGCCCCATACCGCCAGCGCCCAACTTGCCCTCGATCAGATAGCCCCCCACCTCACGCGGGTCGCCGATGTCGAGACCGGACACCTGCCCCTCCCATCGGGTGATCGCCGCTGCCTGAGCGAGGGTACCGAGGCCGATACCTCACGGTGGTGCCGTGCGAGATGATCCGGCTGGAGGGCCCGAGGCAGCGGGGGGAGCGCCGGCAGCCTCCACCTCGCCTCCCGCCTCGCGCCGATCACCCGAACCCGTACTGATGGAGCCCCCGGACCGATGGAGCCTGGGCAACCGCGTCGCGCCGTCCCCTCACCCGGATGGCTACAGCACCGCCGGAAACCCCCGGCACGGGCAGTCTCGACTTCGGAGCCTCCCGACCGCCGGTTGACGGCCCGCAGCGCAGGCCCTGCGGTTGAGGGCGCAGCGCGCGAGTGCTGCAGTTTTCCGTAGCACGGTTTTCGGCAGTGGCGCTGGGACCGACAGGAAGAGAAGGCGGATGAAGGCATTGCGGTACACCCGAGTCGGTGCCGAGCCCGAGGTGAAGGAAGTGCCCAAGCCCGAGCCGGGTCCCGGGCAGGTACGCATCCGCGCCACCGCTGCCGGGGCATGCCACTCGGACTCGTTCGTGATGGGTCTGAGCGAGGCCGAGTACGGCCAGTTCGGCTATCCGCTGCCGATGATGCTGGGCCAAGGACGTCGGAGCGCACCACGCCTTCCTCTCCGATGACACGGCAGCCGCGCACATCGACCGAGTCGTCGGGACCGCGGGCGTCACGGCCGTCTTCGACTTCGTCGCCAACACTGGTCGGGGTCGGCGCAACCACCACACCGGTCGGCATGCTGGCCAAGCCGTACGACGCCAGTGTCCGGTACCCGTACGGGGGATCGCGGTCGGAGTTGGTCAAGGTGCTCGATCTGGCGCGCTCCGGCCAGGTGCACGTCGAGACCGAGCGCTTCTCCCTCGCCGACGCACCCGAGGTCTACCGGCGCCTGCACGACGGGACGCTGCGCGGGCGCGCGGTCGTCGTACCCGAATAGCCCGACGCGGCAACCGGCGGATGCGTCGCCGTGCCGTTCCGCGTCTACGCGAAGTGTCTGCACGGTGCTGATGAGTCCGCCACTGCGCGAATCGCGGCGGCGCTGAACCGAGCCCGCTGAATCTCGGCCCCACAGTGGGCCCGTACGCCCTGGTCGGGAGGCGAGACAGGTGAGACATGCCGGGGCAATCCGGTGTGAGGTCTCGCGATCGGCGGAAGCAGGCATACGAAAGGGCCCGCGGCAGGGGGCAGATTGGCAGATTCTCGGGGTCCTCGCAACACCTGATGGCTTACGTGGTCGTCAGTAGATCACGCAGGCGCTCGGCTGGTGTTCTCCAGCCGAGCGTTTTGCGTGGTCGGCCGTTGAGTTGCTGGGCGACGTGTTCGAGGTCTTCTGGGCTGTGGACGGACAGGTCGGTGCCTTTGGGGAAGTACTGCCGCAGCAGGCCGTTGGTGTTCTCATTCGATCCGCGCTGCCAGGGCGAGTGCGGGTCACAGAAGTAGACCGGTACTCCCGTGGC